>JBLINZ010000397.1:0-5946 GCA_047639375.1 Mariniblastus sp. | reverse complement strand
TTGAGGGTGGGGCCGGGCCCAACTTTCCGCTTGATCCCTCATTAAATTCAGAAGCTCCGGATGCTGTTGGCTCAAATCATTCACTTCCTCGATGTCATCGTCCAAGTTGAACAGCTGCCATCGCTTGCCAATGCAACTGGCTTTCCATGATCCGCGTCGAACGCCGAGATTGCTTAACTCGGCGTGATGTCGCATCATAAATACTGGATCCTTGGGGCGTGGATTGCTACCCTGCAAGAAATCATTCCAAATATCCAATCCATCGAGCGTCTTGTCGCTCGGGATTTTGGCGTCTCCTAGGCCAGCGAAGGTCGGAAAGAAATCCAGGGCTGAGACCGGGTGTTGGTAAGTGTTGCCTGCTTCGACCGTTCCAGGCCAATGGAAAAACATCGGGACGCGATAGCCGCCATCATAGACGCTGCCTTTGCCGCGTTGTAGCAAGCCGTTGTTGGCGCCGGCTCCAACTTTTCCTCCATTGTCACTGAGGAAAACGATCAAGGTTTTCTTCAGCTGGCCTTTCGATTCAAGCGCGTCAACGATCTCACCGGTCCACGGCATGAATTATCGCGGCGTAAGTCCGCCGCTGTTCGTCCATGATGGTCTCGTAATGCTTAAGGTCTTCCGCCTTTGCTTGCAGCGGCGTGTGGGGTGCATTGAAGGATACGAAAAGAAAAAACGGCGAGTCTTGTCCCGACACTTTGTGGATGAAGCTGGCACTCTCGCGCGACAGTGCGTCGGTCATATATTCGGTTGCTTTGACTGGTTTTCCGTTGTGTTCAAGCGGAATGATGTAGTCATTGTAGAACTCTTTTCCGACACGTGATTGCCGCTCATAGATCGGCTGGTACTTCTCTGGAAAGTACTCATGGCTGCCGCCCAAGAATCCATGAAATTCGTCGAAACCACGGTTGTTGGGGTGAAATGGCTGTTCAACGCCCATGTGCCATTTGCCGATGATTCCCGTGAAATAGCCGGCGTCTTGGAGGACGGTGCTAATCAATGTTTCACTGGCGGGAATTCCGAGTTGGCTTTCCAGTGCTCGAATCTCTCACGTCGTTCATTCAGTTGAAGGTTTCGGACATCGTTGCCCGTCCGCAAGCCTGGTCTGTGGAGGTGGTTTTCATAATAACAATCTTTTGAAAAACGGATGCATGATGAAACTATTTAGACTCAGCACGCAATTGGATGGTCTGGACGCTAGACGAATTGCCTGATTGATTCTCTGGGTCTGGGGACTACTCCACAGGCGGCCGAAATTGGACAAGCGAAATCGAAAAAACATAAATTCTGGAATTGAATTGGGGAATTGCAGTCGGCCTGCATGTTAAAACCCCTGCTAAGCTTGGTGTTTTGCGGGAAATTCTGGTGCTCGCATTAAAGTCCCGTGTCTGGGGAAAATTTATAGTTGATTCCCGTCAGGCAACTCGATTTTGAGAATCTGTCTATCGAGGAAAGGGCATGGTGGTAGGGCAAGGCAGGCGTTCGTCCCGTTATTTCGCAAACCGTCGCGCGACGGAAAATTTGCTTTTCCGATAGAAAACGGAAAGATCGGTAGCGCAACCGCGAATACGGCTTATACATTCTGGATTCAAAACTAGCCTGAATACGAGAAACGAGACTTAACGTGAACGCTACGCTATTGAAAATGGCCGCCTTGTCCGCCGTTGCTATTGCGGTTGGAATCAATCCCACCAACGCGCAAGAGGCAGCGGTTCCGTCTCAAACAAAAAGTCACACAAACACTATTGACCTTCTGATTGACAGCTACGTCAAGAACAACCAATTCAATGGTTCCGTCTTGGTTGCTGAGCACGGAAAAATCATTCTCCGCAAGGGCTATGGATTGGCGAATAGGGAGTGGGACATTCCTTGCGAACCAAACACCATATTTCGAATTGGCTCGGTGACGAAGCAATTCACGGCGGCGGTCGTTTTGCAACTCGCGAGCGAAGGGAAGCTGAAACTCGATTCTGCGATGACCGAGTATTTACCTGATTATCGTAAAGACACCGGTGACAAAGTGACCGTCCATCATCTTTTGCGACACACTTCCGGAATCCCCAGCTATACCACACCTGACTTTTTCAAAAACGAGAGCCGCACGCCATTCACGGTCGATGAATTTGTCGAGAAATATTGCAGTGGTGATTCCGAATTCGAACCAGGTTCGGACTTCCGATACAACAACTCAGGGTACTTTTTGCTAGGTGCGATTATTGAACAGGTCGATGGTAAAACCTACGCCGAATCGGTGAAATCGCGAATTTTCGATCCCGTCGGTATGACGGATTCGGGCTACGACGTGCATGCTCCAATTATCAAACGCCGAGCTCAAGGTTACGAAAAGACACCGAATGGATATCGGAATGCCGCCTATTTGGATATGGGATTGCCTTTCGCTGCGGGGTCGTTGTATTCGACCGTCGACGATCTTTTCAAATGGGACCAATCGCTTTACGCCGACAACGTATTGTCAAAGGAGAGCAAGGAGTTGATGTTCACGCCCGGCAAGTCGGATTATGGGTACGGATTTTTCATCGGCGAAGCACCGATCGGCAAGACCGAAACTACCACCAAAATCGTACAGCACGGCGGCGGAATCAATGGATTCAATTGTCGATTCACCCGAGTCGTTGGGCAAAATCACACGATTGTGATCCTTGATAACGTGAGCATGGGGCAATATCACGCCAAGATGACGAACTCGATCATCAATGTCCTCAATGACCAACCTTATGACTTGCCTAAGAAATCGATTGTCGATGCGATTTCCGGGCTTGCGATGGAGCAGGGCGGGGCCACGGCGGTTGCGAAGTATCGCAAGCTCAAAACCGAATCACCAGACGATTATGATTTTGATGATGAGGAATTCCTCAACCAAATTGGCTATGGATTACTTGGTGATGAAAAAATCAAGGACGCCATTGAGATTTTCAAACTCAACGTTGAGATGTTTCCCGAATCTTCCAATGCCTACGATAGTCTGGGTGAAGCTTATTTAGCCGCCAATGACAAAGAACTTGCTTTGGTTAACTACCAAAAATCGGTTGAATTGAATCCAGAGAACGCGACCGGTGTCTTGGCGATCAATGAAATTGAAGGGAAATCGACGAAGCTTTCTGTCGAGGCCCTGAACGCTTTCGTGGGCGAGTACGAAATTGCACCTGGGTTTATCCTCACTACAACTGTCGAAGAAGGTAAGTTGATGGGACAAGCGACTGGCCAAGACAAAATTGCTTTGAATTCAATTAGCAAAACAAAATTTCTGATCGCACCGATCAATGCCACTATCACGTTCGAAATAGACGTGAATGGAAACACAACGGGTTTGGTTCTCGATCAAGGCGGACAAACCGTCAACGCGAAAAAGATCAATTAGGTTTCGTGCGCTTTGATAGTCAAAACCAAGCATTGGGCTTGATCGTTCAATCCTCTGATTTGGCATGCTGCAACGTGTCCTTCGGCATTGGCTGACCAAACGTTGCGATGGCCATCTTCAGTAGGAGGGTGATCACCATGAGGCCGAACGCCCAGATACCGGCAGTGACTTTCCACTCCGTCCAGCTGGGTGAGTATTCAACGATCTCATGCAGCGTACTCGGGATGAACCCTGGGACGATCAACCCCATCCCTTTTTCGATCCAGGCGCCAATGAATGCTAAGGTGCATGCTAGGACCAAGATCCAAGTGTTCTTAAGGACCCAAGGCGAGACGAACAAGATCGTGGCAATCACATTGAACGCCATGGCAGTCCAGATCCAAGGAACCAGGCCATTGTGACCGTGAAGTCCAAAGAACAAATAGGTCGCTGAAGCGGTGTGGGCGCCACCGGTGTAAAACTCGGTGAAGACCTCCGACGCCACCATGATCAGATTGATGATGATCGTCACGCGAATAATGTTCACCAGCAAGCGGCTCGGCCCAGCGTCGATGGGGCGCCCGATGGCGCCTTTAAGAAAGGCCAGCAGAATCAGAATAAAAGCCGGTCCCGCGACAAACGCACTGGCAAGGAAACGCGGCGCCAGTAGGGCCGTGTTCCAAAACGGCCGGCCACCGAGCCCGCAATACAAGAATGCGGTCACCGTGTGAATTGAGATCGCCCAGAAGATCGAAATCATCACAAACGGTTCGTACCAAATTGGGTTTGGCTTTCGTCCGAGGAATCGCATGTACATCAGGTAACCGCAAACGTGCAAATTCAATAGCAGATAGCCATTGAGAACGATGACGTCCCAAGTCAACATCGACATCGGCCAATTGAACCGGCCAACAAAGGGAATCATATGCCAAAATCGTTCGGGTCTGCCCAAATCAGCGACCACAAATAGGAGGCACATGATAATTGCTGCGATTGCCAACAGCTCTCCGACGATGACTACTTCATGCATCTTTTTGTCATGGTAGAGATAGGCCGGAATGACCATCATCACACCACCTGCGGCCAGCCCAACCATGAAGGTGAAGTTGGCAATGTACAGCCCCCAGCTCACATGGTCCGTCATGTTGGTCACGATCATGCCGTCGGAGACTTGAACTGCCCAGGCATTGGCGCCCACTAACGCAATCGCCGTCAGCACAAACATCCACAGGTAAAACACGATGTTGCCATTGGTGGCTTCGCCGATCGCCCACCAAATAAAACTTGGGTAGCTCCGAATCACACGGCCGGAATCGGGACCGAGGAGTGGCTTGCTAGTGGATGACGACATGGAATTCGTAGAGCTCAAAAAACAGATTAGTCAAAAAAGTAAAAGAAGCTGGGTTTGGTGCCAAGCTCTTCTTTCAATATGAAAACGCGTTTGTTTTGAAGGATCCAATTGATATCTGAATCAGGGTCGTTCAAATCGCCGAACACCCGAGCGCCCGTCGGACACGCTTCCAGGCAGGCTGGGGCCCGGCCTTCTCGCGTACGATGCAAACAATAATGGCATTTCTCCATGGTGCCTTGTGGGCGGACGCGGTTGGACAGATAGCCCTGATCGGGATTGACTTCTTCCGCTGGAATCTCTGGTTTTTCCCAATTGAAACGCCGTGCGTGGTACGGACAGGCTGCTTCGCAGTACCGACACCCGATGCACCAGTTGTAATCGACCACAACGATGCCGTCGTCCTCTTTCCAAGTCGCCTCGACAGGGCACACCGAAACACAGGGGGGATTGTCGCACTGCTGACACTGCACCGGCATGTAGAATTTGTCGTCTTGCGGGACTGTGTGATCGTAGGTCGTGTTACCGTTTTCCATGTCCATGGATCCTTTGGACATCTCCAGAATCCGAATGTACGACTGATCCACGCCTCGATGGTGGTTGTTCTCTTTGTTGCAGGCTTCCATGCATTTGCCATTGCCGTTGCATTTGGTCAAATTAATGGCGTAACCAAACTTGACGCCTGGGATGGGCGGTGGGTCCGAAATCGTAACGTCCGCCCCGTAGTCTTCTTTGGTTTCCGATTCCAATCGAGCGAATACTTTTTCCTTGTCTTGGGGTGTCAATTCCTTGTAATGCTGCTGCAGGAACTCATCGATTGAGACGTTTTCGGGGATCACCATCAATGGCGATACGGCCTTTCCAAAGGCTGCCAATCCCAACGTCGCACCCGCGATCTTGAGCATCGTCCGTCGACTCGAGGGCTGCCCAATGACCGGCAATGAGTGTTTATTCGGACTCGAATTGTGTTCGCTCGAACTCGGGCTGTCGGCGTCTGCCATTAGTGCCCTTCCTGTTTTAGGAATCGATCTCGTGGTTTAAAAGTAGGTTGCATTTTGGGGAACTTTGGTGCGTGGGGCTGATGGCAATCAACGCAATTGTTCTTGGTTTGCGGGCCGCGATTGAGATCCCAATGGCCGTTCATGCCACCGTGGGCGCCATGTTCATAATCCGTCATTTGCGGGCCATGACATTGAGCACACAGCGTCATCACGTCGGTAAACTCAACCTTGGTTCCGTC
>JBLINZ010000396.1:0-5974 GCA_047639375.1 Mariniblastus sp. | reverse complement strand
TTGGGAGCGTCTGTCCCCTGAAGCTCGCGCGTTTTTTCAACTGAGTCAATCCTCTCAATCAGAAATTGATTGGACTCAAGAACGAGAATGGCGAATCGTCGGCGATCTCTCGTTGCCTGAGATCCCTATCGACCTAGCCGTGGTGTTCGTAAAAACGAAACCCGAAGCCGAAATTGCGGCCTCAGTCAGCCGCTGGCCCGTGGTGCTACTGGGTTGATGAGCGTTCATTTAATCCGTAGCGAATGACGTGCCTTCCGTAACGAATGTCATTTAATCCGTAACGAATGTGGTTAAGACTTTCGGAGCCACAGAATTCCCAGCTCGCAGAATTTCAGACCGCCGAAACTCTTGACGCGTATCGCTACAATCAAATTTGGGCCAACGCCTTGAACGGAATCAACCACCACCGCGCATAAAAAAACACGGCTCAGAGGAACGAGCCGTGAATTTACTGGGAAGGAATTTACTGGGAAGGGATTAGCTGGGAAGGGATTTGCTGGGAAGGGATTTGCTGGGAAGGGATTTGCTGGGAAGGGATTTGCTGTGGGGATTTGCTGTGGGGATTTGCTGTGGGAATGACCTGGGGATTAGGCGAGTTGTTCTTCCTCAAGTGCGTCAAAGTCTTCGGTGGCTTCTGACGAGTCGTCATTTAAATTAAAGATCGGTTGGGTGTCGGCCGTTTTTCGGTATCCGATATTGGTAAGAACTTCTAGGATCTCGCTGCAAGTCGGGAACATTCGTCCACTGGCTCGCTTGTATTCATCCATGGCGTGCATGAATTCAATTTCGAGTTCCGAGTACTCCCGTTCGCAGGTCGTAGGATCAATTTGGCGACGTCGTTTGACTTTGCGACGATTGTCCGCTGGTTGAGAATCAGCTACTGGTTTGTTGGTGCGGCGAGTGGATTCTCGCTTGCCGGTCTCGTTTAGTTTCTCGATTTTGCTCGATGTCTTCGCCATGTGTCTTTACCTAATTCAACTGGTTCAAAGGGGGATAACCAACACCTTTCCGGTGACGTTGAAAAAATACATCACTTAAACCAATTGGCAGGATAAAGCACAACCATTGGCTTAGATAAACCTGACCGACTGGGTAGTTGAGCCGTCTGGTCCGGTTGTGGCGGTTAGGAAATTCCTCCGGGGCACTTTGGCCTCTGAGAGCCACAGATTCGCACCGTGAACCCAAAACAGCGCCGCCTCTCGGCGATCCCTACTTCACGACGCGATCGCCCATTTGATGGGAAATCAGCACTGCGTTGGGACGACTGACGTAGAGGTGCCTGGCGTCATCGCGTTCTTCCAACGCAATCGTCCATGGCAGATCGTGACGCAAAACATCCATCGGTTCTTCGGACGCAACGATGATTGAATGCGGATTGGAAGCCAGAAACTCGACCAACGAAGACACGTCGGTTTCGTCAAAACACTTGATTTCGCTCGAGTTTAACGTCATGCCTGCTCCATACGACTCTCGCCCAAAGAACACGACTGGAGCGTGTTGAAACTCATCCAGCGTTTGAATCCTGGCGGCGGCAACATGAATTGAACGATCACTTGAGATTCCAGGAATCAATTGATGGGCCGTGAGCGAGATCATCAGGCAGGCCATCGCACCAAAACACGCCCAGGCGATTTTTGGCTGGGCTCGGAACAACGATGTCGCGACAACCAGCATCAATAGCACACACGTGCAAACCAAGAGATAAGTCGCAGTCACGGACTCCGACTGGAGCAACTGATTTGCCGCCAATCCGGTGATCCCAAACCAAAACAGAAGTTCGATCGGAGCTCGACGCCCAATTTTCTCAAGCCAAGTCCGATTGTTCGCAAGCTTCGCCAGACGCCCAGAGGCTTGAATCGCAGCAATCGAATACGTCGAATTTGAGAACAGCTTCCGATCCAACAAGACTCCCATCAAGAGACAAATCGGCGGAAATGAGGGAAGGATATAGGTGGGCAGCTTGGATTCAGAGATCGAGAAAAAGCCCACGACCCACAGGGCTGAAAGTAACAAGTAACCATGCTCTCGCGTGCGTGCAAAACGATTGTGCGATTTCCGCGACGTCAGAAACTTGGCGACCGAAGGAAGCAAGTACGACGCCGGAAACATGAAAATAAAGATCCCGATGAAGTAATACCAAAACGGTTCGCGATGATTGAATGCCGCGGAGAACCTCACGACATGATGCTTCCAGAAAAAATAGACTAGGAAATCAGGATGAATGACCGCCGTCGCAATGAACCAAGGAGCACTGATCAGAAATGCCGGGACTGCAAACCAGGCAAATGACTTGAGCGACCACGACTGCTTCGATTCACCCAGCCAAATCGCCACGAGCAAGGGCGGCAAACACAGCACGCCGATGACTGGACCTTTGATCAGGATACCCAATCCACAAGCAACCCCGGCGGCGATGGAAAATCGACGCTGAAACGGTTGTTGGATGGCGAGGAATCCAAATAAGGACATTGCGGTAGCCATCGCGGTTAAGGAAGCGTCCATCGTGACGTAGCGCCCCGTGCATACGAAACCGGTCGTCAATAACAACAAGATCCCGGCCAACCAAGCCGCCCGAAATCCCACCAATCGCTGCCCCACCAAGACGGTCAGGAGCACCGTCAACGCCGCGGCCAACGCGATCGGTACGCGAGTTGAAAATGGGCTAACGCCAAAGATCTTGTAACTGCATGCAATCGCCCAAATTTGCAACGGCGGTTTGTCCCAATAGTTTTCACTCGCCAGCGTTAACGAAAGCCAATGGCCCGACTCCAGCACGTTCGACGCGAGCTGCGAATTTCGCGCTTCATCCGGCTCAAACAAGGGAAATCCGAGATTTTGAAACAAGATGAACCCACCCAAGACCCCGAGAACCAGCAGGGCCGCGACTCGATCCAAACGCCGATACCGCTTGTCAGGAGCGTCGCAATTCCGACGCGGAAACATGATCCGATTCCACCAGAATCGAAGCGTGGCTTGAAAGGCCTGTTGGATTCTTTTGAATCTGAATTCCTTTGATGCCTCCGCAGTTTCGGCAGTCGCGGAAAACACGACATGCCCTGCGGTCTTGGTTTCGACTACGCAGATCCCCTGCAATCGACACATCGCAAGCAATTGTTCGACCGTGTAAGCCCAGCCGAACTCCCCGGAACCAATGACCGAACGCGATGATGACGTGGTACATTCGAGCTCGTTGATCGCTGCGGAAATTTGATCCCGATCAATCAGCGTCACGCCCCGTGTGAATTCCGTTTTTTGAATTCGAAACACCAACCGAGTCAGCCACGTCAAAACCTGGATCAAGACGCGTTTGATTCGGCCAAACCGCATCGAGGGGAGGGGAATGGACTGTTCGAAACAAGTTTGAACCGGCGCTTGCTCGACTCGATTCAACATCGACCTGAGCTGATCCTGATCCACTGTGGTGCCCTCATCAACAATCGCGATCAAACGATGTTCCGCTTTCGCGATCGCATCCCGCAGCTGCGCGCGGCACACACTTTTCGTTTGTCTCGATTGCTGGGAAACCGATTCCTCAACCAGCGAGGTTGAACCCGAAACCGAACGCGCTCCTGCAAGCTCGAGTTCCATACTCTGCCAAGATGCTGACATGAACACGAACGAGACATTCTGCAGGGATTCACTCTGGGCGATCGTCATTTGTGCGAGTCGTTGAAGTTCTAGGTCGAGGAGCTGGCAGGGTATCGAAATCTCTATTTCGAGGTCAATCTCAACCTAAAATTTCCGGCTATCTTAAAACACTTTTCAACCTCGCTCCATCCACATGGCCCGCACATGAATCGGGCAAACCCGACTCTTTTAGCCCATTAACAAATTGTTCTCGCAAAACAACTGCTGCCAAACATCAAGTCGGGGTGATTCCAGCCCCTGCGAACCCATTTCTTCAATGTTCAACTCAGATTCTGGAAGTGACCGGTTCGAGCCAAAATATTCGATTTCGAAGGTCTGCCAAGCACAACCTGCGTTAGGGGGCTAAAAAAACCGTTACGACTGCCCTTGGCTTCGTGGATAGCCGGAAAAAGTCAAAATTATTGGTCAATTCTGTTTCTAGATTACCTTTAAGGGCGAATTGAACCATAATGGAGTGGCTGGTTCGAGTAAATGTACTGTAACCCTACGTTGACTTGCATTACACTATTGAAAACATCGGGTGACGGATTACGCCACTTCCGGGATTTCTCATCCCTCCTATCTATAACGTTCCCCACCATCTCATTCTCACTAACCTTGGAGGAAACTGAATGTCATTCAGTCATTCATCGAACAAACGACGTGGCTTCACGCTCGTGGAATTGCTTGTCGTCATTGCCATCATCGGAATTTTGGTTGGCATGCTGCTACCCGCAGTTCAACAAGTTCGTGCAGCCGCTCGGCGCACCGCATGTTTGAACAATCTCCGCCAGGTTGTGATGGCTTGCCATAACTACCAAAGTTCAAATCAGAAATTCCCAACAGCGGCTCCCCAAGTCGCTGGCGTTGCGGGAGCCAGGAGTTGGGTCGTTCCAATTCTTTCAAACTTGGATAACGGCAACATCTACGACGAAGCCAAAACGGGCATTTCGGAAGCTGCACTTTCTTCAAATTTCCAATTGTCGATGCTGGTTTGTGCAGATGCGACACAGGAAGACGAAAGCGCTACCACCGACCCAAGTCAACAGCCTTCTCACTACGCCCCCAGCATGGGCCCAGTCGGCGAAAACAGTAGCGGATATGTATTTAGT
The DNA here is from genome assembly GCA_047639375.1 of Mariniblastus sp. Lineage (GTDB taxonomy): Bacteria > Planctomycetota > Planctomycetia > Pirellulales > Pirellulaceae > Mariniblastus. The sequence goes on along the minus strand of JBLINZ010000396.1, from coordinate 1,235 downwards.
TCGCTTCCAACCATTGGATCCGAAGGCGCTGTTGGCTTGACAGGCATGTTCTCACCGAAGCCCTTGAATGTTGGCGGAACGCCTACGATCGTCCGGGCTAGTTTCAAGAGCAAGTACGGAAAAGGATTCGAAGATTGCCGAGATGGCTCTTCCAATACAATCGTGTTTGTCGAGCATGCTCGTTCTCAAACCGACAACTGGAGTCCGATTCGTGCTGGCTGGGCCTTTGGAGTCGCAGTCGATTCCTCAGATCGCGTTGACGGCGTTTTGAATGCTAATTCCGTAGTCGGATTCAACGCCGCGACCGCCACTGAAGTCGCCACACCGGTCAATGCCAATCTTACTGCTCCGCTTTGGAATCAAGTTCCTGCGAGCAGCAATCACTCGGGCGGTTGTCAAGTTGGACGACTCGATGGTTCTACCTCCTTTGTTAACGAATCAATTGATTTCGACGCCTACCTCGCTGCTCACGGCATCAACGATGGCTTAGACTCAACCCTTGAGTAAACTTGCTAGGATGACGTGAGTCCAACGGACTCATAGTTAAATTTTAAAAGCAGTCGGCCCATCAGTGGGTCGGCTGCTTTTTTTTGTTCCTGCAATTATCTATTCTGTTTCCTAACTCTAGGCTCCTATCAACGAACACTCGCAAACCTGATGATACAATGGCTTTAACGCAACTTGAATTCCAGCCTCCAACCTCGGGCATGCCTCCCTCGGTGAAGGATTTTCTCGAGCAGACTGCTCCCTTGGTCGAACAACATCGCACCAAAATTCCGGGCGGATTTCGGGGATTTGTACCCAGCGACTATCAGGCTTTTTATTACGCGATTTCACACCTTTTCGAACAACGTTTGGCGTTCGGTTTAACATTCTGCGAATGGGGCAGTGGATTGGGAATCTCAACCTGCTTGGCCAGCATGGTTGGCTATGAGGCGTTCGGCATTGAAATCGATGAAAAATTGGTCGAGGCCGCCGAGGCGATTGCCGAAGATTTTGAGCTGCCCGTTGCCTACGCTGCCGGGAGCCTGCTACCCGATGGAGCCGATGACCTGATCGACGAAGCGTTCGGCGAAAACGATGGCGAAATTTCCATGGTCATCCAGCCAGACAACGCCTACGAACAGATCGGCTTCGAATTGGACGAGTTCGACGTTGTCTTCAGCTTCCCTTGGCCTACCGACGAAGAATTGACCGCGAAAATCTTCGATCGATTTGCCAACGTCGGGTCGATT
>JBLINZ010000395.1:0-5978 GCA_047639375.1 Mariniblastus sp. | reverse complement strand
GAGGTTTCATGTAAATGGCATCCTGAATTTGATAAGCGGTCAAGGGGCCTGTCCTCATTTACCTATCTTATTTTGCTTCGCCTTTGCTTTTTCTAACTATGTCAATCTGGCGCTGAACGGCATTTGCATTACGGCGCCCGTCAATCCGTCTCTGCCGCTGCTCATCGATGACTTCGTACTGCTTCACGTAGAGTTCTACAAATGGCGAAGGCCCACTGAGTTTAACAGACTCGTTTACCATCATTGGCAGTGTTGCCTGCCACCATTTGTCGTACTCCGCCCGCAACTGCGAAACGACTTCCGGGTGCTCGGAAATCACATTAGTCGTTTCTCCGGGATCCTTCTCCAGGTCGTAAAGCTCCGTGTTGTCGACCAGAGTGAAGCGGGAGTTTTGGATCGCACAGTTTATATACTTGGACTGCTCAGCGGTAACTCCATTCCACCAGCGTCCTACGTGATGCACCAGATAGCGATCTGCCCAGGCAGCCTTCGGGTCTTCCAGGAGTGGGACAAGGTTGCGACCCTCAAGTTGCTTTTGGAGTTCATCGCTGAGTGTGGCACCGGAAATGGTGCTTAGAGTCGGGAACATATCGATGATTGAAGTCAGTGCATCGCACTCGACTCCGGCAGGAACGCCACCATCCGGCCAGCGAATGACGAAGGGAACGCGAGTCCCCCCTTGATAAGGTGTCATTTTCTTTCCCTTCATGCCCGCATCATTGATCGAGACTCCTGTTGTCCCACCGTTGTCGCTGCCGAGAAAAATGACGATCGTGTCGTCTCCCATCTGCCACTGATCCAGTTGCTTTAAGAGCTTTCCGAAATTGGTGTCTATATTTGCAACCATGCCGCAGTAGCGAGCAAAGTTAGGGTTCATTTTGTTTTTCTTCAGAGCTTCCACGTAATGCTCGTAGTAGTTTTCGGGGATATCATGTGGAGCGTGCGGGGCATTGGGAGTGATGTAGGCAAAGAAGGGCTGGTTACCCTGACGCTTTTCATCCATCCATTTTGTGGCCTGTTCAAAAAACAAATCCGTGCAATAGCCCTCGGTTTGTACAAAACGATTGTTATGCCACAGGGCGGGATTGTCATTGTGATTCCCCGGTGCGTCAGCATGTTGGCCGATGCCTCCGGTGCCGTGAATAAAGACTTCATCGAAGCCGCGACTTTCCGGTCGATACGCTTCCTCATCCCCCAGATGCCACTTGCCGAAGATGCCCGTGGTGTAACCGGATGACTGCAGCATCTGGGCCAATGTGGTCATACTGATATTCGGCCGGTCACGAGGGGATATTGTGTGAGTAACACCACTGCGAAATTCGTGCCTTCCAAGCATGAGTGCCGCCCGGGTTGGCGCACATGCCGGAGAAACATGGAACTGCGTCAGCAACAATCCTTGTTTTACAAACGCATCCACCGCGGGCGTCTTAATGATCGGATTGCCGAATATGGAGTAGTCCCCATAGCCTGCATCATCAGGCATCACAAAGATGACATTGGGTTGTTTGATCTGTTCGCCCATCACGGGCAGCATGCTGACTACCGCGACAACCAGGGCGTTCGTTATCGTTTTCAGTAAGTTCGTAGATTTTATTTTGACAAGATTTTCTACTCTGGGCGAAACCAGATTTTGCGAAAGGAGACCTCATTGAGATTGACCTGAAGCTTTAACCCGCCCTCCTGTAATCGGGGCGCATACTCCATGAGGGCTTCGCCGGGGTCAGTCAACATTTTTCAATTTATCTCGATTTTAGGAACGATGATCGAGCTGCTCGAACACAAAAGCCTTGTTGAGCGTCAGCTGGACCCGTCCGACGGCCGCGCAAGGCTGGTGTTTCTGACCAAAAACGGACGAGAGCGGCAACCCACTCAGGAAGAGCTTGGAAGAAGTCCGTGAAGCCCTTTACGGCGCGCTGGAGCCTAAAGAACTTGTGATCGTCCAAATGGCGCTCGATCGCATTGCCGAGGCGTTTAAGGAAAGCCAATGAACTGGAGTCCTGATATGAATCCTGTAACCGAGTGTTCAAGCTTGAAAAATTTGCTTCCTTCTGATGATGAAACACAACTCTCTCACTCCCATGAAATCCCTGATACTTCGCCTGAGCGCACTTCTCTTCGCGACAGCAGCTGCTGTCGCGCCTGCAGGCCTCAGCGCCGCCGAAGAACCGGCCGACCCTGACATTGCCCTCAGACCCGCGCACGTCATCGTCAACCCCTGGCGCCGTCACATCTCGCCGACGAAACGTCAGGGTGTCCCCGGAATCGAGCGCACCGCGAACGGTCGCTTGTGGGCAGTGTACGGACGCGACGTCGAGAGTTCGCGAAACTATCAGGTGCTAACCTTCAGTGACAATGATGGCAGGTCATGGTCGGACGCACAGCTCATGATTCTACCCCGCCGGGGCGTGCGCGCCATGTCGGCGACGACCTGGATCGATCCACAGGGGCGACTGTGGGTTTTCTGGGGGCAAGCCTTCGGGGTTCAGGATGGACGTTATGGTATCTTTGCCATTGTCAGCGATGATCCTGATGCGGATGAACTTCAGTGGTCCGCGCCGCGTCGGTTGGGCGACGGCATCATGCTCAACAAGCCGACAGTGCTCTCCGATGGCGACTGGCTGCTGACCTCGTCGGTATGGAAAACGGATAACAGCATCAAGGTCTACGCGTCGACCGATCAGGGTGAAAGCTTTACGCTTCGCGGCACCGCCAATATCGCCGATCCAAAAAAACGCGGCCCGGACGAGCCGATGATCGTCGAGCGCAAAGACGGATCACTGTGGATGCTGGTGCGGATGCAGGGTCTGGCTGAAACCATTTCCACTGATCGGGGCAAAACATGGGCCCCGGTGGAACGCAGTTCAATCAAGCACTGCACTGCACGCTTTTTCGTTCGCCGTTTGATGTCAGGAAGTCTGCTACTGGTAAAGCATGGCCCGCTCGACAAGCGCATCGGCCGCGAGCAACTTATCGCATACGTGTCGGATGACGACGGCAAGACCTGGAGTGGGGGCTTGATGATCGACGAACGTGAGGACGTCACCTACCCCGACGGCGTGCAGGCCAAGGACGGCAGAATTTACCTCATCTACGATCATAAACGCACTCCCCTCGGCGAAGTGTTGATGGCGACTTTTACAGAGGAAGACGTGCGCGCGGGAAAGTTGGTGTCGGATGAAGCGAGACTGAAGGTTGTCGTTGCCCGCTTACGAAAGGAACCATAAAATAGGAAGAGATCATGATTACCGATAGTTTTGTTGGGAAAATTGGATGTTGCTGTCTCGCCCTCGTGGCGGTGTTGCTGACGAATTTCGGAAGTGTGGTGAAAGCTGAAGACGCGCCACCAGTTAAGGTCGAATATCGCTCCATGCTGGATGTTCCCTTGATAGCTAATTTCGGCAAAGAGGTGGATTTCATCGACAAGCGTTGGGTCGAACATACCTATTTTCTTACGCGTAATTACAACAAACCGGAAAAGCTGCCCGATGCAGTTCTCCATCATGAGAACCTGAATTATCCCTTGGCCGCTTCCGGAACTGTGTTGCGAAACGATGACGGGTCTCTAGGTTTTTATTATCAAACCACGCCCCGGCATAGGCCGTGGGCAGGCATTCCTGGGGATGCTTCCGAGGGCCTGAAGAAGAAGTGGACAGCAACAGGTGGTTTATACAAATACTATCTCCACTATGCAACTTCCAGGAACGGAGTGAATTGGGATATTCCCAACCTTGGTCTGCGCCAATCTTATGAGGTGAATAGGATTGCGGAAACGATAGCCGAAGAGGGACCAACAACGATGCTGGTCAAAAAACTAGCGGATAAGAACAACAATATCGTCCTGGCAGAAAATGAAGATGGAGCCGATGGCAATGTTCTCACCGCCAGTGCAGGCGTAGGCGGAGGATTCTGCGTTCTCGATTCCAAACAGACACCTCATCCTGCCGCGCGCGGCCGATTTACCGCGCTCTATCAGCGCAGCGGCTTCCGTTTTGCCTATTCAGACGACGGCCTTCATTGGAAGGCCTACCCGATAGAAGAAGAAAACATTTATAAAAATTCCAGTGATACCTACAACACATTCATCTATGACCAGAGAATGGGCCTTTACTATCTTTTCCACCGGCCCAACACAAGCCAGGTGAAGCCGTCTTGCGGCGACGCAAGGGCGGTGGCAAGGATTGAGAGCAAAGATTTGATTCATTGGGAAAACTCCAGAATTGTGTTGGACATGGACGAACTCGACGGTCCCGCTCAGGGAAGAACTAGCCCCGGTTCTTCGGAGACGAGGGGGCGAGGATTGCAGTTTTACGGTTTTACGGTGAGGCCCTATCAGGACATCTACATCGGCTTGGCCCTGGTATTTGATACCTATTCCCTTGAGGGGTGGCAGGAGCTGGTCTACAGCTACGACTGCCTGGAGTGGCACCGGGATCCCCTGCGAAACCCTTACATAACAGCCTCGCCCGGGACATGGAATATCGCCCTTGGTTACAGTGCCTACGGCAGTCCAATTGAAATCGGCGAACACCATTATTTCTACTATCAGGGCAGGAACAATAAACACAGTTCCTTTCTGTCCGCAGCAAAAGAGAAAGGGCATCTTCGCCACATCTGCGCTGCCCGGGTCAGGAAAGGGCGTTTTGTCGGGTATGTCACCGGCCAGCAGCGTGCCTTTGAGCGTCCCGACAAGAAGAAAAAAGTTGTACCCGGGGAATGGGTGAATCGAGGGCAGCTCCTGACGCGGCCCTTCAAACTGGAAAGTGACAAAATCTTTGTCAATGCCCAGGTCGAAGATGAAGGATCGCTTGTGGTAGAGATCTGCAACAGTGACGGCATTCCTCTGGAAGGATACACGAAAGAGGACGCAATAGTCATTAGAGGCAAAGACGAGATTCGCATCCCGGTTGAGTTCAAGGGCGGCGGAATGGACAACCTTCGCGGGCAGAAGATCCGGTTGCGTATGCACCTTGAAAAGGCGGGTGTCTACGGCCTGGCGTTTGAATGAGATTCTGTACCCAACCAGTTATGCGAGAACCCATGAAAATTGCCACGATTTTGACGACCGCACTTTCTGAGGGTGAGGCGCATTCGGGATTGGCGGACTACTGCTCGCTGCCGATCGAGCCCTCGTCTTCCGAGAACGGCTACCGCCGACCGCATTCGAACACGCCGAATTCCCCGGAAAACCGTGAGTATTGGCCTGATTGGTGCTTGCGGCTTGAAGCTTTTCACTTGGTCAGCCGTTGGTTTCCAAAGTCCTCTGTTCCACCGAAAGTGTCGAAGAACCCGATTTATTGATCAAGCTTCACTTTGCTCACCTACCACGGCGTCCCGGTCAAACCCAAGGCCAGCCCAAATATCGTTGCTTCATTCACCTGTTCTTCTGTAGCCCAACCAGCCGGCGGGGAAAGGCTATGTCGAACCGAGGCTGGCTCTCTGCCCTCTGCCGGTTTGATCAACGGGTGCCCTCGCCATCCAAGGCGTTTGGCCCTCCGGTCAACTCCCACACTCCCCCTAATCAACCCTGTCTACCCACTCCAAACGGTAGAATGCCTCAATTTATGGGTTTAGTTGCGATCGGACTTGGTGCTCTTTGTGAGCTTTGTGGTTAATACAGTTTCCCAGAACACGCTGAAGCGTGAACTTCAACTTACCTGCTTTCCACTTTGACACTCCTCCAGTAGGCCCATTCGTTGCTCCAGTTGTTAATCACTAGGGTTTCGGATCGACGGTCCAGCCTTTCGTGCTGATCTTTCCGTAGTAGGGGTAGTAGTCCCAGTCCGCCTTTCCGCCGGTCACCCGGGGATCTTTGGTTTGCTTCAGGTGATCGAAGAGCTGTTCACGCATCCCCCTTTGCGCCGGGAGATAGCGCATGTTCCCGGCGACGTTGTTCATCTGGTGCGGATCCTTTTTGAGATCGTAGAGTTCCTCGGCGGGGCGCATGCCAAAGGAGAGTTCAGCGAGACGGGCGACGCCGT
>JBLINZ010000394.1:0-5998 GCA_047639375.1 Mariniblastus sp. | reverse complement strand
TGGCCAAACGAACGGCTGGTCTGCCATCTTTACCATACATCTGGAGCCAACCAAAGAACGGATCTTGGTCTTCGTCTAGCATTTTCAAACGATAAGCTGGGTTGCCCGCGGCTTTGTCGGCCCCGTCAAGGAACGGATCCCCGAGTGGTTCAAAAGGTTGCGGTTGAATCGAAGCACATAAGGCAATGGCTTGAACCACGTTCAAATCAAGTTTGGCCTCAATGACCGTCAATTGTTTGACTTTGTCGCCTTGACGCGAGAAGAAAGATTTTCCGTCAAACACGTAGGCGACTGCTTGCTTGCCACCTTCGAGTTCAACGCGAAAACGACCGTCCGCAGCAAGCCAGATCTCTTGGCTGCCTGCGGGGCCATTCTTTCCGATGAGTTGATTCTTAAGGTGCACCATGCCTGCTAGCTGACCAGCCCCGGTGGGTTGATCTGATTTTCGCCAGTCAGCAAACAGGCGTTCGACGTGTTTTCGATTGACGTCTTTCAAGCGAACTGTTCCCGGGGGGGCCGATAGCAGTTTGACCATTTCTCGTTGACGTAGTTCCTTTTTCTCTTTTTCAGGATTGGGTTTTTGATCGTCACGACCTCGCGCGGCCATGGGCTTAGGTTTTTTGTAGGGCAAGCCGAGGCAGCGCGTGTGAATCGTTTGCTGGCTGCCGTCTTTCTTTCGGACCACCAATTCTGCCGGCCAGCCTGCGGGGAGCGTGCAGATCAGATTCGTAAATTGGTTAGCATTTCTGATCTTAATTCCTTCGAATATTAGCAATTCGTCTTCGAGATCCAACCCGGCGAGTGCCACTGGCGCGTCGCGATTGATCTGCGAGCAAACGACCTTGCCCTGTCGATCGGAAAAACTTGCGTCCAGCGTGGCGTGTTCGACTAATTTCGTAGCCAGCAATTCTGGAATGAAATTTTTGATTTGGTTGGCGGATATGGCGTATCCCAAACCAACGTTGACCCGGCCACGCTCTTTGAAACTTCCTCGGCCGTTGATCCCGATGACCTCCGAATTCAGATTGAATAGAGGACCGCCTGAGTTTCCTGGGTTGATCGACGAGTCGACTTGGATGCAGTTGCCGTAAACCAATTGGTTCATCCCAGCTCCGGGTTGGTAACGCTTCACACCGCTAACGATCCCCAGCGTCACGGTGGGTGCTTGATCTTCGGTCAGGATAAAGGGATTACCCATCGCCAGCGCCCAATCGCCGACACGAACATCGTCTGAATCGCCCAGCGGTGTGAAGGGGAATGCGTCTAAACCCTCCATTTGAATGATCGATACGTCGCCGCCGGGATCGGTGCCAATGAGTTTCCAGCGATAAAGATTCCCATCGGCCAATCCACCCCAACCCTGAACACCGGCACCCATGATGACGTGGTGATTGGTGAGGGCAATTCCACGGGGATCGATAATGACTCCCGATCCGCCGCCCTGTCGGTCTTCATCGTAAATCGCGACTACGCTTCCGATCACACTGTTGATGGCTCGGATGCGCTGCTGTTCGACAGCTTTTACGAGCTTTAGATTATCGGAATCTTCGTCGTCAGCTGCGGAGGCAAACCCGGCCAGCATCGAAGTCAGCAGAAATGCTAAGGTGAGTTTGAAGGGCCAAGACAAAACAGCGTTTGAAGAGTTCATTGGCTTGTCGTCGTGAAATGAAAAGGCGGATACCAGAACGCCGTAACAACGACGTTTGTCAGTTGAGCTTGTCGATTCTAAACATCAATGAAACGTGGAATTCCTGCGAATGCCAGTTGTCGAATCTCATTTAATACTTCAAGGCCGGTCGTGATTAATTCGTCTTGAGGAAACGTGCGTTGGCCCAGTCGGCGTGATCCCCCAAATCAAAGTCTTTTCCCGGATAGACGGTCAATTCAACTTCCCGCATGCCAGCGATATTCACGTTGATTTCTTGCGGCTTGTCGGACCCTCGAACGCGGCTCGACCACAGCTCAATCCCGTCGCCACGAACGACCATTTTGCAGTCACCTCGTCCCTTGGTTTCGGCGTCGATTCCCACCACGGCACTGAATCGATCGAACTCATTTGTGTTGGCGAACACCAACCGAGAAGCCGCTTGCACGCCCAGTCCTTTGGCATATTGAGCGGGTTGGTCGTTGCCAGGGACGCGAATTCGAAGCGGGTTATTCATCACACTACGATCGCGTTTCCAATTACGTTGGACTGTGAAAACCGCTTTTTCTTCCACGTCGATCGGCGACGAGTCGGAGAGGTAGAGGAGCCGATCTGAGGTGATCGAAAACCGAACGACGTTCGACATTTTGAATCGTAAGCTGGATCCTCCTGGGATGACGATTTCAATTTCTCCATCCGCGATTTCTCGAATCAACCCGGTGGCTTGGCCCCCGTCGACTAGTTGTAGGGTGGCGATCGCGCCGCGGGGCGGCGTGAGGCCTAGGTCCGCCGCGATCACGGCCTTGATTTTTGGCAAGCCGATTTTTCGCGACTCGCCTTTGTAATTGACATGCAAGAATTCCTCGTCGATCGCTTCCAGAATTCCACTTACCGAGCGATCGCCGTTGCTTGTTTCAACAATCACTGTATCGAATTCGGAAGAAGGTTCTTGCAACGTTGACTCGACCAGCAACGAAGTTTTCCAAACGATGGCACGCACGGATTCCAACGATAGTTCTGCAGCGCCAGCGTCCGATTTGAATGTGACTTTCTCGTTGGCAATATTGGGGGAAGTGATTTTCAGCAGACCTCCTCCATTCAGGAATAATGAAACTGGATTGCTGGTCACCGGCACGGATTTGCGGCCCGTTGTGTATGAGAGTACTTCCTGGATGCTCAAGCCTTCAGGAATCGTGTCTCCCGAGACGAGGCCTTCCAAATCAACGCTTTTGATTTCAGCAGAAAGCGATTTGCCGCCAATCAGCTGAATGGTTGACTGAGCGTTTGCCATCATCGCTGGCAAGCCGGCAAGCACAAAAAACACCGCGATGGCAATTTTGGAATTGCCACTACAGATTTTGCTGAGTGCAACTAAACGGCCATTCTTCTTGGCGACCATTCGCTTGACTCGATGATTCGGTTTTGAGTTTAGGTTTTCCATCGTGCTTCATTCTAATTGATTTCGAGACGTTTGTCTCAATCAAGCGAGCGGACTCGGTTCCGTCACGCAAAAAAAGCGGCACTCTCCGGGATGGAGGTGCCGCTTTTGGATTCATGCTTGCCAGTCGAAATTACTTTTCTTTCGCGGCGTTGTCTTTGTCGAAATAGCGTTCCACGATATCACGAGACCGAGCCGGCAATTTCTCTTTGAAGGCGTTGTTGGCAGGGTCACGGGCACGGTCTCTCAACCGACTCCAAGGACTGGTGGGAGAATCGTCGAACGATTTTGTCTTGGCGATTCCATTGGCGTTGCTGCTGCTGCCACCTTTTTCGCTTTTCTTAGATTGACCGGGTTTTGACTGAGCTTGCTTCTGACCAGAAGCTTTTTTAGAAGCCTCTCAGGTGCCGCCTTTTTTACAATTGGAACTGCATTCCTTTTTCTCAGCTTCCTTGATGAGCTTAGTCAGCATGCCCACGATTTTGTCTTGTTCGTTCTGGGTGACCTCATCGGTTTCAATCAACTCAAGTCGCCGGCGAGAAAAGTCCATCCGCTGATAGATGTCGTCCAGCTTGCCTTTTTGAATCGACTGAATCTGCTGGACTTGGCGCCAGGCGCTGACACGAAGACGCTCCGGAGCGTCTGGGTTGAATTGCAGGAATCGCATGAACGATTGAACGGCTGCATCGTTTTTCAAAAGGCCAGCTTGAGCGACCGCGATGAAGTACTGAGCACTGCCTTGATGGACGGTGTATTTGCCCAGCTCTCCAGTTAGCTGTTCAAGCCGCGGCAGGGCGTCTTCGAATTGTTCATTGTTCATCAGGGCACGAGCCAAGTAGAAACTGGCGTCGGCGGCGAGATACTTGTCGCTCGAATCGGCCAACGGCGAGAGCAACTCGACGGCTTCGGTCACGCTATCTGCATCCGATGATTCAACGGCTTGTGAATACTTGGGGTACAGTTGAATCAAACCTTCCGTGATCGCATCGGGCGATTCTTGCGAAAGTTTCTCAACGCTTGATTTGATTTCTGACTTGCGACTAGCTTCAACGGAATCCAACGTGTCGACATGCTTCAAAAACGAAGCCATCACTTTGTCGGTGTGGGTATCGTTGGCCGCCGCTAAACCAGTCATCATCGCAAGTCCTGCGACGCAACTGAATGCGATCGGAATAAGTCGGGTTCGTTTCATCAGGATCCCTTCGTTGGTCCACATTTGAAAAGCATGGGTCGCTTCGCATTGCGAATTGCGAACCCACTACAAACATTATCGTGCATAAACTCATCGAGGCGATGCATTTTTTCGCCTAACTGGCCATCACGAGCAATATCAATGGTTTGATAGCAGCGAATCCGGCAAATAATGTCGATTACACCACTTAATATATAACACTTCGTATCAGCGATCGTTCTCTTTTTCCATGATCCGCTCGGTCATTTCCAGCAATTTAGCTTGTAACTCTGCGGCATTTTGGGCTTCTTGGTCAAGAATTGCCTCCAAATCTTGTTCTCCTACGATCTTTGGTGCGTCTTCGGCTCCTCGCATTTGATCCACTTTTTTGGTCCGTCGGTTCAATCGCAATTGTTGAATCCTTAACACCTTCAGCTCTGCGGATTTTTTCAATAGCGGCTGGTCACCTCCTCCTCCTCCGCCACCTCCCCCGCCGCCTCCGCCACCGCCTTCTTCTTGGGCTTCTTTCAACGCATCCAAAAGATCCTGAATCGCCGACTCAATTTCGTTTTGCAACAGCTGAGTGAATTGGCCCGTGCGATCTTCTTGAAGCAATTCCGCCGCATGATTGAGGTCGCTTCGTAGCTCCTGCACAGCTTCCGGGAATACGATGCTTGTGCCGTCTTCGAGGAGTAAATCGTAAGCCTGCTGGCCAAGCTCGCTGATCTCCATTTCGTCGTTGGCGACGCGAAGCATCAAAAGCTGGTCACGTCTGCCGAGTTGTCCCAAGTTCGTTCGTTTGTCGTCGAGCTCAATCGTCATCACGCCGGCGACTTTTTGTCGCTCGTACATCTCGCGGAAACGCGCTTCGAGGCGGGCAAGTTTCTCTTCTCGCGTTTCGTCACGAAGTTGCTTGAGGCGATCTTCGATTTCGTCGAGCGCCTCTTCCATCTTCTTTTCTGCGTCTTTTTGATTCTTCTGAGCCTCCTCCGGATTTTGATCGCCCAGATCGTCAGACGCTTCTTTCATCGAATCGCCAGCTTGCTGCATTTTGTCTTGCCCAGGCTGCTGGGGCTTGCCATCGCTTTGCTCGCCTTCCCCTGGTTTGGGCTCGGGCGCTTTTTTCATCTCTTCCAGCACGTCCATGGTCTTGTCACGTGTGCGCCGTTGCTTTTCAGCCATTTGCTGGAGGGCTTCGGGGGGCAACGTTTCAATCCGACGCTTTTCTTTTTTGATCTCTTTGAGGGCCTTATCCATTTCAGCCAAGGCGTCTTCCTGTTGCCGTTTGGCATCTTGGGGTTTGCCGGAGCCTAGTTTCTCTTCCGCCTTCCGCTGATGCTCGGTCGCTTTGTCGAGTGCTTCTTGTCCTGGTTGAGGTGGCGATTCTTGCCCTGGCTTGCTCTCACCGGGCTTACCTTCACCCGGCTTACCTTCACCCGGCTTACCTTCACCTGGCTTACCTTCACCGGGCTTACCTTCACCGGGCTTGCTCTCACCGGGCTTGCTCTCACCGGGCTTGCTCTCACCGGGCTTGCTCTCACCTGGCTTGCTCTCACCTGGCTTGCTCTCACCTGGCTTGCTCTCACCTGGCTTGCTCTCACCCGGCTTGCTCTCACCTGGCTTGCTCTCACCTGGTTTCTGCTCTCCGGGCTTCGAATCGCTACCTGGCTTGATGTTTTCTCCGGCGATGCTTTTTTTCAATTCTTCGGTTCCCTTACGAACTTCGAATTGTTTATCAGCTACT
>JBLINZ010000393.1:0-6038 GCA_047639375.1 Mariniblastus sp. | reverse complement strand
CAAAACGATTAATTCAGTGCCGGTTCGCGATTGGGCTCGCTACTACGTTTTGGCTTGCGCTGGATTCGGCACCTTTCTTTCGACGTTTACCAACACGCTCAATAATCACTTGCCCGCTGCGGTTTGCGTGATGATTGCGTTGTATTGTTTGACGGTGATTTACCGTCAGGCGGATGCCCATTGGCGATACTATGCGGCTTGCGGACTGTTCGCGGCTTTTGCGGCTGCCAACGAACTGCCGGCGCTGGCATTTTTTGCGTTCGTCGGCTTGATTTGCATGGTCAAGTCACCCCCAAAAACGTTGGTCTGGTTCGTGCCATTGGCGTTGCTAGTGGCGGTTGGTTTTTTTGGCACAAACTATTTGGCTCATGGCGAGCTGAAACCTGCCTATGCCCACCGAGGGGATGGAGTGGTTGTCGACACGGTCCCAGGAGATTTTGAGCAAGCGCTTGACCAGGGAAGCTTCCCGACCAAGCTCCGTGAAGTGGCGGGTGAGCATTTTGAGATTGGGATTCCGACGGTAGAAAATGGTGCCTGGCCAACCTCACCGGAGAATGAGCGTCGTTGGGTGGTGCGTGACAAGATCAACTCGACTCAGTTTTCAATTGTTCGCACGGTGGTGCACAAAGCGGGGCATGAGTTTGAGCTGCGGGAATGGAAGAACTGGTACGACTATCCCGGCAGCTATTGGCTTGATGTCAATGCGGATGGAAAATCCGAAGTCGATCGCGGGCAGGCTTCGCAGTCGCTGTACGCGTTTCATGTTTTTTTTGGGCATCACGGGATTTTTTCGCTGACGCCGATCTGGTTGCTGGGGTTTGCCGGAATGTTCTCGTTGATGTGCGGAGCCAAGATGGCGGGGCGATTTCAAATGCGGTGGCTGGGACTGATGGGCGTCACATTGTCGGCTGTCGTGATCACGTTCTATTTGATTCGGCCACCGATGGATCGAAATTACGGCGGCGTGACGAGTGCCTTGCGTTGGCTGTTTTGGCTGGCGCCGATTTGGTTGGTGTCGATGCTCCCGGTCGTGGATTGGTTGGGGAAAACCAAGTGGGGCCAAGCGATTTGCTATTGCCTGTTTGCAATCAGTGCAATCTCGGCTCTTTATTCGATGAACAATCCCTGGGTTCATCCTTGGCTTTATGAGGTTTGGGAGATGACGGGATTGCCACGTTAGGCTAGAGCGGAAAATCTCGTTTGATTTGTCGTGCGTTCTAGGCCCCGAAACGTTCCCCCTCCAAGGCTCCTGGGAGGGTGTTTTCCGTTTTGGCAGGGAAAGAGGTTATGTTTTTCGGTTAGCTGCAAACTGTTTCGCCAGGGCACCCCTTGGCAGCGTGACGTGCTGCTTCTGATTGGTTGCACGATGCGAGCGGAATACCACTGAAAACGCAGGGTAATTCCGAACTTGACCCCGTTAAATTGCTCTTTCACATCTGGCTTGAGTGAAAGCGTGGGTTACGTGTAAATTTGAGCACCGACTTTGATTCAATTTTGCCCCGATCGACTTCATGAAAATTCAATTCTACAACTCGCTGACTAACCAAACCGAAGAATTCAAGTCGCTGGAGCCCGGCAAGGTCCGGATGTACAGCTGCGGGCCGACCGTCTACGACTTCGCCCACATCGGAAACTTCCGTTCCTTTCTGTTCGGTGACTTGCTGCGTCGGTTTTTGGAATTGGCTGGCTACGATGTCCATCACGTCATGAACATCACTGACGTGGGGCATATGGTCGAAGGCGAACAAGACAAAATGGCTTTGGCTGCGGGTCGCGTGTTGGAAAATAAAAAAGCGAATCGGCTGCCGGAGGGCGCGATTGGCGATCCCAACGATCCGTATCAGATTGCGGACTACTATACGAACGCGTTTCTCGAAGACGGTCAGCGATTGGGATACAAGGTCGCCTACGAGCCTCACAATGTTCCCAAGGCCACTGATCACGTCGAAGGCGCGGCTGGCATGATCGACATGATTCAGAAGCTGATCGATCGTGGCCACGCGTATGTGGCTGATGATGGCGTGGTCTACTACAGCGTCGAGAGCTTTCCGGACTACGGTCGCCTGAGCGGAAACTCACTGGAGAAAATTCAGAGTAATGCTGGTGGTCGAGTCAGTGCCAAGAATCAGGCTCAGAAAAAGCATCCAGGCGATTTCATGCTTTGGAAACCCGATCAGAATCACATCATGAAATGGGACTCGCCTTGGGGAGTCGGATATCCCGGTTGGCATATCGAGTGCAGCGTGATGGCTCGGGCTATTTTGGGTGCCGACATGATCGACATTCATACCGGCGGCGAAGACTTGATTTTCCCACATCATGAATGCGAGATTGCCCAAACATGTGGTGTAACGGGCGAGTCGGATTTTGCCAAGTTCTGGATCCACGCGCGGTTCTTGTTCGTCGAAGGCGAGAAGATGTCGAAATCGCTCGGCAATTTCTACACGGCCCGCGATGTGTTCGAGGGCAAGATCAAACACGTCGATGAAGAGACGGGTGATAAAGTCGAGTTGGGGAAAGCGATTCATCCGGCTGTTCTTCGCTTGGTGCTGACGAAGACGCACTACAGGAAAAAATTGAACTTCACTGCCGATGGCATCAAGGAAGCGTCGTTGACGATCGCTCGGATGGTTGAATTTAGAAAAAATCTTGAGGAGCAAGCCAACGGGGAAACGGTTGAGGTGGACTTGTCGCATCCTGTCTTGGGTGCGTTTGCGGAGGCGTTGGCCGATGATTTGAATGTTTCCGGCGCCCTGGCTGTGATGTTGCCTTGGATGAAGGGCGAGCATCCGAATCCGCAAGAGTCGTTGGCGGTTTTCAAGGCGATGAATTCGGTATTGGCGGTGGCTCCGGTGAACGAAGGTATCGAGGGCGGCGTCGAGGAGGTTGAGTCGGACTCAGAGGTTGCGGAATCTCAGCGGGTTCAGCAATTGGCGAACGAGATGGACGAAGCACGGTCTAATAAGGATTGGGCAGCGTCGGACGCGTTGCGGGATCAGATTTTCGCTGCGGGTTACGAAGTTCAGCAAACGCCGGTAGGCTCTCAGGTAAAGAAAAAACTTTAGCGCGTGAGCCTTGAGCTTGTGTTCCTCCTGTCGGGGGCGGTTCGCAATGACTTGCTCGGGCAAGAGTGTTCTTGCTACGTCATCAATGGTGCGATGTATGTCTCTCGAAGGGTTGGCGACGTCGCGAGATACTAAAAGTGTAAAGATCAAATATGACCGAGCGTATAGTTGTTCCGATGCGTCAATCGTTGGCGATTCAAGAAAAGATAGTGTTGCCGGGTGATACCAATGCCCACGACACGATGTTTGGCGGCTTGTTGATGCACCACATCGACGAGACCGCTGCCATCTCAGCACGCCGGCATTGCCATGGATCTGTCGTGACGGCTTCGAACGATGGTGTCCATTTTCATCGCCCGATTCAACGTGACGATATCGTTATTCTTGAATCGTACGTGTGTGCTGTGGGCCGGTCGTCAATGGAGATTTTTGTCAAGATTCTTACCGAAAATTGCGTTGGTGACAAAATCAGGCAGGTCGCAGCCATTTCATTTTTGACATTTGTTGCGTTGGATGAGGACGGCAAGCCGACGGAAGTCCCTTTGGTTTTGCCTGAGTCGGCTGAAGAGAATGCTGTCCATTCCGAACGTGCCGTTCGGAAAGCGGCTCGACTGAAGAAACGCGAAGAGACGAACCAGTTGATCGGCTCGCTTTCGGCTGAGCGTAAGTCATAACGTCGATCGTAGGTTCGAATTTAATCAGACTTCGCTCGTGGCACACATCAATTTCAATCGACTTCGATTTCGATTTCGATCGTGCCCAGCGATTCATCTTCCATGCAGTACCCCGCTACGAATTCGTCGAGTGACAGCTGCTGGCTTGAGAGGGAAGGTGATAGTGACTGGGTGATGGCGGCCTCCATGCCATGGGGCATCCCATCGCTTCCAAAGACCAGGTCTTCACCTGCGACAAAGCCGACTTCATCGATCAACATGCGAAATGGATTATTTGCGATGCGGTATTCTGCTGACATCCGATCGGCATAGTCGACCGAGTCATGGCTGAAGTTTGGCTGCATCGAAAGCGTAACTCCCAAGTCCTTGGCTCGATCGGCGGCATTTCGGCTAATTAATTGAGCGTGTTCGATTCGAATTTCCGGCGCCTGATAGATGGCGTTTTCGCAGGCGGTGAGGGATTCGATCACCTGTTCGATCGCTCGATCGCCGATGGCATGAATCGCCAGCGATTTTCGCGTCGCCAAGCAAGCAGTTATTTGCTGAGTTAGCTCGGCGTCCGAATGGATAAGCAAGCCCCGGTTTTCGGTTTCATTCGAATCAAGGTATGGCTGAATCAGGGCCGCGGTTCGAGCGCCCAATGCACCGTCAGTAAAAAGTTTCAAGCCATGAACGTCGAGTTTCGCTGGGGCCGAAAGCGATTCGAACGTATCAGGCGCGGCCCAGAAACGAGTACGGTCAATTAGGCCAGCTTGCTTGAAGAGTTCGATTTCATTCTCGTCGACCAGCAACATTTCTTCGAGGAAGTAAACGCCTTGCTCAAGCATCTGGTCATAGAACTGCGTTAACAATTCGGGGGAGGCATTCAGATTGGCGAACCAGTTCAAAACGACCCGCAAGTTATTCTCGTACCAAATTCGATCTCTCAGTTGTTCCGAGATCGATCCGTAGCGTGAGACGAGGACTTGCATGCCGCCGCGATTGATGACCAGATCGTGCAGCGACACATTGAAGATCGCGGTCGGCGGCCATTTCTCAATTTCTTCGGCTGTCCATTGAAAGTGGTTGCTTCGCCAGCCGTGGGCGATCGTGATCCCTGGTCCGTTGGCCGCCGGGTGCTCCCAAGCGGATTCTAGTCGCTGCAATGCTTCCGGTTTCGAAGCGGCTGATTCCAGCGAGACCGATTGGCCAAACGCGGAGTAGAACAGCGGATGGGAATGGTGGTCTTGGAGGAGTGGGATTTCGACGGTCGTCTGCATGGAATGGCTTGAAGTTGGATTGAGAGCCAAAAATGATGGGCGGCGGAAGCAGCCGGAGGCTGTTTAGTTCGCGTTCTCGAGAACTTTTAGCGATAGCGAAGCAACCAAATCCTTGACTTGCTCTTTATATGTTTGCATGTGAGGGGCCACCAAGTGGGCATGCAGGGCTTCGACTGAGGACCATTTTTCGATTACGACGACAGTGTCTGGGTTGCGGACTTGAATCTCAATGCCTGCGTCCACATCGATGGCCGGGAAATATTCGATACAACCATCTTCTTCAAGCACTGCAGGGATGTTGGCGTTAAACACGGCTAGGAATTGTTGGCGAACGCCCGGGTTGAGCGTGATGGTGGCGATGACGTTGATCATGTTTGACTCGGATTTGTCTGTTTAGCGATGATGGATTCACAAGTCGCTCAATTTACTAGAAAGTCAGCTGAATTGCATCCACTCGGACCGCTGCCAAAGGCCATTCACCACGCCGGGACGAGGTGGTGACTTTATGGGAAACTCGACGCGTAAGTTCGTGTTAAATTATTGAGCCGAATGCGAGAATGGTCGCCCGAATGGGTCAGCGAGGACAAACCACTATCGAGGGCGAGCCACCAACGAGGGCTCTCCCTCACTTAGGCACTCGGGTTTCCATTGCTGCCGCTAAACCGGGCATAAATGCGACAAACGCGTAAGCAGGATGGGCCCTTGTTTGTGCCTTGCCAAGAACGGGTGTTCGTTCTTGCCTGCAAACGCTCAACTGCCGGCTACGGTCTGTGCACTCATCAACATTAGCGGTGTTCTTCGACTAGAGTGGTTCTCGTTCTCCCGAGGTGGGTGTTTCTTGGTCACCCGTCGTTTTGTCGTCTTGAAGAAACTTGTAAACAGCTTCTAATTGCAGCTCCCCATCCACAGGAAAATTTCTCATGCAATTGACGTTGGAACATCGAGGCTTGAAATATTCGGTCGCGGTCGCTGAAGCGAAATCGATCGCGATCAAGCTGGATTTTGAGGGTCCGCAGCCCAATCATTTCGGAACCGAAAAA
>JBLINZ010000392.1:0-6068 GCA_047639375.1 Mariniblastus sp. | reverse complement strand
GATTGGATTGGCAAAACATTTTGGCCAGGTTTCAAATTTGAAATCCAAGGCCCACCCGAACTCACCGAACTAACAATGTTCAGTGACTCAAACCAAAATAACCTTACAGACGTCCGGCACTTCGCCAGCGTCACTAAACAAACTTCAAAAGATCAACCGAAGGTGCTAGCGTTTTATTGTCGATGAGAAACAAGCTTTCAAAATGCTTGCGTTGTCTAACTCCAGTTACGGATGGCACGTTTCACGACAAGGATGCAGCCTTGGAAGATCTTTTGCGGCTCAGGCCGAAACGAAATTGAGGACCTGTCACGTCCACGATAATCGAGAGTGACATTTTCAAAAATCGTTGACTTTGAATCGCAAATAGTCAAATGGAATTGTGCAAAATCAACAAACATGGTTTGCTGTTCATATCGAACGTTCAAACCACTTGCCCGTTACGGGGAGAACAATATGCAAATTAGACCAACTTCGAACATTCAAACGTCTCCAGCAGTTAATCTGCAAACTCAAAACACAACCGGTGCTGCGGATTCTTCGCAGTCCCTACCGGTCGATCAACTGGAGCTTTCATCCGAAGCCCAAATGATTACGTCGACAGCTACCAGTAGCGACATTCGCGCTGACCGAGTCGCCGACTTACGAGCTCAGATTGCCAGCGGCCAATACGAGACGGCTGAAAAACTAGAATCCGCCGTGAGCCGAATGTTTGACCAATTCGCGTAACCCCATTTGGGTTTCTCGATTAGGCGAACGACAACACTGTCGATCAATTTGAATATCGACATCTTAAAAATTTAAAAGGCCGTGGTATTTTCCACGGCCTTTTTGTTTGATTTCGCCTTGTTTGACTCGCGCCCGCTCCTAATTTTAGATTTACACCGATCATTTCGGTGGGGCAACTAAAAGAAAGCTCGAAAGATATCCACGGCAGGCACGTTGACCAAAATTGAGGCTAAAATTTAGAATAGTATTTAGGGGCGAGTTCGTCCTCATACAAGTTTTTCCGACGAAATCTTATGGCAACTTTGAATTCGAATGACAGTTCCGTTCTCAAGAAACGGTTCGAACTTGGTAAGGCCCCGGTAATCATCGGCAGGCATCCCGAATGTGATATTCACATCGATGACGGTTCCGTCAGTCGGCATCATGCCCAAGTCACATTTGAAAGCGGGCAGTATTACCTTCAGGACCTCAATAGCCGAAATGGGACCTACCTGAACAATCAGCCGATTCATCGAGCCACAAAACTCTACGACCATTCGGAAATTCGAATTTGCGAAGTCACGCTTGCGTTTTCGATTTCCGCCAATCCAGGCAGCCAAATTGCGCCGCGGCCGACCTTCGACACTGACTCCCAGGCCCGAAAACCATCCACGAACTCCGTGCTCCTAGAAGACTTCGGTGATGACGACGCGTCTAAAGTGATGTCTCAGTTTGACATTCCTTCGCACCACTCCCGAACCAACAATCACGTCACCGCCGAAGAGAAACTCCTGGCCCTGACCAAGATCACTCACGCCTTGAGTGAAACGGTGGACCGAGACGAGATCCTAGCAAAGATCTTGGACTTTTTGTTCGATCTGTTCACAGAAG
The DNA here is from genome assembly GCA_047639375.1 of Mariniblastus sp. Taxonomy (GTDB): domain Bacteria; phylum Planctomycetota; class Planctomycetia; order Pirellulales; family Pirellulaceae; genus Mariniblastus. The sequence continues at coordinate 4,472 of JBLINZ010000392.1, read as the reverse complement.
CAGATCGGGGGTTCCTGATTTTAAAAGCTGCAGATGGAACGCTACAGCCATTGGGCGTCAAAACACGGCGACCGGGTGATGATGAGATGATTCGGGTCAGCCGCACGATCGTCAATCAGGTCATCACCACAAAGCGACCGTTGATCAGTAGCGATGCGGCGACGGACGATCGATTTGACATGAGTCAAAGTATCGTGGACTTTCGCATCCGTTCGATCATGTGTGCTCCGCTCATCAATAGCAAAGACGAAGCGATCGGCGTGATTCAGCTGGACACGCTCAAGCAATCGATCGCCTTCAAAGAAGAAGACCTGGAAACCCTCGTCACGGTCGCGATGCAGGCCAGTCTCGCGATTCAAAAAAGCGACTTGTTCCAGGAGTCCAAGAATGCCGAGAACCTACGAACCGACCTTGAGCTGGCTCACGAAATCCAACAGCGCTTCCTCCCTCAACGTTCTCCGGCGACGGATCATTTTGATTTCTTTTCGTACTATCGCCCAATGCAGCAAGTTGGCGGCGATTACTTTGACTACGTGCAGCTGGAAAACAATAAGATTGGTGTGATCGTGGCAGACGTGGTCGGCCACGGGGTCGCAGCCGCACTCTTGATGGCCAAAGTCTCCGCCGAATCTCGATTTGCACTGGCGACCTCCAAGACCGCCGTCGAAGCGATTTCGAAAATGAATAATAGTCTTTCAGGTATGAACATTGATCGCTTCGTAACCCTGGTGCTGGGGCTTCTGGATTTGAACACCAATCAAATGACGATCGTCAACGCGGGTCATATGCCGCCAATCCTTCGGAAATCGTCCACCGGCGAGATTTCTCAGTTGGCGATTGAAGAATCTGGCCTCCCGCTAGGCATCATGGAAGAGTACGAATACGAATCGATCACCGTCGATCTGGAACCAGGCGATTTGATGCTGATGTATACCGACGGGATCAACGAAGCCATGGATTCCGAAGGCAATCAGCTTTCTACCAATCGAATGATCGAAGAGATCAGACAGGGCCAAGCCAAAACGCCTGAAGCCGTCGGGAATCAAGTTTGCGAAATCGTCGCTCGGCACGCTGGACTTGAGCCCGCGATCGACGACATGTGCTTGGTCTGTATTGGCCGGCAGCCATGATCGCAACTTCCGCACCTCCCCCCGGGGGCGTCGCAGGATTTAGTTGCGAAGAGCGAAAACTCCGGTAATTGTCCGCCCTTAAGTTTTCAACAATCTTGAGCAAAATCACCGCCGGGCCTCTTAGAATGCCCGGCGTCCTGCGGACAATCGCACTTACTTTTAAAATCAAACGACTCTTTCTGACTACCCACAAATCCGGAGTGAATCGGATTAAGTGGCAACCGTTCCCGTTCAGATTTGCGGGGAAAAGGGAACTAAGAATTCTCTTCTAATGTGGGAAACTGAAGTTGGCGTTAAAAGCGGTCCACCAAATTCTGCCAAGCCAAAAAAGAGCGTGCTGGAAAGACACACGCTCCCCCTGCGGGGAACGTACTGCTTCACTCTGCTAAAAATTCAAGCCGCACTATTTCCAAGGGAAACTTACCCCGGCCAGCCGCTCGTACGCGTCGATATACTTTTCGCGTGTCTTGTCGACGATTTCCTGGGGCAGAGCAGGGGGCTCACTATTTTTGTCCCAATCCGTTTTGTCTAGATACTCCCGCACGAACTGCTTGTCGAACGATGGCTGATTCTGACCTTCGACATATTGATCGGCCGGCCAGAATCGAGAACTGTCTGGCGTCAGGACTTCATCGATTAGAATCAACTCGCCGTCGTGCCAGCCCCATTCGAACTTGGTGTCGGCCAAGATGATCCCTTTTTCAGCCGCGAAATCACGCCCTTTTTCATAGACTTGGCGGCTTTTTTCTTTCAGTTCATTTGCCACGTCGCTGCCGACGATCTCGACCATTCGCTCGAAGGAAATATTTTCGTCGTGGCCAGATTCCTCTTTGGTCGCCGGAGTGAAAATCGCGTTCGGAAACTTGGCGCAATTCTCCAACCCAGCCGGTAAAGAAATGCCACACACCGACCCCGTGGCTTGGTAATCTCGCCAGCCGGACCCAACCAAGTACCCACGCATCACGCATTCGATGGGGACAACTTCGCACTTTTTGACGATCATCGTGCGGCCCTCCAGATCATCCAAAACAAGGCCTTCTGGAATCTCGACGTTACTGAGATCGGTCGTCACCAAATGATGGGGCACGTCAAAAAAGTCAAACCAAAACTTGCTGACTTGCGTGAGAACCCGACCTTTATCCGGAATCAGCGTTGGCAAAATATAATCAAAGGCACTGATTCGATCGCTGGCGACCATCAAATAGTGTTCGCCAATATCGTATACGTCGCGGACTTTTCCCTGTCGGACCAAAGTTGCCACAATCATTCTCCCCAGTTGATGTTTTTCGGTAGAGGCCAATCTTTTGCCTCGACCAAAATATAGGCCAGCCGGGTGGTCCGGAAAAGTCCCCATTTTGCGACGAGCCGCACCCTCGGTGGCAGGCCTACAAATCGGGAAGAGAACGATTTCAAGCCTTTTTCTAACGGAGATATCCCCTTAAACTATGAGTCTATTGCCACAATTCCTCCTGAGACGGAATCTAGACAATATGAGTCCTGCCAGTTTTACCTCTTTTAGTTTCGAGAGTCTTGATGGGCGAGTTTAGGTTTCGTATTCCAGCCAACATGCAACTGGCTCCCTATCACAGCAACTCGATTCATGTGGTCGGAATTGACGGAATTCCTTGGCCCTGTCGAATCTCTTTTGTTGGTGACGAATCCGCCACCGAAGCGGAATCAGCCGCTCATGCCTCGCGTTACATTTGTGTTTCGCGGAATCGCGATGAGTCAGGCCGAGTTTACTTCGTGTATCCGCTGAAAAATCGCGGCGAAATGCTGATTTGTACGGGGACGCTCCCCGTCCGTGAAAAACCCTATGAACTCCTACCCGAACTCGCACGAGGTACACTCAACCGGCTCAGGAATCAGATTTCCATCTGGGAAGAAGGCGGCCTCGAAATCGCCGCCTCCGTCAATGAACGGGTCGGGATCGCCACGCACCTGTTGAGCCAATCGATCTTGTGTATTGATCTCGAGCAAAGCGATCAAGCCGCTCGTGATTCCATCGAGCAATCGATGGACGCCATTTTCGAGCTGTCCAATTCCTTCGGCGTGCAAATCTCCAGATTTCGTCGCGACCACGATCAGCTTAGTAATTTCTGGCTGGCCAACGTCACGGGCCACGGAGATCAATTTGAGGCCAGCTTGACGCTCCCTGAATTCGATGTCGCCCAGGTTTGCCTGACGCCAGACGCCGTCGCTCAGAATCCTAGACTCCAGGCTGGTGGGGCTGAGAATCTCGGCAGGAGGATTGTGGTCGGCCCCTGGCTCGATACCAGCGTCGGTGGCTTGCCGCAGCGATTGCTTGACATCAAAGACACGATGGATCGGAAACAACAGCTGCTGGACGACTGCAAGCTCCAACTCGAATCGCTCCCAAGCACGACGTCATTGATTCATGTCGCTCGAGGAATCAACGGGATTGGACACCGACATCTGTCCTACCCCAATCAATTGCAAACCATCATCGACATCCTGAACTTGGTCGAAGCCTCGCAGACGAAGCAACCGACCATGATTAGCTTCGATTTCCCCTGGGCGGAACGCTTGGCGGGAGCCGTCGGTGGAATCCATCCGCTCCAGATCGCCGACTCGCTGCTGCGACAAGGCTTACCGATCTCGTTTCTCGGACTAGACATCAATTTAGACTACTGGCCTAATGGCTCCGCGATTCGCGATCCTTTGCAATGGATCGACCTCGTCGACGTCTGGGCCCAACTCGGATTGCCGCTGGTAATCTGCCTTCGAATGCCGACTGGCTCCACCCAAAACGACTCAAAATCAGTCGATCGAGAAGTCAATCAATCGAGAAGTGGACTTTCGGATGACCAGCGAATTCAATTCCTGGAAACCGTGCTACCCATGATGGTTGCTCGACCATCAGTGCACGGGATGATCTGGAGCCAGTGGTCAGACGATGATGATAAGCGATTCCCGCACGGCGGACTCGTTGACGCCAACGGAGAAATCAAGCTACCCATCCTCGAAACGATTCGTAAAATGCGAGCCGCGATAATGGGCTAACAAGGCTGAGGCATCCCAAATCCAGTCATCTCAAACGACTTTTTTGGATTCCAGACGCGAGCAAGCTTGAGGCACTTTCTCTCGAACGAGCCGGTGCGGACGGGCAAAATCGCCCATCCGACAGAGACTTGCAAACGCGACGGCTGCAACCCAATCCGAAAAGCTTAATCGCTCTCGTCTTATTTCGCTTCTGAATCGCCTTCCTCTTTAGCCGCAGGCTCTTTAGCCGCAGGCTCTTTAGCCGCAGGCTCTTTAGCCGCAGGCTCTTTAGCCGCAGGCTCTTTAGCCGCAGGCTCTTTAGCCGCAGGCTCTTTAGCC
>JBLINZ010000391.1:0-6083 GCA_047639375.1 Mariniblastus sp. | reverse complement strand
TTCTATCTTTAATGTATGTTGGGTGGCAGCCGGGGCTTGAGAGGCAGTCGCACCACCGGATGATGAGATGCATGGAATTTGTTTGATTACGAATATGGCTATTGTGAACGCTAACTTCTTTTGGCGCAACACCTGATGACTCCTGACGCAAAATTCTAGTTAGCGCTGGTTGATTTAGTGAGCCGAAATCGAGAGGGGTAACCTGCAAGCGAAGAGGCCCCAGATAGTGGCTCGCCTCGATTAGTTGTTTGCCCACGATTGCCAACGCCCTGCGTTGGCAATCGACGCCCCCCGGTCAAAGAACCAGAACCGCCAGTCAACACCATATGTTCACGGGCACCTAGCGTTTGAGCCGCTCCCGCTCGACTAGGCTTGTAGCTCATGTGTTTATGCAGCGTAACGGCATCATAGTCTTGATGCTTGTTAACCGCCAAGAAAAGCACACACTGTCATTCCACCTGCCGAGTTTTATGAATAGGAAACCTGCCCCCGATACACGGGCGCCTGATGTTTAGCAAATCTTACCTCTGATCGCATTCGAGTCTGCCCCGTCTCCGATCACATCATCGGTTGGCCCAAAAACATCCGGGTTTACTTTCCTACCAAGTAGGCTTTTGTATTTGGCGTCGCCTTTGATCTCTTTAACTTTTTGATTAGCGAACATGACGTGACAAACTCCAGCTTGACCAATTTTTTCAAAAGCCAATGGCACGCTTGTAGTCAGAAGAAGGACGCAGTTCCACACTAGACTCCAACCAAAAGTGATTGTTTTCGCGATAAATCCTGGCCAAAAAAGAAACATTTTCGAATGAGCCGCGATGTACTTAGTTGGCACCGTTCACTTCCACCGCTCGATGACCGTCGAAACATCGAATCGAAATCGTTGCTTCAAGAACTACCTTACGGTCTAGAGAGGACATCTCATGACTCACTCAAGCCGGAACTATCGACCGATGGCAGAATTGCTCCCTTCCGAAACGGACCGCGTAATTCAAATGGCTTGGGAAGACCGGACGACGTTCGAAGCCATCCGGGAACAGTTCGGGCTGGAGCCCGGACAAGTCATCAAATTGATGCGAAAGCATCTCAAGCCTTCGTCGTTTCGATTATGGCGAGCACGAACCTCGGGACGCAGCACCAAGCATCTCGCCAAGCGATCATTTGGGGTTGGACGTTTCCGCTGCAAAAGTCAGCGAGGTTAGACCGGAGTGAGTTGGGCGAGCGTCGCCGTTTCGCCTACCCTCGTATCGCTGACATGCCACCGTCAACTGCGATGACTTGCCCCGTCATCCAACCACTTTCCGGCCCCATCAAGAACGCTGCCATGTTGGCCAAATCGCTCGGCATTCCGGCTCGGGCAAGAGGATACTTTGCGTCCATCGCGGCTCGTTTTTCATCGGTTGAGAAGAAATTGGCTGCCAAGGGCGTGTCCGTCAACGCAGGAGCTAAACAGTTAACACGAGTCTTAGGAGCCCATTCTGCAGCGAGTGATTTGGTCAATCCCTCAAGTGCCGCTTTGGCTACAGCGATGGATGAGTGCATCGGCAAGCCCGTCCCAGCAGCGACGGTACTGAACAACACCACGCTTGTTGGATGTTCAGTCGCCCCTCGCTTGAGTCCGCTCATGCATCCCTTGAGGAACTTGATAGCTCCCAACACGTTGACATCAAAATCATTTTGGAAATCAGCTAATTTCAAAGCACGAAACGATCGCAAATTGATCGTTCCCGGACAATAGGCCACTCCATGGATCAAATCTGGCAGTTCAGCAGTTTCGAAATCGTCTTGTAAAAAATCACAACAGTGGTGCACAAGCCGCTCAGCCTGAGTCAACTCGCCCATCGTCCGTGAGTAAACGTGGACGTACGCACCGGCGGCCAATAGCTGATTCGTCAAAGCCAGTCCAATGCCTTTGCTTCCGCCTGCAATGAGATAAGTCTTGTCTTGATGGGATTGAGTCATATTACCCTGTTGAAATGAAATTGAAGGCCGGCTTTAGAAACACCCGATTATTCCAGGAGGAGCAGCGAAACAGAAACTGGAGCCCCGTGACTTCCTTTGATAATCCCCCTCAACCGTAGCTGAACATTTGAAACAACCCTAACTTCACCGGGCAACCGTGGATTTATCTAAAATCAACGCTATCGATCTAAACGGCTCGCCCAAACGGCGTCGCTGTTCATGTCCCGCCACACTTCCAAGTCAGTCCACAATTCGAGTTGCCTGTTGAACGATTTTGCGGTTAACGTTGTAGGGCCAGATAGTAGGCTTTTGCCCTGAGACTCGCGGCTCTTCAATTCACGGTATTCAATCATGTTTTCGAAAAAAGTGTTATTTTTCGCGGTTGCGGCCCTCATCGGCGGCTTGGTTTACATGGGGTGGAAATTGACTTCACGAAGCGGCTACGAATCAGCCCAGTATACCGTGGTGGAATCTGACGGAGCCTTCGAACTTCGCGAGTACCCGGACCTGATGCTCGCTTCGACTGAGATGGGAACGCGTGTCCAATCGGACGATGGAAGTTTTGGTCGGCTTTTTCAATACATCAGCGGTGCCAACGAAAGCAATCAAAAAGTCGCGATGACAACACCCGTCTTCATGGAGCGGAAATCAGATCAGTCCAATGGGCAGATGGGGTTCGTCATCCCCAAAGAAGTCGCCGAGTCCACGATTCCACAGCCGGCTAACGAAAAAGTTCATGTGTCCAAGCGAGCCGGAGGCAGATTCGCCGTCATTAGATTTGCTGGCCGCAGCGGTGTGGAAACTCAGATCGCCCAGCAAGCAAAACTGGACTCCTGGATTCAAGAGCAAGGCTACGTGGCTGCGGGAACCCCCGAAATAGCGAGTTACGATCCGCCTTGGACGCCCGGCCCACTCCGCCGAAATGAAATTTTGATTCGAATTGAACTCTAGCCTCAGATGACGCATCTCAACGATACGGTCATCTTGATCCATGGACTTGGTGGTAGTCGAATCGACATGTGGCCGATCGCCCGGCGACTCAAACGACTCGGCTACAACGTCCGCTGCTGGAGTTACCGCAGTTTGGGCAATCGAGTCGAAACGCATGCCCAGCGGCTGGGCACCGACCTGAGCGAACTTGACCATCAAATCTCGAATGGTCAGTTTCACTTGGTTACCCATAGCATGGGCGGGATCATTGCTCGCACCATGTTCGCCCAATGGGAGTTTGAAAATCTCGGCCGAATGGTCATGCTCGCTCCTCCCAATCAGGGCTCTCATACCGCTCGCAAGCTGGCACCCTTCATCGGTTGGCTCACGCCCAGCCTCGAACAACTCTCCGATTCGAGCGACAGCTTTGTCAATCAGCTTCCCAACACGCTGATGCAAAGAGGCATCGAGTTTGGCATCGTCGAGTCCACCAAAGATCGTGTGATCGTTCAGGGAGGCGTTCACCTGGAAGGCTTTCAGGACTACGCACGCGTTGCTGGCCACCACGGCGTGCTGACTTGGTACGCCGACACCATTCGCTATGTCGTGGACTTTCTTTCGCAAGGCGAATTCTCCCCGCGTCACCAACACTTGCTGACCGAAAAAGAGTAACTGCTTGTCGATTGACAATCGCTCTCAGTCGGCCTGACTAAAAACCTAACCCAAGCCTCAACTTGGTGGGTCGCGTTTTCAAGGCAACGCAGCCATTGAATTTGAGAACGGCTTAAGCCTCCTCGAACCCAGCCGCCCCAATTTGTCGAATTCTCGTTCAGAACTGCGATCAATGGAGTCTTGTGCCAGCGGATTCGAGCTTGAAAACTGGCAGGCATGATCAGTTTCAATCGAGAAGTATTACCCTACAATACTCTCCATCGAGCTCTCGATTTCATGATCGCGACCCAAACCATCCTCCGACTTCAAGGATTCATTCGATGAACCTCCGTATCTTGGCTGCTACCGTATTACTAATTCTGGGATTGCCAGTGACGATCGTTTCAGCCGAGCGTCCGAATGTGGTCGTGATCATGGTTGATGACCTTGGATACTCTGACATCGGTTGCTACGGCAGCGAGATCGAGACGCCCAATCTTGACTCTTTGGCAGCCGACGGACTCCGATTCTCTCAGTTCTACAACACAGCGAAATGCCACTCTTCCCGTGTGTCGCTGTTGACCGGCCAATACTGTGTCGCGGCCGGGGGAACATCCATGAACCACGCCGTCACCTCCGCGGAAGTGCTCGGCAAAGCGGGCTACTTCACGGCAATGACCGGTAAATGGCATTTGCAAAACGAGCCTACCGACTTCGGGTTTGACCGGTACTTTGGACATCTCAGTGGAGCCTGCAATTTTTTCAAAGGCGACAACACGTTTCGCTTGAACGGGCAACCTTGGAAAGTCCCAGATTCAAACTTCTACACCACCGTCGCCGACGTCGATTTTGCTCTCGAATTTCTGAGCGAAGCCCGTCAAGCCTCGAAACCGTTTTATCTTTATGTGGCCTTCAACGCGCCGCACGCCCCGCTCCATGCGCTGCCAGTTGACTACGCCAAATACCAAGGCCGCTACGATGGCGGTTGGGACAAGATCAGAGACGCTAGAATCGCCAAACAAAAAACATTGGGCATCTTGCCCAAGGATTTGACACCCAGCCCACGTCCGGAACACGTTCGCGGCTGGGATCAGTTGGTCCCTTGGCAACGCGACTACGAAATTAATCGCATGGTGACCCTCGCCGCCATGATTGACCGAGTCGATCAAGAAGTAGGAAGACTCATCGAGAACCTTCGCCAGCATGGTGAACTCGACAACACGTTGATTCTCTTCGTCTCCGACAACGGCGCCTGCCCCTACGATCGCAAGACTCCACTGCTGGACGTGAAGCCGACCAGCGGTGATGTCGCACTTGCCGATTCAACCGGCTGGGCGTGGGCCCGCAACGCTCCCTTTCGTTTTTACAAGCAAAACCAATTCGAAGGTGGCATCAGCTCACCCGGCATCGTCCACTGGCCCAATGGTCTAAAAACGCCCCCCGGATCGATCGTCGATACCCCCGCTCATTTGATCGACATCTTGCCAACATTGGCGGATGTTGGCCAAGCAACCATTCCCACGGATCATCCCAACCGCGAACTGAGACCTGTTTCAGGCGTGTCACTGCGTCCCATCCTGGAGACACGTGATTTGATTCGCCCGGAACCAATCCATCTTCAGTTTGCCTCCGACTACGGGCTGCGAGACGGCGATTGGAAATTGGTCAATTTCAAAGGCCAGTCCTGGGAGCTGTACAACGTGGCAAACGATCGGACGGAACTTACCAACCTCGCGAAATTGGAACCCGAGCAGCTCGAGCGAATGATCAAAAAATGGAAAGAGATCAGTCGCGATGTCTTGAAGTCAACCCAACTGACGAACCCAAAACTGAAACCAGCTGAAACGCCCAAAGCCAATCGTGAATGGACGGTTTACAGTGACGCGATTGAAATGCCCGCGAACTGGATGAAAAAAAATCGCGCCAAACCCAACAAGAGAAATCCCAAACGCCAGGCTTCCTCGGCTCGCTCAAGCATTCGGGCTCGCAAAAACACGCGACTGGTTCGCCAACCTGGCAAGCTGGACTTGACATTCACAGGCGATGATCCTGGGATCGCAATGGACCTGCGGGGAAACGACACCATCCCCACCGGGCCCTATCAATTGACGTTTGACCTCAAGACTTCCCTGATCGGTACTGGCGAAGTGTTTTTCACCGTCGACGAAAAAACAACCTTGCCAAAAGGACAGCGCATTGAATTCAACGTCGCTCTTTCCCAATCGGCTCAACGTGTTCAGATTAAAATCGACACCCCTCATCGACTTCGTCAACTTCGCATTGACGTCGCCGACGGGCCGGGATCGGCTGTTATTGAAAACCTGCGACTGACCGACACCAACGGCAAACTGATCATGGATTGGACTGCCGACTAATGGACACCAGTCACCAGTCACCTGTCGTCGTGCTCTTCCGCAGCGCCGGAAAAATGTCCATTTTGACTCCCAGGCTGACATTCAATTATTTTGAGACAACGAAGCGAGACAACGAAGCGAGACAACGAAGCGAGACAACGAAGCGAGAAAACGAAGCGAGAAAAC
>JBLINZ010000390.1:0-6112 GCA_047639375.1 Mariniblastus sp. | reverse complement strand
ACCCGGCGGAACACCAGCCAGGAAAACACCAACCACGCCCAGCCGTTGCGACTTAAAACCGTCAACTTGCGTACCGCAGATTTTTGCGAATTAGCAATCGACTAAGGATTGCGAACGCTCCAGACCATCAACGACGTAGTTTGGGAACTTTTGCCAAGCGAAATTTCGACCTCCGAGTCGGTGCAATGGACGGCCAATGTGCAGGCTATGCTCGATGGCACCAAGCTCACTGAAGCACCCACTAATCAGCCTCGGACGCTTCAATCAACAAAGCCCCAAAATCGCAATCGCTGATCAAGACACTCCACTCCGGCGCCACGAACACCCGAACCTGTTTGACGAAATCGTCAAACTGCTTCGTTGCCAATGTCTTGACGACCGGTGAGACATCGCCCAGTTTCCGATATCGGTCTTTCTTTTTATCAAAAACGTCGACGTCAAACTGGACTTCCAAACCGACAGGGGGAGCATCAACCAAGACGGCGTCACTCAAGATGGGTTGACCGAATTTTTCGCTCATCAAGTCCGCCAGCCGATTACTGATCTGGAGCAATGAACCATACGGCTGATGGGCGACGCGCTGAAACACATCCGCATTCTCATTAAAGCTAAAGTCTGCCACGCATTTGAAGAGTCGACGCTGAGCACCAAACAACCGCATCAACAAATCACCCGCCGGTGTCCCGTCGCACTCCTTTCGCAGCTCTGCCACCATCTCCGACTCGCTCGACTCAAACATTAGTTTGACTCGTTTTTCAAATCCGACTTGAGCGGACCGGGATTGATGCCATAAATAAAATGCCCGCTGAAACATCGCGGTGGCACTTCGCACCGTATGATGCCAGTAGACTTCGCTAAACATCACATATCGTGCAAACACCATTAATTCGGCTGCCGTCCGACCCTTCGAGGTGATCGCCAATCGATCGCCAGACTCATTCAAACAAAGGCTTCGCATCAACCGCAGAGAATCAAAATTTTGACCATACGGAACCCCGGCGTGAAGACTGTCTCGATACAAGTAATCCATTTTGTCGATATCGATCGGACCGGACAAAATCGAACTTAAAATCGCCTCGGTAGGAGTTCGTTTCCGGCGATGAATCACATCGATCACGCGTTGAGGCGAAACACCAAAATCGTTCTTAATACAGTTTGCGATCGAGGGCCTAAGAATGTAATCCGTTGAGAAATTCTCATGTGTTGGCAAATCCGAGATCCGTATATCTTCGATCGGATGGCAATAGGGCCAATGCCCAATATCGTGCAACAAAGCAGCCAGCATTAACACGACTGCGTCCGAAGCATCAATCAAATCCGTGAACCGCGACTGGTTTGCGAACTGCTTAAGAAACAACAAACTATTACGGTATACGCCCAATGAGTGCTCAAACCGGTTGTGGTGAGCGGCCGGGTAAACAAACGAAACCATCCCCAACTGGCTGATCTTCGTTAGCCGCTGAAACTCCGGCGTGTCAATCAGCTTCAACAGCCGATCGGTGACGGGCACATCGATCTGACTGGGAATCCTAATCAATCGAGCCGGCCCGTCGAGTGCACGGACTTCCGGAATCTCCAAAATCGAATCCATCGACGCATCCTCCATCGACGTAGGCTTAGACTAAGGCCGTCAGACAACCAGTCAACGCATCCCAGGGTACTCCCGAAACGAGTTGACAACTTCCCGCCTCCCACCAATGCTCCCAGCTCAACTCGGAAACTGCCGGGGCAATCGTGGTCGATTTCGACGCACTCACGGGCAAAATTCCGACGCCCGCGAGCCACCGACCCAACAAACAAATGGACATATACAACCCGTAATGCACCGAGCCCATGATGAAATCAAAGTCGAAGCAAAACATTCCGGCGAATCCACCGATAGCCAGCATGGCCACTCCAGCGGCCACATACGAACCAACTTCGTAACTGTCATTGAACGCAAATGAGGCCAAGGGCATCGCAATCCAAGCAATCGAATACACTGCCGAGCAAATCATTACCCGAGCCCACAGCTCTTGTCGATAGAACGGATCGAGTTCCGAATCCCGCAAAAAGGCGTAAGCAACGTAGACCAGAGGGGGGGCGATTAGAAACGCTGAAAACCCCATCAGCCAGTAAGGAAACTCGCTTGGCTCCTCGATCATAAACCGGAAAACCAGCGCGGCCGCCAAGAAACCGATGATCGAAACGATAATGATCGTGAGCTGAACCGCCGAAAGCACCGTTTCCTTTCGCTTGATCGGCTTAAGCACCGGACGCCCTTGGGAATCCAGTGGCCCCGCAGCCTTGGGAGCCTCAATAACTACCGCTTCCGTTACATCGGGCACGCGAATTTTGGTTTTACACTTCGGACACGGCCCCTCTTTTCCAGCAAATTTTTCGCTGACGTTGAAACGGGTGTGACACTTATTGCAAGTTACGCGAATCGCCATAGTCTGCTACTCATAGTCTGCTGCTAAAAATGGGGCCTTGGTGTCTGCGTCGTTGTGGAAGTCATTCGACAAAGGCGACTCAATTAGCTTAAATCCATCAGCTCATTCTCGGTGATCATATTGAAACCTTCCCGGTCAAGCGTTTCCTGGGCGATGTCAATATTGTCCACCATGACCGCAACTAACGTGCGTTCGCAATTCTGAATCATCAACGGATAGGTCTGAACCAAATTGACTTCCGCACGAAGCAACGCCGTGCAGACTTCTAACAATGGCTGTTCTACCAAGTTCAATTCTAGCGCAATCAAGTCGCTTTCAATCATCGCCAGCCCGGCACGTTCGAGAATCTCACGCCCCTGCTCGGGGTGACTCAAGACAAACCGAACAATGCAACATTCAGTCGAATCGATTATATTTAACGCCATGATCCGGACACGGGTGCCTCGAAATCGACGAATCAAGCCCAGCAATACGCCGACTCGATTTTCCAGAAACACGGTAAATTGAACAATCGTCGGAAAATCCCGACCGCGCATCGTTCGATAATCTACCGTCGAACCAAAATCTTCTCCCTGACTCATCATGTTCTCGTCAACTAGGCGACAATTCGGTATCCTTCAAAAACTCAGGACTCCCAACCGTGATGAGTCCTTTTGCAGGCATGCTATCCTAGCATTCCTGACCTTCCCAACGGCACGTAACTTTAAGGCAACCAATGACCTCGGTCAATCCTTCCCCAGTCGTTCCCCGCGATCACGAAATGCAAATCCGTGTTCGCTATCAAGAGACGGACGCCCAAGGCAGAGTCCATCACACCAATTACATTTCCTATTTTGAGCTAGCTCGAGTCGAAATGCTACGGACATCGGGCAAGACTTACCGTGATTTGGAATCTGATGGCATCATGCTGGTGGTCATTAACGTCAACTGCAACTACTACGTTGGCGCCAATTACGACGATCTTTTGACAATTAAGACCAAGGTCACCAAAGCCAAGGGCGTGCGAATCCATCATAGCTACGAAATCTATGTCGACGACCGACTCGTTTGCGACGGCAACACCGTGATCGCTGCAGTCGACCCAACCGGCAAAGTCGTCCGGCTGCCAAAATGGCTACAAATTGAGACGGAATAATTTCGACAATCGCGATCCGGCCGGGAACGAATGCTTTATCAATCGCCTGAATCCAAGTTCGCGATAAAAGCTGCCATAACCTGGGGAGGTTGTTTTTAGTTTCGCCGGTCGCTAACGGAAATTCCGTGAGGAATGACCGAAATACCGTGAGGAATGACCGAAATACCGTTCCAAATGTCAACAAGACATTTGGAACTTCGAACTCGCCGAAACGCTCGACGAGTTGCGATACCGGTGACTCACTCAAATCAAGGTGTTCGACTTTAGCCATTCTGATTCTCGGCCAAAATTTTGCCCCGAAAACCGCCCCGCATTATCCACAGCACGTTCGCATATGACAAGCTTGGTAATCTTTTCCGGCAAGCTCTGACGTCTTAACGGGATGCACTTATCAGTCCGATTTAACGATCTATAAGACATCTGCCGTGGCGGTCAAGCAAATCCCGAATGCGAGACCGCCACCCTGGAGGCCCATCAGGAAGCACTGAGCTTTATGCCATTTCGACCCACACAAAAGTTACGGCTATTCGTTGTCGGCCTGATCGTGATCCTCGGATACTCGTTCAATGGGCTGGCCGTTTCTTGTACAGACAATGACAATCTCGCAGGCGTTGACCGCAGCAATGCTCGGTTCTCCCCGCTAGTTTCCGCCGTCCAAAATTGCCAAAAATCTGTCGTCAACTTACGTGGACGAAAAACAGTTCCGGCAAATCTTGGCAGTGGATCGCCCCAAAAACTTAAACAAGTTAACGGGATGGGAACCGGAGTCGTCATTGATTCCCGTGGTTACGTCCTGACGAACTATCATGTGGTCGAAGGCGTCAAAACGATCGAAGTCACCACTTCGGACAAACAAAAAACAACCGCCAAACTACTCGCGCACGACCCCGTCACCGATCTAGCAATTCTAAAAATCGAGACACCGTCGCCCTTGCCGACCATTCGAATCGGCAGCTCTTCGGACCTCATGCTGGCGGAACGGGTGATCGCCGTTGGCAATGCCTACGGCTACGAACATACCGTCACCGTGGGAATCGTGAGTGCCCTCAGCCGGACAGTTCAAGTCAACGATGATCAGATCTATCGCAACTTGATCCAAACCGACGCGGCCATCAATCCTGGCAACTCCGGCGGTCCGCTGCTAAACGTCAATGGAGAGATGATCGGCATCAATGTCGCCGTTCGAATTGGCGCCCAAGGCATTGCGTTTGCCATTCCAGTCAACGATGCCATCGATGTCGCTGCGGAATTGATGAGCCAAATTGTTCCCTCCTCAATGTTCCACGGTCTCTCAACCCGGACCGTCTATGTCCAAAACGAAGCTCAACTGGTTGTCGAGTCGGTGATTCCCGATAGCCCGGCTGAGAAAGTGGGCCTCAAGATCGGTGACCGAATCGTTTCCATCAATGACCGAGAAACCGCTTCGGAACTAGATTTCCAAACCGCGTTGCTGCATGCATCGAAACTAGAAAACTTGGAAATGATTGTCGACCAACAGAATTCACGCTCGACGGTAGTCCTTAAGCTCGAGATGAAGTCAGTGGTCCGAACGATCTCGCAAGTCGCCACCGTACCCACCGCCGCTTCGAGTTCTTCACTCGGGTGGCAACCGCTAGGGTTGAAACTCACCTCGGCTTCCGAAACCGAGATGGCTAACCGGCACCCCAACTACAACCGCGGACTACGAGTTACTTCCGTTCGATCGGGTAGCCCAGCTGAAAAAGAGGGCATCATGCCCGGCGATATTCTGGTGGCGATGCACGGCTGGAAAACCGAGTCATTAGAAAATTTGGCTTACATCCTGCAGCGTCCCGATGTGACCGAAAACAAAGATTTCATGTTCTATATCTTGCGAGACAAAGAACCGTTTTGGGGTCAAATGCGTGTGGCAAACTTGCCATCACGATAGAGGTGGGCTGCTATACAACGACTCGCCCCAGACGAGTCGTCCTCCTCCAAACGGTTACCACAGAAAACCGCCAGCCAACCCGAGTGGCTGGCGGTTTTCTTTATTCTACGTAGTACACAACGTGATACGCATCGATCCAAAAGCAATTCGCGTCCACGTTAAACGATTAGCCGGCGGGCGACCGTGACACACGCGAAGCGTTTGTGGACGCCGGCGAACCACAATTAGAAACAAATCCGCAGTAAGTGCCCCACCTCGCTTGGGAGCTTTTTCATTGAAAATGCTTGGCGTGGAAAGATTTGGCGTCTAGCCGGTCACAATCTCAAAACCAAAATCAGTCAGGTTCGTTTTGCTTCGAAAGAAACAGGCTGGATGGTTTCCCACACCTGAGTCATTAGGCTCTCTCGAGTGGTTCACGGGATGACAACCGCGGCCTGACGACGTACGATGTCCCGAACATTATCCGGTACCTCAACGTCCCGCAAATCCCATGGAACACGATTTCCATTGTTGGCTCAAAAAGCGAACTCTAAACCACGTCCACCGCGATCGCGTCCAAGTCGGAATGGGAGACGACGGGGCCGTCCTGGCCCCTTCCAATCTATCGATCGTCGTGGTTACCGACACGATTGCTGA
>JBLINZ010000389.1:0-6121 GCA_047639375.1 Mariniblastus sp. | reverse complement strand
TGACGGGGTTCTCAACGTCTTGTCGGTCGCGGAGAACGATCTGGTCGGCGTCTTGTTGGATGATGATTCCGTTGAAGATTTTGCCTTCAACGGTCAAAATAGTGGCCGATTCGAATCCCTTCTTAATGACTTTGGAGGGAGCGAGGATAGATTCGACCAGAAACGAATCGGTCGTATCCTGTTCCATTCGGCTGAGGTCTGGCCCAATCCGCTGGGCTTCCGCTTGGGCCCGATGGCATTTGGCACAATTGATGTTCCCTTGGTGAAACAGAATGGCACCACGCACGATGTTTCCTTGTTCGCGCGCCAGCTGTGCCAGCGTAACGGGATCCTCGGCACTCAATTTTTCTTGAAGTGTTTGCGAAGTGGCGCTAGGAGCGAACCAGGTAGCGGTGAATAGCAAAACAAGCGGAAGCAAGGTTTTCAAAAGCTGCGTCCTTGATAAAGGGTGCTGATAGGAGCCAATCGATACCAATAGAATCGACGAAGGGCGAGTTGAATTCAAATGCTAAACGAGTTTACTTGACGATTCTATCGATTATTCTCGAAATCGGCTGATTGCTGCCATCCGTTGTTGGGAGGCAGAATGTGATTCGTAGTGAACGATTTGGTGAATGTTCGATGCCACGGACTAATTGGTTATTTGTACTAGCGAGGAGGAGCCTTCGTGTGTGGCTTGTTTTCGAGGGGAAGCGTCCACGCTCTCGCCTCCAAACGCTTTGCGTTTGTCACGGTCGCCTGCCGGCTAATCGTTAAACGATCTATCGTCTCGTCGATTAAATCAACTGGACCCACTGGCGTGTTAAGTTGCATTCTACCGCCGATCGTTTAATCGCTTGATGAGTTGTTGGACTAACGGTGGGTGTTCGTTGGCGATGTTTTTTGTTTCGCCTGCTGGACTGGTGTGGTCGTAGAGTTCGTTGTATCCGTCTTTGTGGTGGATCAGTCGATGGGTGTCTGTTCGAATCGTCCTGGCATTTTTGAAGTATGAAATCGAATCTTTGTGTGGCGGTTTTTGCCCATCGAGCAACGGCCTAAGCGATGTTCCAGCGAGAAAGTCTGGTTTGTCGATCCTGGCAAGCTCGCACAGCGTCGGAAACAAGTCAATCGATTCAACGATGGCGTTGGTCGTTTGCCCGGGCGTTTTCAGACCGGGATGCTTGATGATCAAAGGCGACCGAAGCGATTCTTCGAACAACGTATGCTTGCCCCAGATCGCGTGTTCACCGAGATGCCAACCGTGGTCGCCCCACAGGACAACGATCGTATTGTCGGCTGCGCCAGATTTTTTTAACTGTTTTAAGATTCGACCGACTTGGGCATCGGCAAACGTGACGCAGGCGGCATAGTGTTTGCGAACGTCGATTGCGAATTCGGGATCGTTGTTTGGGTTTCGATTCCAGCGATTGTATTTCATGAATTCACCTGAGCCGTGCCAAGTGGTTTTGCCAGCCGGTTTCTTGGCGTGCGGCGTCGGTGGCAAGACGGCGTCTTGGTAGGGCTCCATGTATTTAGCAGGGGCTCCGAAAGGCAGATGTGGTCTGAGAATTCCGACGGCAAGAAAAAATGGCTTAGATTTATCAGCGGCGACGGTCTTGAGTTCTTGGAGTGCGGATTCCGTCGAGATTCCATCAGGGTAAATTGAGTCTTCGCCTGCGATCGATTGAAACAGATCCATGTCTTTGGCGTTGGCTCGGATTTCGCCGTGGGCCAACCCGTGCATCCAACCACGTGGGTGTTTCCAGGCACCGGCTGGCAGCAACGAGCGATCCCACGCGTTAGGCATCTCTGGCTTGGATTCATCATTCCAGTCAGGCCCGCCGTATCCACCGGGATGGTGCGAAACTTTCCCCACCGAGACCGTTGTATAGCCGAAGGATTTAAACCAGCCGGGTAGGCTGGGTGGCAATTTCTTGCCTTGGTTGATCGCTTCCGCCCGCGCGAACAGAGCGCCGTTGCTTGTACCCATATACTTCCCCGATAACAAGGCAGCCCGTGATGCACCGCAGGTCGGTGCATGAACGTAATGGCGAGTGAACGCTAGGCCGGACTTCGCCAATTGATCAATGTTGGGTGAGTGAATGTAGTCGACGCCGAAACAGTTCAATTCAGGTCTCAAGTCGTCGATGCAGATCAACAACACGTTGGGACGTGCTTTGTGGGTTGGGTTTTCAGTGGCATTGGCCGCGCTGGGCCCATCGGCGGCGGCGTGGCTTGACGTGATCAGCAAGACCAGCAGGACAACCATGCTTCGGATGGCACAGTGGTTCCGCTGCCAATTGTGTGGAAGAATTTTATTCAACATCGTGGTGGCTTTCTGAATTGTCATTAGTTCGCGTGGGTCATTTCTATGTCAACCATAGCGGGGCTATTTCGCATGCTATTTCGCATTCTTAACCGAGTTTTTTTCCAGCTTGGATTTTTCGATGAAATACAAATTCGTCGGATAAGTAATTCGCTTTGAGGCGGGAGCGAGTTTTTTGGGAATCTGTTGCTTCATTCTTTTGATTGTATCGGCATGCGTTGGATCATTGGCGAGATTTTTCCACTCGTTGGGATCAGCGTGATGGTCATACAATTCCATCGAGTCGTCTTCGTATTGATAGAATCGAAGGTGATCCAGTTGGATGGCGATATTGTTTCGACCGTAACTCGTGATGGTCGAATGCGGCCAGGCGTGATTGGCGTCGGACAAGAGCGGGACCAGCGAGCGGCCGTCGTTTAGTTGGTTTGCTGGTAGTCCACAGATTTGTGCGATCGTTGGGTAAAGATCGATGAGTCCGACGGCGGCGGCGGATTTTTTTCCACTGTCGCGTTTTGAGCCGGGCAGCGAGATGATCATCGGCATTTTGGTCGCTTGGTCCCACAAAGCTTGTTTGGCAAAGCGATTTTTCTCGCCCAAATGGTAGCCATGATCGGAGCAGAAAATTACGACTGTGTTATCGGCGTAAGGGCTTGCCGCGAGCGCGTCGAGGACCTTGCCGACTTGAGCGTCCGCGAACGTCGTGCAGGCGAGGTAGGCCTGGACGATGTTCTTCCACTCGCCCGACTCGATGGCCCATTCGGTGGTTGGCATCGCCGGGATTTCGTTGACGCGCTGTGACATGGAAGGAATGTCGTTGAAGTCAGATCCCTGGTAGGGCGGCAGTTTGATTCCGTCGATTGGATGCATCTCGAACCATTTTTTGGGCGCGTAAAACGGTACGTGCGGGCGACAGAATCCAACAGCGAGAAAGAAAGGTTGGTCGTGTTTCTTCTTCAATTGGTTGACGCCGTACTCGGCGATCTTGTAGTCCGGCATTTGATCGTCGCGTTCTGGGTACGCGGCCCAGTCGGTTTGGGTTGAGCCAATTTTCTCAGGGAACCACGCGGGATCGTATTTGAATCGGACTTCAGGTTTGGGCCCCATGCTGACGGGTGGCCCATACTCGTCGAAAACCTTGGCCGAATCGCCGTTGTGAAATAGCTTCCCCCCGGCCATTGTTTTATAGCCATGCCGCTCAAAATAATCTGGCATCAAAATCGCCTGGGCCGCCTTTTTGCTGGCTTTGGGGATGTTTTTGTCGCCAATTTGACCGTAGATTCCGGTCGTCGAAGGCAGCATGCCAGAAAACAGACTCGCACGACTGGGGCCGCATATCGGGGCTTGGCAATGCGCGTTGACGAACAGAGTCCCACGTTCGGCGAGGGCGTCGATGTTGGGGGTCAGCGCATTGGGATGCCCGTCCATGCACCCGACCCAATCGTTCAAGTCATCGACGGCGATGAAGAGCACATTCGGCGGTTGTGTTTGCTGGGCGCTGGCGGCGCCGAATGAGCCGACGAGTGTGGTAATCACCAGCGTCGTGAACGTGAGTCTGAAGTTAGCCATGGAGTTACGTATTCAGTTGGCGTTGAATCTTACGATAAAATATCCGTCACGACATTCCCATGCACGTCGGTCAAGCGATAGTCGCGGCCTTGGAATCGATGGGTCAGTTTTTTGTGTTCGATGCCAAGCAGGTGAAGGATTGTGGCGTTGAGGTCGTGAACTTCCACCGGATTTTCGGTGATGTTGTAAGAGAATTCGTCGGTTTCGCCGTAAGTGATTCCCGGCTTGATCCCACCGCCGGCCAACCAAATCGAGTAGTTTCGAGGATGGTGGTCGCGGCCATAATTCGTCGCCGTCAATTTGCCTTGGCAATACGCTGTCCGCCCGAACTCTCCGCCCCAAACGACGAGCGTGTCGTCGAGCATGCCACGTTGCTTGAGATCTTTGACGAGAGCGGCGGAAGCCTGGTCGGTGTCGCGGCATTGCTTTGACATGTGATTCGGCAAGTCGTTGTGTTGGTCCCAGCCCATGTGAAACATTTGAATGAAGCGGACATCGCGTTCGGCCATGCGGCGAGCGAGCAAACAATTTCGGGCGTAGGTTCCCGGCTTGTGAACGTCAGGGCCGTACATTTTGAGGACGTGTGCGGGTTCATCGGAGATGTCGGTCAGATCAGGAACCGAGGCCTGCATACGAAACGAAAGTTCATACTGGGCGATGCGTGTGAGGATTTCTGGATCGCCCATTGTTTCGTGCTTGATTCGATTGAGTTCGCCGATATCATCCAGCATTTCACGTCGCAACTGAGTGGTGCATCCCGGGGGATTGTGAAGGTAGAGGACCGGATCGGCTCCGCTTCGTAGTTTGACGCCTTGATGTTTGGTGGGAATAAACCCGCTGCCCCAGAGCCGATCGTAGAGCGGTTGACCGGCCGCGCGACCGGTGCCGCGGGAAACCATCACGACGTAGGACGGAAGGTCCGCGTTGGCGGTTCCCAACCCGTAGGCCAGCCAGGCCCCGATGCTTGGCCTACCTGAAAGCTGGAACCCTGTTTGGCAAAACGTAATTGCTGGATCGTGATTGATCGCTTCGGTTCGCATCGATTTAACCACGCACATGTCATCGGCGATTTGCGAAGTGTAGGGCAGCAAGTCGCTGATCATCGTTCCGCTTTTTCCGCGTGGGCGAAACTTAAAAATGGAGGGTGCGAGTGGGAAACTCTTTTGACCACTCGTCATGCCCGTCAAGCGTTGTCCCATGCGAATCGATTCGGGCAGCTCCTGCTTTTGAAGTTCCTTGAGCTTGGGTTTGTAGTCGAACAGCTCAAACTGAGAGGGAGCACCCGACTGAAACATGTAGATCACACGTTTGGCACTGGGCGAATGGTTGGGGAAAGTGGCAGCGTTGTCCGGTCGGGTCGAGGCGTTGGGTGATGGCTGGCTGTTGGCGATGGAGCCCAGCACCGAATTTCCTGCGATGCTGCCGAGCGCCATGGCTCCGAGTCCTAATTTCGACTGAGCCAGGAACTGGCGCCGGTTGTACTGCTGGACTTGTTCCAGCGACGGTGCTTGTTCGTTTTTTTGCGTTGACATTGGCGAGCGGGTTATTCTTTGGTGATGGTTTCGTCGAGGTTCAAAATCGTGCTGCAGACAACCGTCAAGGCAGCGGCGGTGGCCGCGTCCATTTCGGCAGGAACCTGCATTTGACCGAACGCCAGAAATTGTTTGGCCGATTCTGGCGACTCGGTAAACTGTTTTTGGTAGCGGGCCAAGGCCCGGCTGAGGATCGTAAGCTCTTGGGGCTGAGGCGGTCGACTTGTGGCTTTGTAGAAAGCCAGTTGGATCTGTTTGTCGGATTCAGATTCTGTTTGAATGCACGTGATGGCCAGCGCTCGAGCCGCCTCAACGTAGGTTTCATCATTGAGCAACGCCAATGCCTGCAGCGGCGTGTTGGTGCGTTGCCGAGTGACTTGGCAAGTCTCTCGACTCCCGGCGTCGAAGGTCGACATCGTCGGGTGCGGGACGGTTCGTTTGCGATAGATATAGAGACTTCGACGATAGAGTTTGTCGTCGGTGTCTTGGACATAAGGTCTTTCACCGGCACCGCCGGCAAGTTCTTTCCAGACGCCAGTGGGTTGGTAGGGCTTGATCGACGGTCCGAAAATATTGGGCGACAAGAGTCCACTGACGGCCAATGCATTGTCGCGAATCGCTTCGCTGTGTAAGCGGAATCGAGGGCCACGACCGACCCAGCGATTGGTTGAGTCTGAATCTAATTGTTGGGGAGTGGCGGCAGAAGATTGTTGATAGG
>JBLINZ010000388.1:0-6123 GCA_047639375.1 Mariniblastus sp. | reverse complement strand
GCGACCGGTGGCTGGTCGAAACGGCGATTCCCGCCATGCGCGAGCTCCGCGAGGTGACCGGCGACTATTGCCGAGCCCGTGCCAAACTCAATCAAGAAGCATTGAGAGAACTATCAGTAACGGACGCAAGAAATGCCGAAGAAGAGTCAGGCAATACCTGCCTCACAAAAGCTCGCCATATTATGCTTATCGACGGTTTCACCTTTACCCATGCCCGGTACTCATGACAACCAGCCTGAGTATCCACAAGCCAAATCACAAGCAACAGGAATTGGGTTTCCAATTGCTCGTAAGGTGGCAGTGAATTCATTGGCGACGGCCTGCGTTACTCATCTTGCGTTGGGCCCTAACGCGGGTAAGAGAAACGGCGCTGCCGTGACAGATCATGAACGCTCTACTTCCCAGGGACATCGCGGCGTTCGACTTCTACCATTGTTCATTCATGGTGATCGTGGCCATGATTTACCAAGGAACCGATATCTGTTGCCATGGACATCAACAACGTCGTTCTGATTTCCGAGGCGTCAAGCGATTGATTAAATACGATCATCTAATTGTCTGGCATCGTCCGCCTCAATGCCCGAAGTGGATGGGTCACGTCCTCACGCTCACCTTCAAAAAAACGCGACCAGAGCTCGTGCCTGCCCGACAACAATCACTCTCCGTCGGGTGTCGTTTCGGCTCGCAAAGTTCGCTGACTTCTGATGCCATGACTTGGCTGATCATTTCACGGACTCAGCCGCGGATATGTTCACGAATGATTTGCCGACTTTCTCAGAAGAAACTTGCCCGAGCGTTTGATAAAGATTAAGGTCCATGATGGTCTCCCCGTCGGTTACAGCCGACGTCAAAGTTGATTATTTCGAAGGGCGACATTGTCGCCTTCGGGAGACCGCATTTCAACTTTTTACAATCTTGGGGACGCTTCCAATGAACAACGGGCCAATGATCTCGTTCTAGTTGGCTCGCCGAACTAATTCATTTAATAAA
The DNA here is from genome assembly GCA_047639375.1 of Mariniblastus sp. Classification (GTDB taxonomy): domain Bacteria; phylum Planctomycetota; class Planctomycetia; order Pirellulales; family Pirellulaceae; genus Mariniblastus. The sequence goes on along the minus strand of JBLINZ010000388.1, from coordinate 5,133 downwards.
AGACACTTTATGCAGTCCATTCTCAAAACCACTCTGTTGCTTTCGCTGTGCATTCAAATCGCATTCACAATCGAAACGAAGCGAGCGTTTGCAGCGGAGGACCACGATGCTTCGGCCCAGCCCAACGTTCTCTTCATCTCGATTGACGACTTGAACGATCACGTCGGGTTTCTCCAAGGCTATCCCGGCACAATGATCACGCCCAACATGGATCGCTTGGCAGCCATGGGCGTTGCGTTCACCAATGCCCATTGTGCAGCCCCAATCTGCAACACGTCTCGAACAGCAACAATGTTTGGCGTCCGCGCGTCAACGTCAGGTGTCTATGCGAACAATCATCGCTATCGAGAATCCCCGGTTCTCAAAAACGCCTTAACACTGCCGCAATACTTGCGTACGCAGCATGGCTATTCCGCGCAGGGAGCCGGCAAGATTTTTCACGCTTTGGAATGGGCCAAAGGTGAGAGCGACGGAATCAACGACCCCGCATCGTGGGATGATTTCTGGCCTTCGATGGAGCGGCAAATGCCACACCGTGTGGTTCCCAACAACATGCCGCTGGCGCGCGGTCACAACGGAGACGTCGGCAAGGCCCGAGGTGCAATGCGATTCATGGACTGGGGGCCGATTGGACATCCTGCCGAATCCATGCCGGATCATAAAGTAACAAATTGGGCCATCGAGCAATTCTCGCGAAAACACGACAAACCATTTTTCCTGGCTTGCGGGATCTTTCGACCGCATATCCCTTGGTACGTGCCGCAAGAGTACTTGGACATGTATCCCTTAGACAAAATCATCGTTCCTGAAAACTCCGACGGCTGGCTGAATCAATTGCCGGCTTCGATTCGCAATAACCCCTTCGCAGGCGCTGCCCGTCGCCCTTGGCATCGCTGGATTGCCGAAAGTGGCGAGTGGAAAAATGCCATCCAAGGTTACCTGGCGTCGGTCACTTTCGCGGACGCGCAAGTCGGTCGGCTTCTCGATGCGTTTGAGGCCTCCGCTTACAAAGATAACACGATTATCGTGTTGTGGTCCGACCACGGGGCCCATCTTGGCGACAAAGGAACTTGGGAAAAGTACTCACTGTGGCACGAAAGTACCCGGGTTCCGCTGATCATCGTAGCACCGGGCATCACTAAGCCAGGGACGGTTTGCAAACAGCCAGCCAGTCTGCTGGACATTTATCCAACCTTGCTGGAGTTGTTGGATATCCCGAAACCGGGCGGCCAGCTAGAAGGCATCAGTTTGCTTCCGCAACTTAAGAATCCAGAGACGCCGAAGGAGCCTGCCGTCTGCACCCATGGCAGAAACAACCACGCCGTTATCACCGCCATGCATCGCTATATCCGGTACGCCAACGGTGCCGAGGAACTCTATGACTTCACGCGTGATCCAGGCGAATGGAACAATCTGGCCAGGGAACCCGACGCCGGGAAAACAATTGAGACCCTCTCGAAATACTTGCCAACGGTCAACAACGAGTTCTTTCAGGTTCCCAAACGTGCCCTCGGTGCCAATAGACGATTGAGCGATCAGAAACCACGAGCCAAATAGCCAGCTCGTAAACCCGCGAAGCGTATTTCCAACGCTGCCATGCCATGGAAGCATTAAAAACAGACAAAGAAGTGGCAGCGTTTCTGTAAGACCTTCTTGATTCGATCCAGCACCGACATGGTTCACCAAGGTGGCTACACAACCGCCGCTGTCCACGCGTTGTATACAGCACGCAGTTATCCCGAAGCTGGGTGGAAATGAACGGCGTTCTTCGGTGCCCCCACAGGAAAACTAGTCGGGACGTTAGTTTTGGAACGTGAGCGTGCAGGTATGATGTAATACTGGTCGGGGCAGACAATCCACGACAAAATCACCTTCGGCTTTAAGATTTGTCCTGGAACACCGGCGGATCCTGCCCGAGTTTCTATTTGTGTTTGTCTCCGCGCCGTTGTGGACGGGAGGCCCTGAACGACCGGCAAACGCCGTTTATTTAAGTTTGTCTACGGTTTCGAGTTAGCGTCATTTAGTCCGCTCAGAATATTTTAGCCTTATCTGGCCCAGTCGACTCGTCAATGCACGCGTCATGGCAACTTGCAACGTAACCAACGGCGATCGAAAACCCAAGGCGATTAGCTGCCCAAACCCTTGAACGCTAACGAACAAAGCTGCCACGAAGAGCGCCTTTGCCACAAACTGCGTAGCTTCATCGGGTTTCCAATACATTCACCGTCTTTTCGGGCGTTTTGCACGAAGCGTTTCTAAGGTAAACTAGGGTGTCGTTTCTATCATAAAGCCGTACTTTAGATTCTAACCATTGTCATCCATGAACAACTTAAGCTATGACAGTCGCTTTCCATCCGTCGACGATTTGAGGTCACGCGCCAAGAAACGAATTCCAAGATTTGCGTTTGAGTATCTCGATGGAGGCTGCAATGAAGACGTGAACTTACATCGCAATACAGCAGACATTCGTGAAGTGGAGCTGATTCCGCAGTATTTGTCAGAACACATAAAGTCGGATATGAGCACCGAGTTGTTTGGGCACACCTACGATGCTCCATTCGGCATTTCACCGATCGGTTTGCAGGGGTTGATGTGGCCCAAGACGCCTGAAATTTTGGCGGCGGCGGCAGTCCAGCATAACATCCCGTTTTGCTTGAGCACGGTATCGACCAGTAGCATTGAAACGGTGGCGGAATTGACGGAAGGGAAAGCTTGGTTTCAGCTCTATCATCCGAGCGAAGACCGCGTCCGAGACGACATCATCAATCGCGCCAAAGCGGCCGAACTACCCGTTTTGGTTATTCTGGCCGACGTGCCAACGTTTGGGTACCGACCGCGTGACATCCGCAACGGCTTGGCGATGCCACCAAGCATGTCGTTGCGAAATATCCTGCAGATATGTGGGTGCCCCCAGTGGGCGATTAGCACGTTGATCAATGGGAAGCCAGAGTTTGAGACGCTCAAACCCTACATGCCCAAGGGCCTGAACATGAAGCAGCTTGGGCAGTTCATGGATCAGACTTTTTCTGGTCGCTTGAACGAAGAAAAGATTAAACCCATTCGCGAGATGTGGCCAGGCAAATTAGTCGTCAAAGGAATTGCATGCGAAGCGGACGCCGAGCGTGCACTCCGATTAGGCGTCGACGGTTTATGGGTTTCTAATCACGGCGGCCGACAGCTCGATGTCGGGCAATCCGCAATCAAAGCATTGCGAACGGTTGCCGCAAAATTCAAAGAACAAACCACAATCTTAATGGACTCTGGAATTCGCGGGGGACCCGATGTCGCAAGAACACTCGCCAGCGGAGCCGATTTCACGATGATGGGTCGAACATTCATGTACGGAACAGCGGCTTTGGGCAAACGTGGCGGTGACCATACTATCTCAATTCTTAAGCGTCAGTTGCAACAAGTGATGGAGCAACTCTGCTGTCAACGAACGGCGGATTTCCCGAATCACCTTTCCGAGAATCACCCCGAAACGACACGCTCAACGTAACGCAAGTCGTCAAACCTTTCGGCGTTCGACGTCACCTTTTCCTGATCCATATGCCAGCCTATCACCGAGGGAATCGCGGAGTAAGTTTGTGCTGGAATCACCGTCCGAGAAAGGCATGAATTTCTACCCATGCACTGGAAGTTCCTAACGCCCACGACAATCTCACCACCACGGCACGGTGCGACGGTTCGCGGAGAAATCTACGACAGTCTATCTATCGTCCGGCATCGCTAGTGTGGTTTGGGTGTTTGGTGGGCGGCCGAAAGTCTTGAGGACGTTACGGTTGCGCAATCGATTACGTGACACTGTGGATGTTTTTGAGTTGTTACTCTCGATCGAAAACCGGATAGACTCGGTCTTCGGCCCGATCGTAGGCGAGTTTACCGGCTACGATTGCTTGTTCGACATAAGTTCGGTAATCCAATGGCGAACCGTTCAAGATCAGAATGTCTGCGTCTTTGCCGACCTCGATGCTGCCAATTTTATCTTCGAGTCCCATCATTCTTGCGGGGACAATCGTGACCGCTTGCAGAGCCGTTCGCTCATCGGCTCCTCCACGCACGGCAAACGCGGCTTCCAAAGCGAGGCTCGTTAGATCGCGTCCGGCCAGGCCATTCGTGCTGATTGAATTACTCAACGTCGCGATCGCAAACGGCACACCGGCTTCTTCAAAGATACCGGTTGATTCGATGAAGCTCCCGGAATCCTCTTTTCGATCACGCTGAGCTTCGCGCCGTTGTCGTGGCGTGTAAATCACGCTGACTTCAGAGGCACCCAGTTCTTGAGCCAGTACCCAACCCTCAATCGCGCCCTCGATGACGATGTCGTAACCTAATTCGTTGGCTAGATCGACCATGTCGCGGATCTCGTCAACGGAATTCGCACGAATACGCATCGCGGTCTCGCGCTTCAACAGACTGATCAATTCAGGTTTGACCTTGCTTGCGGTACTCTTAGGCTTAGCCGTTTTGGTAGTGTTGGCAGCGGGCGTTTTTGACGATGTCGCGTTCGATGTCTTTTTCGTCGCTTCCGCCGTCGATTTTTCTTTCTCCTTCATCGACTCACGCGCCTGTTTGATGTCGCGTCGCCAGTTGTGGCGATTCAAAGCACCATTCAACGCGCCCGGTGGCGGACTGTAGAAAACACTTTCCTTCGTCAGCATCGCATCCAAATTGCCGTAGCTCATTTTGATGACCGCCATCTTGCGAGCTTGTTCTTGGGTTGGCCGCGCGGGCGTGATCGGCTCTGTTGGCAAGACGGGTAGACCACAGCAAGGACAAAGTGACGTGTCTTGGTCGCCATAGTCCAACATCGCTTCGGTGACAAACTCTTGGACGGGCTGCTCAAATCCAAGGAACATCTCGGCTGGCTCGCCTTCGTTGCGGCGACGACTTCGTCCACCACGCCCTGACGACAACTCAATGCAGCCCGTGGTAATCCCCACGCCTAGCGAGTATTTCATATTCCGGTCGAACGGGTCCAACGCATCCGCCAGCTTTTCCTTGCCGGTAGGCGTACTACGAATGCCGATGCCACGCATGCTAATCGCCACCAAACCGGGTGTGATCGTTTTGCCTTTGGCGTCAATAACTTTTGCGTTCTCTGGGACCTTAACCGTTTGCCCAACCTCCAGG
>JBLINZ010000387.1:0-6126 GCA_047639375.1 Mariniblastus sp. | reverse complement strand
AAACGTTGGGAATCCGCCGATATTGTCACTGGCGTTGATGAGTTGCACTCCGGTTTCCAAAAGGCCGCTAAGTAGGTCGGAATCACCCGGGTTGATGACGACCAGTCCCTCAAACGGCGGAATGGAATCACGCAACTCCGTGATTGCAATCGCAGCTCCGCGAACTTTTTTTAGTTCCCGAAACAAGGCAGGGCTAATCTTAAAGTCGGAGGAGATTGAAAGTCCATCTTCAATTTGCAGAGTGACTTTCTCGGACGCATTGTTCGAGCGTTCACCAACCAGTCCCATCACACGTGCAATTTGCTCAGCGTGCTCAGCAGGGTTTGAGATTTCAAGAAAGGCGAGGGAGTCAGCGGGCATCAGACCGGCAAAATTGGAACTGACATTCTCCTCAAGCACGATCGCCATTGCCGCATCGATCGATGAGCGGACATCAGCTGTGGGCTTGAGCTGAATCGCCCGCCGGTAGGCTTTCTCGGCGCTTGAGAAATCGTTGGCTTCATGTTGCAAGAAGTAGCCGCGATAGAACTCCGCTTGGGCGGGTGATCGATCAGGGGATTGCTGGGCAATCCCTGTTCCAGCAAATAGAGTCACGAATGCCAATGCCAGGCAATTCGAGAGTCCGGTTCGAATGCGCATATCTCATCTCCTGTTAGGCGATAACGATTTTGAGGGCTGGCCTCAATTTTTTTCAATGAGGAGTCTTCGCTGACAGTTTTAATATATTGGTAGACATAAAAAAAATTCAAGGAATGAATTGGGCCAAACGACCGAGTTCGCGCCCATGATTGCCATTCGAGAGAACGTCGAATGCTCCATCAAGAATGATCCGCAGGCGGAGGTCCGCCAAACCTCACCAGAGCCCAAATAGCAGTTCAGCTTAACAGCAACCCTTCGATAACTGTGGTGCAACTCAAAACTGCAAACGCAAACTTCCAGGGTATTAAAATTATGGCACAGACAACCTGTTATATTCTCTTCGGCAACTTAAAACTGTCACAATTCGCAATATCGTTAATGCAAGAGAACCACCCTCACTGCCGAATCCGAAATTGCGATTCAAGAGAGTTCCTACAAACGACCGTTCTCAATCAGCTTAGATCAAACGAACTGGAGAACAATACCAGCTTTTTGTTCACCGACTGCCATCAAGCCCCAGAGGTTGTTCGAACGCACGGAGCTTACTTACCCATCGTGCTGTTAGAACAAAACACAACGCCAACACTCGGTACTGAGTTTTCACCAGAACAGATTGTCGACTTCTCAAATACCGAATTGGTTTTAGAAGCAATTCAACAAGCGATCAATTCGTCCACTCACTATCAATCGCTCAAATCAAGGGCCACACGATTGGGGACGCTGGTTGAACGTGAACGGAAAATCATTGCCTTGGCATCAGAAGGCGTTCCCAACAAAACAATCGCGGTTCGACTGGGGATCTCAATTAAAACAGTCGAAAAGAACCGCCGCAACGCCTACGCGAAACTTGCTGTTTCAAGTACCGCTGAAATGGCCAGTCTCGTCACCTTCGGTCGATTCATAGGGACGTTCGCGTAAGTAAAGCGGTGACCAGAGCGACAGGCGTCGTAAACGCCTGAAATCGTGGATCCCACGATCACTCTGGCAATTCAAAACAAGCCGCTTCTTTGGCGTTACGAAGATAAAGTCGATTGCCAACAACGACGGGATGATTCCAAGTTTTTCCGTCAAGCGCCTGGAACGTCCCAAGCTCCACGTGCTCACCTGGATCCGCTTTCAACAACACGACTTCCCCCGATTCAGCAGCTACCAACAACAAGCCTGAATCCTCCAGCAACAACACTTGGCCCTTGCCATATCGACCACCTTTCCATTGTCGCTTGCCCGTTTCTAAATCGATGCAAGTGAAAATTGAGCCATCGAATCCGTAGATGTTGTTCTGGTACACGACGAAGTCATTGAAATCGGGTTTGAGGAATCGCGACGTCCAAACGTCGGTCGCCGACCATTCATCTTCGCTAGATTTTGCGACGCGAATCATGCGAGTTCCAGCGCCAATTCCAGACGGTACAATGATCGAATCGTGGTTGACGACAAACGGCTGGAGCACACGGTACCCCTTGAATACCCAATCGTAGTTCAACCGCGTTGATCCGTCGGCTGGGTTTACAATCTCTAAACCATCGTTGGTCAACATCAGCACGACGTCTTCACCCAAAAGTCGACTCAGCTGGGCGGAAGCATAACTATGATCGCCAGATTTGGCCGACCAAACGAGATCCCCCGACGCAACATCAAACGCCAATAGGCCTTTGTCACCACCCGCGTGCACAATCACTTTGGAGTCCACCACCAAAGGGGAACTGCAAAAACCCCAGCCGGGTGGCTCGCTGCCAGAGACTTCTTGAAGATCCTTACTCCAAACTTTCTCACCTGTCGCGGGATCAATTCGTAATAAGATCCCAGTAGCACCGTAAGCAAACAAAGCCGGAATCAGCTGGCCATCAGCCGATTTTAAACTTGCAAGGGTCGGTGTCGCTCGGGGGCCAGGTCCGCCCACCGATTCTTCGAACCGCTCCTCGACTTGGCAAATCCAAATCTCTTCCCCAGTATCCGCCGCATAGCAAACTACCGATTCGTCTTTGCCTCGCTGTTCCTGCGTGAATAACAGATTGCCTGCGACCGCAAACGACGACCAACTCGGTCCAGCCGGGACTTTCCAAACTAGTTTTGGTTTCGTTCCCCACTGGCTGGCCAGCACCGTACCACGTTGGCGGCCGGTTCGATCGGTGCCCCGAAAACTTGGCCACTCAGGGTTCAACAGCGAAGCAGTAATTTCTGGCGTCAGCGAGACTTCAGTATTTTGAATGCCCGCTCTGCTGGCCACCAATTCGGCTTCCGAAGTTGAAATCCAACGCCACTCATAAGTCATTTTGGAATTGCTCCACATGCCGTCCATCCGCAGCAATGTCGAGTACCCACATCCAATTGCTGCCATCAAGACTGCGATCAACGTTCTCTTCATGGTCGTCATTCGCCCCAACAACACGCAAGCGAGGCCAAACATAGCCAAGCCTATGGGGATCGTTAAAAAGATAAGTCCAATCGGCATCAATGAGGCATCGTTCAAAAACCCAGTCACCAAGAGAACAGCCGCCACCCCCAAACCGCCCATCCAACGTTCTTTCCAAGCCGAACGACTGAACGCCAGCCACCACAACAAGATCAAGATCGCACAAGCCGCCGGGCCCATCATGCTGAGCATCAACAGCGTGTCAGAGGGGTCGGTCACGAATCGAGTAATCACCCGCAACCCCAGCATCGCGAAGAGCAACAACACCACCGGCCAGATTCGCAGCGGCCTCAGGCTCTCGTGAGCGGCTCGTTGCCTCTGCTTGGAATTTTCAGCAGGTTGAGGTTTTTGCTCGTCTGAGTTCACGGTCGACCGTCCTTTTCGATTTATTAGAAACCTCACGAAGGCCATTGCGCCCGTTCGATTGGAAATACGACCTACCTTCGCCGCACACGACGTGATCTTGACACATTTCTTACGAGTTTGCTAACAGCCGTGAATTTTTTTGAAATAGAGCACTGATCAATGCTCATTCTTCATCAGACATTCGAAAAACGAATATCCGCATGATCAAGACAAAATGCCAACGTCCCCCAATTCCAGGTTTCCTCCTGCATGATCGCGTGTTCATTATTGGGAGAAAACAAAAAACCCAGCCCTCACCATTCCGGAAGAAGACTTTTTCATGTTCTCTACCATGCCGGCGAGTGCAGGCAAATAAAGTTATAATCGACTCCTCAATCAAAACCAAAACGCAGTGGATTAAATTGCCCGTCCGCAACCGTCTCTTACCAGCAGCAAACAGAGAACACACTATGAAACGATACCTCTTAACCACCATGCTCACTTTTCATTTCGCCCTCCTAGGAGGCTTGTCCGCCGCCCAGGAAATCACCCAATGGTCGGAAACAGGTTGGGTGGATTTGTTCAATGGGCAGAATTTGGACGGTTGGCAGACGACCGGGAATTGGATCGCAAAAGACGGCGTGATTACACTCCATCCACGTGAAGGCGAGCAAGGCTGGCAACGCTACGATGCCTACCTGACTACCCAAAAGGAATACAGTGATTTTGTCCTCGAAGTGGATTTCAAATTCGAACCCACGGGGAATTCCGGTGTGTTTTTACGCGTCGGAGATCTTAAAGATCACGTGGCCAGCGGATTCGAAATTCAGATTCTTGATTCCCATGACCTGGTTAAACCAGGGAATCACGATTGTGGGGGGATCATTCGCACGACTGCACCCTTCACCAACGCAGTCAAACCCGCCGGCGAATGGAACCGTTACCAGATTGTTCTCAAGGATACCAATTTGGTGGTGTTCTTGAACGGCGAACTGATCCAAGCCCTAGATCTCAGTAGGTCAGCCATCAAGGACCGACCTCTAAAAGGTCACATCAGCTTCCAAGACGAAGCCAAAGTAGTCTCCTATAAGAATATCCGAATCAAGCAATTGAAGTAAAGCGAATCAAACCGACAGCCAAGTCATTGCCAATAGATTTTTCGCGGCAAAGGCCTTAGCATCGCTCGCTCGCTCGATCAATCAATCAATGTCCGATTTTGATGTAGCCGGACTGGCAACAGTTCGGAATTCACAGATGGTTCTCCCGAAGTCTTGCGATTCCGGCAACGACAGCAATTTTTCGAACGGCCCTTACCACTTGTCCTCGACGTATCCCAAGCTAGATGGATGGGGTGGCAGGAACCATTTTCCGAATTTCCTATTTTGTTTTTGACTTGAGGCTATTGCGCCATTTGACAAACACGTGCACAGGCAACCCCAACATCAATAGAAAACCGCCCCAGTAAATCGTTTCCATTCCTGTTCCCATGATTGCCCAGATGGAAAACGCGGCGGCCAGCAAACTCACCAGCACATCTAAAAATGAGAGAGACTGTTGCGTTCTAATGGCGATCGTCAAACGGGCGAGGGAGCAGAGCAGATAGGGCAGCAGGGTCGTCAAGGTAGCCAATAGAATCACATAAGTGAATTGGTCGACTAGGCTTTTGCTGCCGTTCATTAGCACCAAGAGACTCACCAATACAGAAGAAAAAACGATCCCTTTCGCCGGTGTCCCAAACTTGGACTCCTCGGAAAAAAACTCCGGGAACAGCTTATCCTTCGCCGCAGCCATCGGAATTTGGCCCAAACAAAGTGTCCAGCCATTCAAAGCACCAAAGCAGGAGATGATCGCGCCGATGCCGATCAGGTAATATCCCCAACTCCCCCACAATAGAGCCGCCGCATCTGCAAACGGTGCGTTGGACTGTGCCAATTGATCCGGACCGATCAATCCCATGACCGCTACCGTTCCAGGAATATAGACCAACGCGGCAATCAAAGTCCCGGCGACCGCTGCCCGGGGCACATTCCTTTCAGGATCCTTTACCTCCGCAGCAGGAATATTCGCGCTCTCCAGACCTAGAAATGCCCAGACCGTTAATGCTGCAGTGGCCGTGACCGCTGAGAAAGTGGACTGGCCACTCAAATTCCAAGGTTCGAAGTGAGCAGGTTCCAGAGAGAATAAGCCCACGGCTCCCACCGCAACCAGAGGCAGAATTTTCAGGACGGTGCTGATCAGCTGCAACTGTCCCGCTCGTTTGATGCCACGGACATTCACCAACACTAGCATCCAAACAAATATCAAAGTTACCAGTGTGCTCAGCCATGCCTGTTTAGTTAATGCTGGCCAGAACACCGACAAATAACTCACCAGAGCGATGGCGATCGCAGCATTGGTCGCCACGATGGCAATCCAATAGCCCCAAGCTACGAGAAAACCAGGCACGTCGCCAAATCCCGCCTGGGTGTAAAGGTAGGGCCCACCTGAGCCGCGAACCTGACGAGCCAGGCCCGCAAACACCAAAGCCAGCAGAATGGAACCCACCGCGGAAAACAACCAACCTACAATGCTGATTCCACCGAATCCTGCCAATGATGCAGGCAATAGGAAGATCCCCGAACCAATCATGTTGCCAGTGACCATTGACGTAGCAGTCCAGAATCCCAGCGTAGGTTCTTTTGTTTTCATGCTCATTTTCGTTGTGCCTGCGGAACCCTGAACAAAACTTA
>JBLINZ010000386.1:0-6128 GCA_047639375.1 Mariniblastus sp. | reverse complement strand
GCAGCCTGGATTCGAGGCAGACGACATTATTGGCACGCTCTCGAAGGAAGCCGACGAAGCGGGGTTCAAGACTTGGATGGTCACGCCGGACAAGGATTACACCCAGCTCGTGTCTGAGAACGTGACGATGTATAAGCCCGGACGACAGGGCAACGCGGCGGAACTCTTGGGCGTGCCGGAAGTGCTTGAGCAGTGGCAAATTGAACGCATCGATCAAGTGATCGACGTCCTGGGTTTGATGGGCGACGCCAGTGACAATATCCCCGGTGTCCCAGGCATTGGCCCCAAAACGGCTCAAAAATTGATCGCCAAATTCGGGACAGTCGAAGAACTTCTCAAGAACACAGATAAACTCAAGGGCAAGCAGAAGGAACGTGTCGAGGAGCACAAAGAGCAGGCGATGCTATCCAAAGAGCTCGTCACGATCCGGCTCGATGTGCCCCATGACGTCCAGCTGGAAAACTTGGCCTGGTCTGGGTTTGATAAAGACAAATTGAAAGCTCTATTGATGGAGTTGGAATTTGACGGAATGGGTAAACGCCTATTCGGCAAATCGTTTTCAGCGGCACCGGCTCGGCAGGCCGTGATTCGTGAGAAGCGGGAACAGGAAATCCAGTCGACTCTTTTTAACGAGCCTGTTGAAGAGAAAACGCTTGAGGATGTTCCGCACGAATACGTGACGATCAAGACCAAAAAGGGTCGAGCTGAATTGATCAAAAATCTGCTCAAGCAAGATCAGATTTGCTTCGACACCGAAACCACCGGCCTTGATCCTCGCACGGCCTTTCCGCTGGGGATCGCGTTTTCTTATCAAACCAACCAAGCCTACTATGTCGTCGTTCCGTCCGAAGAAGACATGGCGCTGGCGGTCCTGAATGAGTTTCGTCCGGTATTCGAGAATGAATCGATCACGAAAGTTGGACACAACCTCAAGTATGACATCACGTTATTGAAGTGGCGTGGGGTTGAGGTGCACGGAACATTGTTCGACACGATGCTGGCGCATTCAATGAAAGAACCTGAGATGAAGCATGGCCTCGATTATTTGGCCAAGATTTACATGGGGTATCGTCCGATTCCAACCAGTGATTTGATTGGGGAAAAGGGAGAAGAGCAGCGCAATATGCGTGACGTTCCGCTGGAGATCGTCTCGGAGTACGCCTGCGAAGACGCCGACGTGACGCTCCAGGTGGCTGATTTGATCAAACCGGACATCGAAGCCCGCGGCGTCGCGGAGGTCTGCTACGACGTGGAGTGTCCGTTGATTCCGGTTTTGGTCGACATGGAGTTTGAAGGTATTCGCTTGGACTCTGAAGCACTCCAGGCGTTTTCGCTCGTCCTTAAAAAAGACATCGCAACACTGCAGGAAAAAATTTACGTCGCGGCAGGGCGGGAATTCAATATCAGTTCGCCTAAACAGCTTGGTGTCATTCTTTACGAAGAATTGCAACTAGTGGACAAGCCCAAGAAAACGGCGACTGGGCAATATTCGACTCGTGAGTCAGAGTTGCTTCGCCTCGCACCGAAACACGAAATCGTGGCCGATGTGCTGGACTACCGCAACGCCTGTAAGCTTAAGTCGGTGTATGTTGACCAACTGCCGAACTCAGTTAATCCTGCCACGGGAAAATTGCATACGCACTACAGTCAGACTTGGACGGCGACGGGGCGGATGCAGTCCAACGATCCAAACTTGCAGACCATTCCTGTTCGCAAGGAGCGTGGGCGCGAGATCAGGGCGGCTTTTGTACCCCGGGATTCCGATCACTTGATCTTGGCCGCTGACTATTCGCAAATCGAACTTCGGATCATGGCGGCGTTGAGCCAAGACGCTGCCATGTTGGAAGCGTTTAACACGGGGACGGACATTCACGCCGTGACCGCCGCAAATGTTTATCAAGTTGGAGTCGATGAAGTGGATCGCGAAATGCGTTCCAAGGCCAAGATGGTAAACTTCGGGATCCTGTATGGAATTTCCGCTTTTGGACTGCAACAGCGGTTAAACATTCCCCGGGCCGAAGCCAATTTGTTGATTGACAGTTACTACGAAAAATACCCTGGCGTTCAAGCGTACATCGACGAGACGATTCGGTTTGCCGAGGAGAATGAATACGTCAAAACTCAAACGGGACGACGCCGTCAGTTGCGAGATATCAATTCACGCAATCGAACGCTGAAAAAAGCAGCCGAGCGTCTGGCGATGAATAGCCCGATCCAAGGAACCGCGGCTGACATGTTGAAACTGGCCATGATCAAAGTCCATCACGCCCTCCGCGCCGGGGGTTTCAAAACCAAAATGCTGTTGACCGTACACGATGAATTGGTGTTCGACATGCATCGTGATGAAGAGGACGAAGTCAAACCGGTGATCGAAGAATGCATGAAAACGGCATTGGAGATCGATGTCCCGATTGAAGTCGAAATGGGAACGGGAGAGAACTGGCTGGAAGCTCACTAGGGGCGTGGGCTGGTTGATTTCATGAGCCGTTTTGGCACCAGCCACGGCGATTGAACGTTCAACACTGCAAGCGTGACAACGGCTAACCCGAGATCTTGCGGCTGTGATTCACGCCTCATCGCTCAGAACGATGGCGATTCGCACGCAAAAATACACGCAATCTGAGTTGCATGTTTTTCCTCATGGCTCGATATCTGAAGTTTCTCGTGCCCTGATTTGGGCGACTATTTCCCCAGGAATTTCAGCCAAGACTTCTTGTCTTTCTTTTCGGATTTGGCGTCTTCGAGAGGTGCTTCTCCGGAAAGGGTTTCGGCGAGTTCGCAGATCGAGTGGGTAATCGCAGCGTTCTTCGCGTTCTCGAGTAGTGGAACGCCATTGTTTCGGCATTCTGAGATCACGGGGTAGTTGTTCGGGATTCGCCAGAAGATTTCGCGTCCGATTGTTTCTTCGGCTTTGGCCGAACTGATTTGCGATTTGTCCAAACCCGAACGATTGACCACGACGTTGATATTTTCGACAACGCCCGGGTAGACTTCCAGGGAGGAAAGTAGGCGGACGACGTTGCGGAGGCAGGGCAAATCAAGCTGGGTGAGTAAGACGATCTGCTCGGAGGCTTCGAGGGCCGCAATATCAAGCCGGTTGTAGGATTTTGAAAGGTCGATTACCAAGTGGGTGAACGAGGCTTTCAGTAATCCAAGGACGCGTTTGAAATCTTCATTCGAGATCGAAGAAATGTCTTCGATCTGAACGGGCCGCGGAAGCAGGAACACGCCTGTTTCATGCTTGGTAAGTGATTTCCTCAAAAGTGCTAAATCAAGCCGGGAAATGTTTTGGGCGACATCGAGCAATGTGTAATCCGGAATCATATCCAAAAACACATCGGCATCTCCCAAAGCAAGGTCGAGGTCGATCAAGACGACACTACGCTCAGGATTTTGAGCTAACGCAACCGCGATATTGACTGCGATAGATGTGTTGCCGACGCCGCCAGAAGCCCCTGCGACTGAAATGATTGACCCTGCATTGCTGCGTTGCTTTCCGTCGCTCGTCGACGAAACTCGGTCCAGCGCTCCAACGAGTTCGTCGATTTGAACGGGTGAGTTCAGGAATTCTCGCGCACCCGCACGCATTGCACGGAGAATCATCTGACCATCCGTGCGACTGCTGACGACAACGATCCCACAGTCGGGATGACTTTTTGCGATGCCCTCGACCAACGTCATCGCTTTTTCGTCATCACTATCGATGTCGATGATCGCGATGTCAGGCGTTGTTTGAGAGACAATCTCGGTGAAGAACTCGTAACGGGAACAATCGGCTTCCAGCCAAATCTGTTCCATACCAATGAGGTACTTTTTTAGATTGTCACGAGTTGTTTCATCCGGGTCGCAAATCGAAATTCGAAGTGTACCGCTCATTTGATTTCCGTAACTGATAAAAACTGGTTGCTGGTCGCAGGATCTGCTGAGGGTGAGAGTCAACTTCTTCCGAAGAAGGTCGTCGCTCGTATTATAAGAAGGATCGTTGAGACGTAGAGACTAACGTTTCTTCAGAGTTGGCCAAGAGAAACCCTTCTTAGGTTTCTTGGCTTGCTGAACCGCTGAGGTCGGCTTGCTCCAAGGGAATTTCTTCTTCATCGACACAGCGGGTTGGGTAGAAAGCTGCTGCCCAAATGTGTTGTTCTCGATTACATTCTGTGGAACGATGCTGGGATCAACTCCACCGAAGTTCTGCCCTGTTCGGGGGGCGTCGAATCGGTCGTTGGTTGGGCAATCGTCGTTGCAGCGTGGAACTTCGGTGTAGCCGTTGATGTAGAGTTCTTGATCGGAAGGCCGATCCGTCAGCTGACCAGGACCCAATCGAGGGATTCGGTCTGCTTCGACTTCACTGATGAACCGAGGCGTGATGAGGAACACGAGTTCTGTTTCGTTGACTTCTTCCGTTACCTTGCGGAACGCCGGGCCAATGATCGGGCTGTCCATCAAGAACGGGATGCCTTTGACTTCGGTGGAAACGTCTTCACGATAGTCACCCGCTAGAGCCAGCGTATGCCCGGCTTTCATTTTGACGCCTGTATTTACTCGCCGAACACGGAAGCCAGGAACGTTTGTGTCACCGGAAAGGTCGCGAGCAATCTCAGAGACTTCGGCTCGAACTTCAAGGGTCAACTGTCCTTGACCGTGAACGATGGGAACGAGGTCAAGCTTCGTTCCGAAGGGGCGGAATTCAATTGAGTTTGTGCCAAGTCCACTTGCGACTTGGATTGGAATCTCGCCACCCGATAAAAACTCGGCAGGGCGACCGTTTTGAGCGACCAGAACTGGCTGGTCAAGAAGTTTCGCAAGATTGTTCTTTTCCAATGCCGTGATGAAGGCATTGAAAGTGTTGCTGTCATTGAGCACGCCGAATGAGAGGTTCTGCCCAGTAGCTTGCGATCCCCCAGTGGAGACACTTTGAATCAAGTCAGCGACGCTGGAGACGAGTGTGATGTCGTCACCAAGAAACGACCAGTCAACGCCAAGCTGGCGAAGCTTCGTGCGGGAAACTTCGTAGACTTTGACTTTGATCGCAATGTTTTGAGAGCCGTTGACTTGAAGCTCATTGATTACATTGGCGGGGAAGTAGTCTCGAGCCACGGCCAGAATGTTCTGGATTTGATCGGCCCTTGCGACATTCCCTTTAAGGATCACGCTAGTCCGCAAGGCATCGACTTGGATTTGAGAATCTTTGAAGTGAGTTTGGAGAGCCCGTTCGAGCTTTCGAGTGTCGATCACCACCTCGACGCTGATCATTTGAAGATTCTTGTCTGGGTCGCTGACGGTGACCGTTGAGATACCGGGATTAATGCCGGTGATCAGGATTTCATTCTGCGTGACGGGTTGAGCCGAGATGATTTCTGGGTTTTCTACCATCAGCTCGGGAACGTCGTAATCGAATTTGAGGCGTTGGCTTGAGCCAGCAATCACTCTAATTGAGTCGACCGAAGAATTGACGGAGAATTGAGACCCACTGGGAGCCTGTCCAACTGCCGTGACGGAAATGCTTAATGCTGTAAGAACAGCAAAGCAGCAACGACTTAAGAGAGTTAATCGCATGTTCATCCATGAATCCTTGCGTTGGGGCAGAACAGGTTCAGGGTCTCGGACTGTTAGAGATCCTGCTGTTTCGAATCATCCTTGATTCTCTGCTGATTGCTTTTGTTTGGCGTTCGCGATCAGGGGTGTGGGTAACACCCCGATGATGCGATCATCCTGTCTAGCTAGATCGAACTTAATGATCGCGATATTGATCTTGTTCGATCCCGCGGTCAATTTCGGTAGAGCCGTCAAACTCAGCCGCGGTATCCTCATCCGCAGGTTCGTTATCGCTTCTGCCTTGCGAAGGAGGGAATGGAGCTTCGGTGACATTGGTCGGGATGCTGCCATTCTTGAAAGAGACTTTTCGGGGTTGGTTGCCTTCCCAAATGATCATGGATCCACTGGACCGTTGATCGCTCTTGTTGTTCCCAAACATCGATAAAAGATTGGTTTTAGGTGGGGCACTTGGTTCTGCCTCTTCTTTTTCGGGTTCCTCAGTGTCCCATTTCATGATGTCCGAAAGATCTTGGACAATATCATCGGTGGAAACGTGATCGCCACGCAGGACTAGCTTGATTTCGCCAGTCTTCTGA
>JBLINZ010000385.1:0-6150 GCA_047639375.1 Mariniblastus sp. | reverse complement strand
AGCGGCTCATTGGTTGGCGGGCATTCATCTCAAGTCGAAAGCATTCCAAACCGCCTACGACGTTGCCACCCAGCAACTGACACAAACCGAAGGCGTCGACAGCTCCCTAGATCCTACGAGGGTCGCGTTATTGATGGACCAAGCCGACGCCGCGTTTGAAATCCCAGAGAAACGCAACGGCTCGATCGCGCTGTTCGATGCGATTGCCAATCAGCACCCTGATCACCCCCTGGCCTCATCAGCGCTCCACAGCTCCGCCTTCACTTCGCTGGATCAAGGTGACTTTGCAACCGCCATCAAAACGGCGACGCGGTTTGAAACCAAATACGGCGACGATGACTTTCTTCCAGACACCCTGGAGGTCAAAGCCGAATCGTTTCTATTGAACGATCAACCCGCTGAATCGTCTCAAGTTTTTGAGCAGCTGGTGAGCAAATTCAAGAACCACCCCAATCATCCGCGTTGGCAGATTCGCTCAGGATTGGCCAGCTACATGAGCCAAGAGCATCAAACTGCGATCGACAAACTAACGCCGCTTGTAGATTCGATGGATGACAAAGCCAACAAAGCCGAGGCACAGTTTTGGATTGGCTTGAGCCAATTCGAAATTGAGGACTTCAAGTCCGCGGCCCAATCGCTGGCCAACTCTTACGCTACCCATAATCGATGGGATCGAACGGATGAAACCTTGCTGAAACTCTGCCGCGCTCAATTCGCACTTGGTGAGGCCGAGGCCGCGACCACCACGGCCAACACGCTGATCAACGACTATCCAGACACCCCTCTGCTCAGCGACTTGCATTACCGGATGGGCGAAGTGGCCTACGAAGCGGAAAATTTCCAAGACGCTTTCGAGCATTTTGAGATGATCATCCAACAGTACCCCGATTCCCAGTTTCTGCCTTATGCGTTGTTCAACGCGGCCTGGTGCAAACTCGAATTGAAGGAGTACAAAAAATCAGACGCACTGTTTTCAAAATTGATGACCCAATTCCCAACCCATGAACTGGCCGCACAAGCCAAAATTGGGCGGGGAGCGTCCCGTCGGAAAACTGGCGACGTGGCTTCGTCGATCAAGGACCTCACCGAATTCCTTGACACCCAACCTGAGGGCAAAGCCAAAACGAATGCAATGTACGAACTAGCATTAGCCTACGTTCAAGTAAAACAATGGGACGACGCCATCCAGTCATTCAGTGATTTGATCGACACCAATCCTGATTCGCCTCAACTGGACCGATACTATTACGAACTCGCCTGGGCGCATCGATCAGCCCAACAAGAAGACGACGCGATGAAGTTTTTCTCCAAGATCGCAAACGAGGCAAAAGATAGCCCACTGGCAGGCGAAGCCAATTTTCATGTCGGCACACAGGCCTACAACGACGAGAAATATGACGAGGCCATCGCCGCTTACACGTTATGCCTGGATTCAAAAACGGCAGATAACATCCGCGAAAAAGCCGCCTACAAATCGGCTTGGGCCCATTACAAACAGGACCAGTTTCAAGACGCCCAAATCGCATTTGCCAAACAAAACAAACTGTTTGCAACCGGCGAACTCTACGCGGATGGCATGTTCATGGAAGCCGAGTGCCTGTTCCGATTGAAGCAGTTTGATTCCGCACTCACCGCCTACACCGCCGCCCAACCCGTGGTTGAGGAATCGACCCAAGTCGAACCGAAAATCCGCTGGTTAACGATGCTCCATGGAGCCCAATGTGCCAACAAGATCAAGCGCTACGAGACGGCCTTGAGCTTGATCGAGTCACTCGATAATTCCGCTGCAGACATCAGTTTCAAACAAGACGGCTGGCTGGAAAAAGGAGTCGCCCACGCGGGACTCAAGCAAACCGACGAAGCCCTCGCCAGCTACCGCAAAGCCGCAGCCCACCCCGGTAAAACCGGAGCCCGGGCCCATTGCATGGTGGGCGACATGCTATTCAAAGCCAAAAACTTCGCAGCCGCCATCGACGAATTCAAACTCGTCTACTACGGATTCGGCGGCAAGAAGGCCTCTCCCGACGTGCGGGAATGGCAAGCCTACGCGATCTATGAAGCCGCCCGATGTAATTTCGTGCAAGTCGATGGGGCGACCGATTTGAAACAAAAATTCGTGACCGAATCAATCGCCCAATTTGAATACCTCTTGGAAAACTATGGCGATGATCGACTGGCAACCGAAGCAGCCAAACAACTGAAAACCTTGAAGAAGATTGAATTCAAATAACTGCCGCCGCAAACCGCCGCTGCACTTCGATATCCAACTCGATTAGCAACCCATTTAAGTGCCGCCGGCACTGATTCACTACTCGGAGTCTTTATGAATTCCCTCGGCCTACGATCGCTGCAACTTGACCGCCAGTCGGTCAAACTTGCGTTTGCGATCGGCCTTATCTCGGTTGCCACAGTCTTGTTGAACGGAACGTCATTTTCCGCAAATGCCAGCGGAGCCACGATCTCGAATTCGTCGAGCCTTCCGATCGCCGTCGCTAATCCGCTCGTCCCTCCGCAAACCGAGGGTGAAAACGCCGCAGAATCACCAGCCTCGCAAAAGAAAAAAGGCATCAACTTCCTCTCGCTGCTAACCCAAGGCGGCTGGTTCATGATCCCGCTGCTACTGCTGTCGTTGGGTGTTCTGACCATCAGCATCGAGCGGTTCCTAGCGCTTCGCAAGGAGAAGATTTTCCCAACAAAGCTCGTAGACCAACTTTCGGCGCTCAGCCAATCTCCGGGAGGTTTGGATCCTCGGCGGGCCTATCAAGCCTGCCAGCAATATCCGTCTTCCGCGTCCTACGTCATTCGATCGATGCTCGTCAAAGTTGGCCGCCCGCAATCTGAAATGGAAAATGCGGTCACCGAAGCCAGCCAACGAGAAGCCACGCGGTTGACACAAATGACGTCATGGTTGAGCTTGGCGGCCGCGATTGCACCCCTGATTGGATTGCTGGGAACCGTTTGGGGAATCACCCAGGCGTTTTACGACACCACACAAATGGCCGAACTTAACGCGGGCCAGAATCGCGGCGTCGCACTCGCTAACGGGATCTACGTGGCCTTGGTCACGACGATGGTCGGACTGATGATCGCCATCCCAGCCGCCATCCTCTCGCACTATTACGAAAACCGAATCGTACAACTGATGAACGAGATTGAAGAAATGGTATTCAACCTCCTGCCTCAATTCGAACGATACGAAGGACAAGTCCGATTCACGCAGGGCCTCAACGAACCCAACGGCGGCCCAAAAAATCCAGAATTCGATGCCCAATACGCCGGCGGAAACCCCGCGAACGAACAATAACGAAGCAAGGCAGGATTCCCCTCACCCTCCAGTTCGCCTCCAACTTTGATTTCAGCAATCATCTTCGAAACACAACGGATGCAGTCTCATGTCGGTAACCATCAAACGCACATCCGCCGTCGGATCCCTCAGCATCACCCCGCTGATCGACGTGGTGTTTTTGTTGTTGATTTTCTTTCTAGTCTCGTCCCGATTCTCCGAAGAAGAACGCGAACTTGATCTCAATTTGCCCAGCGTCACCGAAGCACTCCCGGCCACCGCCATGCCCGACGAGCTGGTGATCAACGTAGATGCCGAAGGCCGTTATTACATCGACGGGGCTTTTCGCCAAGTCGAGCAGGTCGAACAGATCCTTCGCCGAGCCAAAACAAACAACCCCCTGACGCAAACGGTCGTCATCCGTGGCGACAAGAAAGCTAGTTGGGAACAGATCGCAATCGCCATGGGACTGTGCAAGAAAGTAGGGATCAACGAATTCAGTGCCACGATGGACGAGAACTGACATCATCAAAACAAAAAACTACCAGCGCCTTCAGCAATCAGGGGCCACTTCCTCAGCAAACCGCAAAACCCCAACAAGGGTTTTGTTGCTTGAACGTCCCTTAGCGATTAGCAGGCGGGCGACAATCACGCGAAGCGTCAGAAATCAAAAACAAGCAAACCAATAACCCGAAACCTAAATCCGTGCAACGCAGAACCGTTCACAAAATCAACCCGTCGCGAACCGACTCATTTGACCAGCAATTCTGGCCGGTGATGGTTGCGCTGACGGTCTTGAGTGGGATCGGGGCGGGCGCGATCTTGACGATCTTGCGCGGCCCTTGGATGTGGGGCAGTCTGCTGGTCCTGCCAGTCTTGGCAATCGCTTCCATCTTCTTGCTGTTCAATCTCGACGATCGTCGACTTCGGCGCTCACTGCAGTTCGCGGTCATCGCCAGTTTGGCGTTGCATCTGATGGTTTTGGTTTTCGCCTCCGTGGTCAACATTTTTGAGAACCCTTTCAAGCCGGTCGAGAAACGCGTCGTGGCCCAACGTCAGATCCAGTCGATCGAGATCAGCGATCAACGGGCAAAATTTGTCTGGGAAGAAACCAACGCGCAACCGACTCCTGAGCCAGAGATTGAGGTCGAACGCGAAGAAAAACCCACCACCACCACGACTCCCCCTCAACCACAGCCGATCCCCGTCAAAGAAAAGAAACCCAACGTCAGCCCCCAACTGGTTCGCCGTGAAAACACGGCCAAGTCAGTGCCGCGGCAAAACCCTGAGCTGTCGCAACTCAGACGGCAAACGCGGAACTTGCAGCCCACCTCGAGTACAAAAGTTTCCGGGCCAAAAACGGTGGAGAACAAAACAGCCCCCGCCGCGGCGGCCGCCAAAAAGCAACCCGAAGTCTCCAAACAAGCCGACTCCGTGGCCCGTCAGGCAGACTCCCCTAAACAAAACACTTCCAAACCCGAGCAAGCCTCGCCAGCCCCTAACGCGTCTTCAAAACCGGAAGTCGCCAAAGCGTCGTCCAGCCCACGCCGCGCGCGCCCCACGGAAACCACCTCAACCTCAACGCCGAATCCTTCGGCCGCAACCGCCCGTACTTCACGCTCGTCACCTCGAATTCCAATCGCGACGAGCAAAGCTCCTGTGACTGAAAAAGTCTCGAAATCAACGACGACTCAACCGAACGCCTCCGAGCCGGCCAAGTCTTCGAGTCAGTTGACGCGACGACCAATCGAAAGTCCAACGACACGTTCCACGTTCTCAAGTCGCCCCGAAACACAATTGAGTCCGCAACCTCAACTCGCGAAATCCGTTCAGCCCATCACGCGACCGCAAACAACTCCCAGCATTTCCAATCCAACTTCGACTGCGGTAACGCCTCGACGCTCGACCACTGAGGCAGCGGTGGTTGCGTCCCCAATGGCCATGGAAAACCCTTCGCGTGCTCCAGAGTCGAAAACGGCATCGCGTGAGCTTAGTTCAAAAACATTATCGGTCACGCGGAGCACCGCCGGCGTGTCGGGCGTCGGCCGAGCCAAGAATCTTGACCGCTTTACCGGGGGAGCCAATAGTCCGGCGGCTCGAGCCTCCGATTCCGCTCGCCGAGAGCGAGCCACAAGTTCCGCCAGCGACGCAACCATGCTGACTTCATCACAGAAGTCTGAATCTCGTCGATCGATCGCGGCCGCCCGCGTGCCGACCAGTGTCTTGAAATCGGAAACCAGCTCGGCGGCCAAATGGGCGGGGGCAAAGACGGCCAGCGAGTCCACGCTAGAATCCTCCGCAGCCGTTGTCGATTCAGCCTCCAGCGCCAACCGCGACGAAATTTCTGCCGAACGAGGTGAGTCAACGTTGGACATGGGAGCCACAAAAGTCGTCGCCGATGAGAATTTCCAACGGCGTTCTGGCGGTGGCCAGCCGGACGTCGGCTTGCTTAACCCCGATTCGACTCGGCGCTCCAAAGAACGCTCCAGTCAACAGCCATCGCTCGTGGCCAGTACGCTCGGCGACGTCGGTGCGCCTCGTGCCCAATCGACTTCGACGCCGTCAACCAACGCCTTGGAGGTGTCTTCTGAATCGTCGTTGTCCGCACGGCAAGGCGGCGAATCCGCCATGACGGTGGAACGCTGGTCAGCCGGTTCGGCTGGCGAAATGACTGACCTGGGCGACTCTAACCTGGCCCAGCAGTTGTCCGATTCACGACAACGCGCCAACCGCAACGAAGACGAATCGAGCTGGGAAGACGAAGAGGATGACGAAGACGAAGAGAACAAACGCGGGACCGAACGGACACGTTCCGCGCGAGCCCCGGTCACCCAGTCCGATCCCGCGTTTGGACTTGCTGACACTGA
>JBLINZ010000384.1:0-6154 GCA_047639375.1 Mariniblastus sp. | reverse complement strand
CCTTCGGTTGTCGCTTAGCTGCCGAATTGGACAATAGACAAGCTAGGCGTTTGTTCGATCTAACGCTGCCTGTCCCCGCAAGATGGCAAGATGCACTGCAAGATGGTCCCGCAAGATGCACTCTGCCTGTCCCCGCAAGATGCACTGCCTGTCCCCGCAAGATGCACTCTGCCTGTCCCCGCAAGATGCACCGCAAGATGAACGCTGCCTGTCCCCGCAAGATGCACTCTAAAACGGCACCACCTCATCAAGCGTAAAAGAGCAGCCCAGCGAAGACTTCGGGCTGTGATGAACGTGCATGCTACGGCTTTTGGCCAGGGTTTCACGGTTATAAAAACATCGAGCTTGGCGAAAGCAACGGTGGACTTGATCGCTTAAATCGTCCGCGCAGTTGCCAGAATCTCCATCGTTTCATGCCTCGGCGTCTTAAAACATTTTCGAGGAGCACATCTTCTCGATCTCTTAACAAAAAGGATGTTTTGAACGATTTCTGACTCGAAAATCAACTTTTGCACCATAAAAGGGTGATTATCGGCGCCAACCTGGCAAACCGCTTGACTTTCCCCGATTCCCGAACGATGATGCGGCTGTGAAACCGGTTTCACACGTCGCTGTACCGGTTGCATGCGTCTCGATCTCGGTGACTTTTGTCATTGAGCGTTTTCATTGAAATAGGCCCAGAGGAGGAATTTGTCGCTATGAAGTTATGTAATTTATTTGTTGTCGCGTTATTCGCGACAGCGGCTACTGCAGGTGTAGCCGAAGCGCAGTTGACATTGGTTTCCAACGGAGATTTCTCTGTCATAGACGGTGACTCTTGGAACACCGCTGGATCCGCTGGAACCTCGATCATTTTCGAAACCACAGGTGGTGCTGGTGGAGCTGGTGACGGTTTTGGTCGCATCGACAACACCGCCGGAGCTTGGGGTGGTGTTTTGGTTGCTGAAGGCGGATCTGGACCAGCCAATGCTGGTGGTCCTGGAATCGACCTGGGAGATCTTGGTCTTGTCGCTGGTGGTACTTACGATTTCCAATTGGACATGATTGACCTCGTTGGCACCGGTTTTGCCGGTTCAGCTGGTATCAAGATGGAAAACTGGAGCGATACGGCAATCATCAACGATTCCACCGACCAGTATTTCACCATTACTGACAGTTGGGAAACCTATACGTTTACTAACTGGCTCGTCGATGCATCGGCCACCAGAGTTAAGTTTGTTCCACTGCTAGTTGGAACAACCAATGACGTTGGCTTTGACAACATTGGCGTTGTGACTGCGGTTCCAGAGCCAGCTTCAGTTGGCCTGATTGCTCTTGGTATGATTGGCTTTATCGCTCGTCGTCGACGCAGCTAAGTCAAACAAGATCAAATCGATTGATCGTAAAAGCCCGGTTAACGCCGGGCTTTTTTTTGTCGTCACATTCTCGCTTACACCTTTTCTTCGTTCAAAGAATTGGATTCGTGGTAGTAGATCTTGTTAAAGATCGCGTCGACAAGATCTTTAACAAGATCCGCGACGCCAAAATTGAGCCCGAGCGCTATTCACCTTCTCGAGTAGGGATAGCAAAGAAAAGACACCGCACTCACCCAACTCGTTGAGTTGGGTGAGTGCGGTGTGTGGGGCGTCTTTTGTTGACGGATGCCGTAACATTTAAACGAGTAGCTTCGAATCAGCTACGGGTCGCATTCTACTCGGCAAGCGAGTAGCAAACGATCTCTTTGTCGTTTCTGGCAAAAATGCATTTGTGTGAGAACGCCGGATGGCTCCAGACGATTTTTCGCCCAGAGGTCTCTGCGGTCGGTTCCAGCATTTTCGCGCGACCGAGTTCCTCGAAGCCTTGCGGTGACATCTTGGCGATTATCAATTCACCGAGTTCGGTTGTGATGTACCAGTGATCTTTGTTGCGAACAACGAAGCCGGTGGTGCTGGAAGCGGGCCGCCCGTTGGGTGCCGTCGCGAGGTTTTCCCAAATCCTTTTTCCTGGGATCATTTCAATGCATCGTAGGCGTCCCTTGACATCGACGCCGTAGATGTGGCCTTCGTGCACGATCGGCGGATTATGATCGGGGTGAAGGCCTTTGCCTCGCCACACGACCGAAGCTCCAGGTTTATCCGAGTTCAGTTTCAAAAGCGCCGAGCCACCTGAAAGTGCGGTGACGAGCAAGTGTTCTCCATGATGGATGGGAGCCACGATCGACATCGCGTATGCCGGAGCCATTTTGACGGACCAATACAATTCGCCCGAGATCGGGTTCAGGCTATTGAGTGCCTGCGCATGCCAAATCAACAGTTGGTCTGTTCCACCGGCATTGATCAGCGTGGGAGGACAGTACCCAAGATCTTTCTCGGTTAGCGATTTCCAAATTTCTTTGCCTGAGTTTTTATCGAACGCTACCGCCACACTGCCTTCGCCGCCGACCATGCAAATTAGCATGTCGCCAACCACTAAGGGATGTGCTGCGTAGCCCCAGATCGGCGCTTCCGCGACGTTGTACGCTTGCTTCAGATCTTTTTGCCAAACGATTTCACCATCGGCGACGTTGAAGCAATTCAAGTGCCCTTCGGCACCCAGGGTATAGACTTTATCGCCATCGACGGTTGGCGTGGCCCGAGGCCCGGCAGCGTAAGAAATACTGTAGGGGCAATCGTACGATTTTTGCCAAATGGTTTTGCCCGTTTTTCGGTCGAGGCAATGGACGCGTTCGCGGCCTTTGAGTTGACTTCGTTTGCCGGGGTCAAATCTGGCGTCGCCAGATTTTAGTAGGTAATCGGTGACGAAAACGCGATCTCCCACAACGGCTGGTCCTGAAAAGCCCGACCCCACCGGCTGTCTCCAAACCTCTTTCAATCCCTCTTTGGGGATCGACTTTAGGATGCCCGATTCGTTCCAGACGCTATCGCGGTTGGGACCCAGCCATTGATTCCAGTCATCGGCCAACAGGCCGCTAGTCAAGCTAGCCAGCATGACGGCGGTGAAAAACATAGCGATTCGATTCATTTATCTTCCTCGGTGCGGTTGTGAAAGTAAATTCTTGCGGCTGACGGATCAGCTTCGGCGTGCAGTTTACCAGATTGGATGTGGTTACCTGTTGCGAGCACACGGCAATGCGCACAAAAAAAGGCAAACCGAAGTCTGCCTCAGGAACGTTAAATCAGCCGGATGATTGTTGACTAATTAACAACGCCGGTGAACGTGCTTGGAAATACATTGCCTATTGATCACGCGTGGCAGATGCGCCATTTCTCGCTGAGCCCTTGCAAACGACATTCAATATTCCTTGTTGAACAATCCCTCGATTAATGGCTTGAGGGTTGTAAACCACACCATATCCGACAACGTTTCCGGAGTTGGCGTCGCCGACGTAGCAAATGGACTGGCTCGGGGCATTGTTTCCTGCGTTACCGCCGGAGAAAAAGAAGTTTCCGGTCGTCATCATGTATTCCGGCTGACCGGCCTTGCCAGCGAGTTGCAAATCGGCGGCGGCGTTGGCACGATAGATTCCACCGACCTGCCCCGTTCGCGTGTTGAGCAACCAGCACTGGAGATTACCGGTCAAATGGTCGAGCACAAAAAGTCCTTCGACGTTTCCGTCGATTAGGCCGGTTGCCATGGACATCGATTTTGTTCGGGCTGCCGTGCCTGCATTCAAATTGATTGGAGGCATGACATGGATCTCACGATCTTGCGCGAGTCGGTTGCCAACGTAGACACCCACGCCGGTGGTCAGGCCGACCAGCAGAGCGATGGCGACGACACCGGTTGTGATTAAAAGGTAACGGTTGCTCTTCATGCTTTTCTCCATTGGCGAATGACTGCGACTGCGGCGACGGCTGCGAAGAACCATGGCTGGTCAGTTGCCCACCTCCGATTCTATCTCGATCGGTGGTTTCGACAAACGTCAGCCTTTAAAAATCGTAAAATCAAGCGTAATCCAGTCAACTCAGGCCTGACAGTTGGCAGTAATTCGTTTCGGGGGATTCTGAGGAATGCTCTGGACAGCTACTGGCCCTAGCCAGAACCGTGCCAATCTGTCGCCGCACGCCAAGCTGACGCGAACCGATGCCATGTCTGGGCTTGGAATCTGAACGATTGAACCCTGGGAAATAGAATTCATTTCCAAGGATCACGTTTTGCGTTAACATACGGTTCTGAGCTTGGGATTGCAAAGTTCTATTTAAATGCGGTCGAACGAGCTGTTTTGTCTTTTGTATATTGGGAATCGATAAATGCTAAATAGTCGTGTGATGTTAACTCGTTTTGTTGTCCTCATTGGTCTCGCATTGTCGTCGATTCAATTAGCGTCTGCAAACGCTGGCGGCGAAGAAGAGACCGTTAAAAAAAGCGGCAGCGATCTAATTGCGGTTTTGATCATCGATGGTCAAAACAATCATGGCGCTTGGCCCAAGTCAACGATGATGATGAAATCGTATTTAGAAGCCACGGGCAAATTTACCGTGGATATTTCCCGCACCAAATACACTTGGAATGGCGATCAGCATTTGACAGACTTCCCGCTCAACGACGGGAAGACTTACGAGGCATTGAAAAAAGCTAAAGCCGATCCAGATTTCAAACCTGAGTTTTCCAACTACGATGTCGTCGTTTCCAATTTTGGGCACGGTGCTGCCGATTGGCCAGAATCAACCCAAGCGGCGTTTGTGAAGTACATGAAAGCGGGCGGCGGATTCGTTTCCATTCATGCCGCCGACAATTCATTTCCCAATTGGAAAGAGTACAACGAAATGATTGGCTTGGGCGGTTGGGGCGGCCGAAATGAAAAAAGCGGCCCCTACGTCTACTACAACGACGAAGGAAAAGTTGTCCGAGACAATTCCAAAGGTGGTGGTGGCGGTCACGGTCCACAGCATGAGTTTTCGTTGGTCGTCCGAGATGGCGAGCATCCGATCACGAAAGGTCTGCCGACTGAGTTTTTGCACACCCAAGATGAATTGTACGAACGACTTCGCGGACCGGCCGTCAACATGAACGTCCTCGCCACGTCTTTTGCGTCTCCCAAGTTTCGTGGAAGCGGACGGCACGAGCCGTCATTGATGACGATCGATTACGGCCAAGGAAAAATTTTCCACACGACGTTGGGGCACGCCGACTACTCGTTTGAATGTGCTGGTTTTCAAACAGTCTTCCTGCGAGGGACCGAATGGGCTGCGACTGGAAAAGTCACGATTGATGTTCCGGCTGATTTCCCGACCGCAGATAAATCAAGCTCGCGAAAATTTGCAACAAAAGCAGCGACTGCCAAGTAGTAAGTTGCCCACGAGTCAAACTTGGCTCGGCGAATAAATAGAAAAAGCCTAGCTGGATAGTTCCTGCTAGGCTTTTTTTGTAGCTTGAGTGTTGCTCAATCGGATTCAACGTCTGGCTTCTACTTTTCGTTTTCAAACGTAGGCTCTTTGCCTTCGTAGGCGCGATACAGATCGTAAATCGATTTTTTAAGAGTTGCGGCTGTCTCGGGGCTGGCATCTTGCTTGCACTTCATCGCAGCCACCAAAACACGGTGAGCGGTGGCGAGTTGTCCGGTGTAGTCTTTGTGATCCGACTTGATTCGCTGAGTCAGGAAGTATTGGGAGACGATTTGCTGCGTGTTAGTGGCGTGGTTTTCTTTGGTGGTGACCCAGCGATTGACTTGATTGACCGCCTTGCCGGTGGGTGGGTTTTGTCCAAGGTTATCCGCGAATTCATTGATCTGTGTGATGGCTTTCGCGATCGTCGCGGTATCTTCAAGCATCATTTGGAATCGCATTTGATCCGCGTAAATTCCACAAGGGACTTCGCAATGTGGAGCCGGTGCAGCAACTTTGTTTACATTTTTCACCGGATCGGTGGCATCGGCAATAGCGACGAGCGAAGTCAAACAAACGGCGGCTAATAATAGTGTTTTCATATTCTCTATCTCAAAATAAATTTAGTAGGCGTAAGCAAGGAATGGTCGAATTGACCGGATTGTACCTTGGAGTGTTAGCTCCCGTTTGTCAAGTTTCTCTGGAAGAAAGGACGTTCGCTGGACGTGGTGAATTTCACAACGGACGGTTTCTGGTGGCTGGGCGTTCAGGCGATCTGGATTGATCAGTCGTGATTGACTGATTTTGAGCGGATTGTGAACAGCCCTAGTTCGGGTGGGCTACAAATCCGT
>JBLINZ010000383.1:0-6154 GCA_047639375.1 Mariniblastus sp. | reverse complement strand
GAGTACTTCCCGCCCAGCGCCGCGCCAGCCAACCAAAGAAACACGACCAAAGAGATTGTCAGAAAATCTAAAGCCCGTTTAGCAGAGCTTTATTTGGCTCAGAACCAATTGCCGGAAGCGCTTCAGATCTACGAACAATTCACGGGCTATGAAGAAATGGCCGGGGATTTCCGAGCCACTGGCTACGCGGGCAAGGCAGTGGTATTTGATGCGATGAACCCCAACCGGTTCCCTGGAAAAGAGCCGGAAAAACTCAGGGAGATTAGCGCCGCTATTGGAAAAGTCGGCACCAACACCAGCGGCCTCAATAAGTTCATGTTAAGTCGATTCAACGAAGTCAAAACTCGCTTGGATGAACGGATCGAACAGATGCAGACCGAACAGCTCAAGTTGGAAAATCGAGACACCCCGCCCTCGCTTGAAGATTCTTCGGGGCTTAAGTCAGGTTGGTCGATTTTCGCCAGTACATTGTAAGCTCAAAGCTGATTCCCAATGGCCCGAGTTTTTTCGTAGCGAATGTTGTCAAGACTTTCGGCTTTTCCAGCGGCCGATACTCTGGAAGGTTTGTTGATTTAACGGCCCGAAGGCGAAAATGGTAGCCCGACGCGTAAGCGAGAACGCATTTCGATCGAAGGCGGGCCATTAACGAGGGTTCTCCCTCGCTTACGCATTCGGGCTATGATTTTCCCCACTTGACCAGACATTAAATCGACAAGCCGTTGCCAGAAGTGCAGACGACATCCGCGACCGCTTGGCACGCCCCCACTACGATCGGAAGTTCTGATTGAACCACCAGCGCAATCGATTTCCCAATGAACGATAGCCGATAAATACTCTGGCTTCGCCACCCAAACCGATCTTAAGCGGCAGTTCCGTCTTCCCCAACGGCACCCGAGCGAAATACTGAAAGTCCTGCTGCTGATAAGCGGCAACCATTTCTACGATCGGATCCGGAGGCCGAGACTCCAGCCTGCTCATGCTCTTTTGGTTGACATCGTAATCCTGGCGGACAATTGAAATCTCGGTATCACCGAGGGATTCGATCTTCGAACGATAAACGGCCCCCGGTTCGGAATACAGTTTCAATTTCGTCGGCTGATCCAATTTCGCAAACTTGACTTGGTCCTCCGTCAACACCACCACGGCATACCATTGTGAGAGATCGGCAATCTCACAAAATCGCTGTCCACGTTGAGCTGAAATGTGACTGTGTTGTCCATACAAGAGCGGTCGCATGTCAACTTCTGACGTTTCTTCGGACGCCTGCCCCGATTGTTCATAGGGAGTCGCCAACACCGTCCCACTGATCGAACTCTTTAGCTCCAAATCAGCAGCCCGTTTTTTTAATCGAGCAAACGTACTATCCAGTTTCGCCAATTCGGCGACCAGCGCTTTGGTTGGATCGTTGAGCGAGGGCCGTGAGCCGCTATTAAGCCGTGCGACTTCCATCTCCAGCGCACCCTGCTTTTCAAGAATCTCACCCTCAGCCCGTTTCAGACTCAGCTCGATGTCAAGATTGCCCAGCCTTGCCAGGACCTGTCCAGGAACCACCGCCTCGCCTGGCTCGACTTCGCAAGACATCAGCTGGCCGGATTCCTTGACCCACACCGTTTCAATTTCGCGTGGCATCACAATCAAATTGCAACGCAAGTATTGGGGCAATGGCACTGCCAATACCAATGTCAAAGCCGCCAGCACACTACCCAAGACAACGAAGAATCTAACTTTTTTCACTTGATGCATCCGCCCTGGAACAGACATGTATTTATACAACTTGTAACCCGGCATGCCGAGCATCCCACCCAACGAAAACAACGCAATCCCTACCCCGATCGACTCCAAATTGTAGGGTTCCAACATCTTCATCAAAAACAGAATGATCGAGAACATGATGATCCAGCGATAACAAAACGCCGCGACCGTAAACAAGGCGAAGGCCCAAGGTCGGTTGGAAGGCATCAATTGGTCGTCTGGAATCTCTAGCCCCAACCAGTTTCGCCCCAGCAATGTCGTCAAGGCCTTCGTCGATTTCTGATTCAAGTTTGGAATCTCAAGCAAATCGCTCAAAATGTAGTAGCCATCGAATCGCAAGAGCGGGTTGCCGTTGAACAAGATCGTACTAATCGAACTCACCAACATCACTCGCAAAGCAATTTCTTGCACCAACCCGGGTTGAACGAACCACCAAACAAACGTCGCGATGGTTGCCAGAATCACCTCGACATACATTCCCGCGGCTCCGATCGCCGCCCGATGCCACTTATTCGGCAAACGCCAACTATCAGACACATTGCAATACAAACACGGCGTGAGCACCAGCAGCATGAATCCGATTTCGTGACATTCACCTCCCAGCCGTTTGCACGAAAGGCCATGGCCAAACTCGTGAAACACTTTGGTGACACACAGAACCGCGCCAAACAAATACCACTGACTGGGATCAAAAAGCGCTTCGAAGCCCGGCAGCTTTGCCTGAAACTCAGCCCAATTCATAATCACTGACACCAGTGCGATCATGGCGAAAACCATGGTCACACAGGCCGCAGCCTTGGTGAAAATCCACCAAGTGTACGGGAGCATCCAATTGAGAATGCGCTCCGGATCAAATCCCTTGTAACGAATGGCGAGAACATTCGAATACGTTCCAATTCGCTCCATCCGCTTACTCTTCTGCCCTCGTTTAAGCAGTTCAGCCC
The DNA here is from genome assembly GCA_047639375.1 of Mariniblastus sp. Taxonomy (GTDB): domain Bacteria; phylum Planctomycetota; class Planctomycetia; order Pirellulales; family Pirellulaceae; genus Mariniblastus. The sequence continues at coordinate 3,458 of JBLINZ010000383.1, read as the reverse complement.
CCTGCCCCGCCATGTCCGACGTGACCAAGCTGTCCTGATGAAAACGAGTTAATAGTTGCTGGAGGTCTTGGCGCGTGATCCGTTTGGGGGCGAACTTTTCATGGTACGCATCCTGTAACTGATCGATCGTTTTGTTGCCGTCGAGCTCTTGTAGTAAAAAGAAGACGTGCGGTGGAAATTGAAAATACTTCTGACCCAACGGTTCCTTGACGACCCAGTACTCGACGCCTTGATAGGCCATGCGGTCAAACGTCAAGTCAGAACGGACCTTCATTCTCACGAAAGGACCACTCGGCATCGCCGCTTGAGGCGCAGGATTTCCGGTCGGAGGCGGGATGATCGACATCGCTACCTCTTAAAATAAAACTTTGGTGCGGACGAAGTCGATGATCTGGTAGAAACAAACGAACCCCAACGATCGCCGACCGCAAAGAATCTTGGCCGTGGCACTCGAACCACTTCTCAACGCCACGCGAATCGCATCCAGTTGATTCGGTTCGATTTTGACGATGGCTCGAACGTCGGGAGCACCGTTTTCAGAAGGAACCGCGCGAATGTTGACATCAGTACGCGCGATGGTGCCCTTCAAATTTAGATTTGGATTGGTGCCGATTTTGAATTCAACAGACAGCGGTTGATTAGGATTCTCCGCAAATGCCTGATCGATATAAGTCATCTTGGTTGAGGGAATCCGCAATTCAAGTTGCCACTCGCCATCCAAATCGACCACTTCCAACAATGCAAAATTCGCAACCGTGGGGAAATCCTTGTAACGTCGCTCAAGCTGGGGGGTGGTAATCGTGCCATCAATCGGACTCACGATCTCCTGTCGGGAACGCTTCAACCGCATCAATTGCAATTGGGCATTCAAGGACTTGACTTGCTCACGAAGCAAGTTCATCGTCATCCCAATGTCTCGGCTTTCTTCCTCGGTCGTTCGACCACCCGACAGCTGAGTGTTGGCATTGCTGATCTTCAGCTCCAGTGTCTTGATCTCCAGCTCGGCCGACTTGATTTGAATATCGAGATCTTCATTCTCCAGTCGCAACAACGCCTGTCCTTGGGTCACCTCGGCACGTTCATCAATCAAGATCTCGCGAATGATCCCGTCAGTTTGGGCATAGATCGTATGCCGGACCGTCGGATGCATGACGCCTTCGATCTTCATTTTCAGCTGCTTTGGCCAAAACAACAGCGCCAACATCAACAACCCGAGAAACACCAGGCCAGTCATCGTTTTGGCGTAGTGATCCTTAAACAACAGTTGTTGAAGCCAACCCAATCGCTTCCACACTGGCAGCATGAATATCTCAGCATGACGTCGCGAGTTCTCCATCGCGATCTCAGATTGTCCGACGATCAATTTCACGTCATCTTCAATCCGTTCTTCGGCGACGTCTTCGTCAAAATACTCAATCACCAAGGCACCGAGTTTTTTTCCTCGATCCTTACGGCGGCTCTTCATTTCCAAGTCGGGCGCCGCAATGGCAGGGGCCATCAAAGGAATCACAACCAACGTTCGGCTGTGTGACTCATCAAGATACTCATTGATTTTCTTGGCGACCTCAGGTGCCAAACCATCCGTACTGCCGGTGATCCAAAACTTTGAGTCGGCCGCAACGCTCGCGGTCGCAACATTAGAAAGCAGGCGGACCACGTTGGACCGATTATCAAATCGATCTTGGCTACTGATCGCCATCACCTTACACGTGCGACCGTTCCATTGCCCGACACTCACACGGTCACACTCCAAGAGCCGTCTGGCTTCGTTAGCGATCGAATAAGCTGTTTCCGTTTGGTCGATTGAACCGTGAGCTTCACTGATGAACTCCATCCGCTGTCCCCAAGCATCTCCGCTTGGAGTTTCAGGTTTAACGACATCCTGCTGTTGCTCATGCCAACGTTGAAATAACTGAGAAACCTGCCCCAAGAACCGCAGGTATCCCTCCTGAGCCTGAGGGCTGATATCACCGCGCTGGAGCAATTCTAACGTGCCGCAACATTCTTTGGTTCGATTGTAAACAGGAGAAAACAACATCAAAAACGAAGCGTCACGGTTGGCGTTGGGGTTCGTGATATTGTCCTGATTGCCTGTGAACGATTCCGAGGTCAGGCCCATCGGCAGTTGCTTGGTAACGACTTCCATCACAGCATTGTTGTGTTGTCGATTGTCTCGCGACAAAACATCCTTGGCCGTCGCACTAGGATGACGGCCGGTTTGATGAGTCAGTTTCGGAACGCTTTCCCCGTTGACCTGCCACAATAAAGCGCCGTGGGCGCCAGTAATTTTCACGACCTTAGCCAGCACCGTGTCGCAAAAATGATCAAAGTCTTTTTCTGTGCTTGCCATTTCATTGAGCTGCTGAATCGTCCGGCGCACCTCATCCCTAATCGCGGCAGGCGAAGGATTGTCTTGATGTTCACTAGATGGCATAAGAAACTCAAGAATGGAAAATCGGAGTGCGATTAATTGGACGGCCCATAACCACGAATTCACGCGGATCGATTACTGCCTGCAGCGAAGATCCGGCGGAACTCAAGCAGACCAGCTAATCAAAATTATCGAGGATTGGATCCAAGCCCATCTCACGCTGGGACTTGGCAAGCATTTTTTCATTGTACATCAGTATGCGTCTCGATCGGTAATGTTGATTCTCAACCTTTTGTTGTGCGCGTTTAAAAAGACCAATCCAATAGGAAGCTGTGCGGGTTTTGCCGCTCGTCCGGTACCGTTCAGCAGTTTGTTTCCCAAACGCTGATTCCAAAAGCTTGTCCTCGGCCGCCATGTACAACTGGACCGAGCCTGGATCCCCCTGCCGGGCACAACGCCCAAACAACTGCTGATCAATACGACTCGATTCGTGCATTTCGGTTCCAATCACGTGCATCCCACCAAGTTTCATGATTTTCTCCCGGGCTTCCCGCGTCGCCGGCCCCTCTGTTTCGCCTCCAATTTTGATATCCGTTCCGCGACCCGCCATATTGGTCGCGACGGTAATCCGCCCCCACTCGCCAGCCGTCGCGATGATCTCGGCTTCTCGTTCAATCTCGCGAGCATTCAGGACTTCATGAGGGACCCCGTTTTCGGTCAGCAGCTTGGACACTTGGTGAGAAATCGCAATCGAGCGTGTTCCAATCAAAACCGGACGGCCCGCCTGATGGACCTCGATCGTATCCTGGACCACGTTTTCGAATTTCTCCGCTTCCGAAAAGAAGTACTTGATCGGCAAGTCATCTCGCTGGGGCGGCATATTGGTCGGAATGACCGACACACCCATATGGTAAATCTTTTTGAATTCTTTCCGAGAAGTAAATGCGGTCCCCGTCATCCCGGCAATATGCGGGTAACGACTGACAAACGACTGGACTGTCACCTTGGCCTGCGTGTTTGTATCCATCGTGACTTCGACCGACTCCTTGGCCTCAATCGCTTGATGAATCCCCCGACTCCAACGCCG
>JBLINZ010000382.1:0-6167 GCA_047639375.1 Mariniblastus sp. | reverse complement strand
TGACAAGTCGAAGTTTTGCGATGCTCAAGAGTGGATTCAAGATGGGCTTTCGGAAAGCCAGGTCGTGGCAGAATGATGGATGGGCGCCATTCAGTCTTGCTTCGATTTTTTGAATCCAAGAAGTCGCAGCGCGTTCAATACAACTACCAGAGTTGAACCTTCGTGCAGAGCGACGGCGGGTCCCATTCGAAGGCCCAATATTGTGGCGGGTACAAGGACGGCGACCATCCCGAGGCTGATCCATAGGTTTTGTTTGATGATCCGGTTGGTCGCGCGGCTCAGTCCGATGGCGAAAGGCAGACTGCTCAGATTGTCTGCCATCAAAGCGACATCGGCGGTTTCCAAAGCGACGTCCGAACCAGCCGCTCCCATGGCGATTCCAACGGTTGCGTAAGCCATGGCGGGCGCGTCGTTGACCCCATCGCCAACCATGGCCACGTCAACTTCGCTCCGAAGTCGTTTGATAGATTCGACTTTGTCTTCCGGCATCAGGTCACCCCAAGCCTCGTCGATACCGACTTCGTGAGCAACGGCGTCTGCGACGGTTTGGTTATCGCCCGAGATCATGATCATGCGGTTGATGCCATAGTCACGCAGTCGTCGAATCGTTTCTTTAGCCGCTTCGCGTGGCGTGTCCATGACGCCAAGAACACCGAGATATTTCTCGCCATGCCGAACGATCATCGTCGTTCGACCTTCGTGCTCAAGTCGATCAATGGTTTCCACCACCAACTGGGGAAGCGGGGGGCCAGCAACTTCTGCAAACAAGTGACGTTTGCCAACGTAGGTTTTTTGCCCGTTGATATCTGCTGAAACCCCGCGACCGGTGATGCTCAGCAAGTTTTCAGCCGTCGGAATCTCTGTGTTAGACCCCAGTGTTTCTTTTCCGTCGCGAACAATCGCAGCGGCCAGGGGGTGGTCACTGAGACTTTCCACAGCGATTGCTGTTTCCAAAAGCTGATTTTTAGTGGATTCGTCTGTTGGAACGATGTCGGTTAATCGTGGACGACCTTCGGTTAACGTTCCTGTCTTGTCGAACGCGATTGCCGCGACATTACCAAGCGCTTCTAACGGAGCGCCGCCCTTGAAAAGAACTCCACCGCGTGCGGCTCTTGCCACTCCACTGAGAACGGCGCTTGGTGTTGAGATCGCCAGGGCACATGGACTGGCAGCAACCAGAACGGCCATGGCTCGGTAGAATGATGCTGAGAATGGTTCGCTGACAACGACCCATGCGAATAGCAACAGGACCACACTTGCTAAAACCACTGGAACGAATACTCGCTCAAATCTTTCTGCGAACCGTTGTGTTTTCGATTGTTGTGTTTCGGCTTCGTTGACCATCGTCACGACTCGCGCCAAAGTCGATTCCGTGGCCAGGCGAGTTACATGAACCTCAATCGCGCCACGCTGGTTAATCGTTCCCGCAAAAATTCGATGCTCGGCGGAAAGCCTGTGTTCGTTCTTGACTGCGTAATCAAAGTCATCCACAGGACGTTTGCCTACGGGGAGGCTCTCGCCTGTAATTGGGGCTTGATCGACACTGCTTTCCCCCTTGACCACGAATCCATCGGCAGCGATTCGTTCATTTGGTTTGACGATCACAATGTCGCCGACGACCAAATCGTTGACTTGGATTTCTTGAGTAGTTCCGTTTCGCCTGATGACAGCCGTGTCAGGCGCAAGTTCGGAAAGGGCTTCGATGGCTCGCCGCGCCCGCCCCATCGCATAGTGTTCGAGCGAATGACTGATACTAAACAGGAACAATAGTAATGCCCCTTCCGCCCAGTTGCCCAAGACCGCTGCGCCAATTGCTGCGACCAGCATTAGAAAATCAATCTCAAGCTGCTTGATACGGAGCTTTTGAATCGACTCGATGAGCGTGTAGTAGCCGCCGAAGAAATAGGATGCGAGAAAGATGGGTAGCAAGACCCAATGTGAAAGCCCCGTCGTCAGGCTGAGTATCCAGGCCGACAGCAAGGTGGCGCCGCACAGAATCGCAAAAATCAGTTCTGTATTCGCACCGAAAATCCCGCCGTGTGCGTGCTGTTTATCTTCAGTAGTTTTCTCGATTTTCTGTGCTTTTTTCGCAGCCGGTGTCCCGTGTTTGTTCGGCAGCTGTTCGGCGACGATTTGCAGCTTGGCAATTGCCGACAGCAAAGCCTGTTTGTCGGTCAAATTTCGGTCAAACTCGATTCGGATAATTCCTTCGACTGCGACTCCTACGTCAATGACGCCCTTGATTGCTTCGAGACGACCGCGAATCGTCCGAGCGCGTCGCGCGTACGGCGGTGGCGTTTTCAGTAGCAAGTGGCCATAACGTGAATCCAGCTCTGCACCCGTCGCTGCCACCAGGGAACGTACTTGGTTGAGAGAGATCTTTTTCGGGTCGAAGTGGACGCAGAACTCACTTGGATGTTGGCCATTACCGTTATGAAGGTGGGCTCGTTCTATCCCTTTTTTCGCGACGATCAGCTCGCTCAACCGACTGGTGCACGCATCATGCTCATCCGGGATTTCAGGCAGTAACAAATGGATATTAAAACGAGTCTTGTCGTTCATGATTGCGAAATCTGTTTCGTGGTAGCGAGCGAATTTACTGGCGGCATTTTTCTTACACTATTTCCGTGAAATTGAGAACACCCCAAGCCGTTAACTTTGACGAGCGTCGATTCTGTGCGCGACGGATTCCCTATCGCTTGTTGTTTTGGACATTAACGTTCAAGTAAATCGGGTTGGTATGCGCCTGCTGAGTACGTCAATTCGTAGCTGTGTGAATAGATCTCAATTAGGTTTCCAAAAGGGTCTTCACAGTAGACCATCCGGTAAGGCTTTTCACCGGGATAATACTCACGAACGGGCATTCTTTGTTTGCCTCCATTCTCAACTATTTTCTTTGCGAGCCCTTCCACATCAGGATCTTGGACGCAGAAGTGAAATACTCCTGTTTTCCAGTATTCAAAATTGTTTTCCGGTTTTTGGGCATTCTCAAACTCGAACAACTCGACGCCGACTCTATCACCGGTTGCCAAGTGAGCAATTCGAAATCGGCCCCAGCCTTGCCCAAAGACGTCATTGCACATGACGCCAATAGCGGAATCATCCGACACAACGTCTGTGGGCGGCATGATGACGTACCACCCCAACGTTTTCGTATAGAAGTCTACGGCTTGGTCTAAGTCCGTCACGGAAATGCCGATGTGAGAAAATGTACGTGGATAAGTCATTTGTGTGTTTTTTCTTAGGGTTGAGCGGCGGTGTAATTGTCGGTTCGGAAACGATACGAAAGGCTGTGAAGGGAATTAAGTAATCCAATGATCGAGTTGCGAATGTTCCGAACGTTTTTGGCTGGCTGCGCAATTCCCTTATTCAATAGTGGTTACCGACACGAATTACGAGCTTGCCGGAGTTCTTGCCTTCGAGAAGTCCAATGAAAGCAGCTGGAGCATTCTCAAGGCCATCGACGATGTCTTCATGAATTTTGATTTTGCCTTCTTGGACCCAACCGCTCATGGTCGTCAGGAATTCATTAAAACGAGGCCCGTAGTCATCGAAGATGATAAAACCCTGCATTTTGATTCGCTTGACAAGCATCGTTTTCGTCAACAGGGACAGGCGATCGGGCCCCGCAGGCAACTCAGTCTGATTGTAATGGGCGATCAAGCCACAAAGGGGAATTCTCGCTTTCGTATTGAGTAGCGGAAGCACTGCATCGAACACTTTGCCCCCGACGCTCTCAAAGTAAACGTCAATGCCTTGATTGCAAGCTGCCGCAAGTTGTTCAGTGAACGTTTTGGCTCGATGGTCGAGACAAGCGTCGAACCCAAGCTCTTCGATCGCGAAACGGCATTTTTCTTCTCCGCCTGCGACACCAACCACTCCACAGCCTTTGAGCTTTGCAATCTGACCCACGACCGAACCCACTGCTCCCGTTGCAGCAGCAACGACGACCGTCTCGCCGGGTTTCGGGTCGCCAATATCCAGCAATCCCATGTAGGCAGTGAAGCCGGGCATGCCCAGTGTGCCGAGGGCCCATGACGGATGTTCCATTTTTGAATCGAGCCGAACCAGCCCAGTGCCATCAGAAACTGCGTAGTCCTGCCAGCCGTTGAATGACACGACCCAATCACCGACCTGAAAATTGGGGTGGCGTGACTGTTCCACGCGACACACAGTTCCACCGACTAATACTTCGCCAAGTTCAACGGGAGGTGCATAGGATGGCCCTTCGCTCATCCGGCCACGCATGTAGGGGTCGAGTGAAAGGTAGATGGTGCGAAGGAGAATTTGTCCATCGACAGGTTCGGGTTGCTCGGTGTTTTGCAACTGGAAGTTGCCAACAACGGGTGCTCCATGAGGGCGTGATTCAAGAACGATGCGACGGTTCTGCGTGGTCGGTTCTGACATTTGTTTTGCTTCGGAAGAAAATGGTGTGTGGATTCTAGCACACCGCTAAAACGCGACCGTTGGTGCAACGGTCTTCAAGTCGAGCCAAGACGTCGATGATTGCTTTGAAGCGGTTGTGTTTCGATAGGCGTTTTGACTTTGCCTTCAGCTGCGAATTCTAACCGTTGTAATAGCAACGCGCGTGCCATTGGCTAAGAAGCCGGGGCAAGGGAGGTTTCTAGAACGCAAGTGTACTCACTGTCTAATCCCTTATTCGTACAGTCTTTATCGTCATAGGCTTTCCGGAATAGCTGAGGGTTTCCCCAGACCCATCTCGCTGACCGCACTGCCAGTTGGAAACTGCCTATTGCGTTGAATCAGTAGAGTGATCCGTGACATTTAAGGTTTCGAAAGACGATCTATGCAGGTTCCGTCGAGCGAAAGGGCACGCAGGTTCGCGCATCCCTTAGACTTGGGCGGAAATGGCACACATTTATACACTCTCAGTTTGCAAAAAAAGCAAAACAGACATCGTTTGGCTAGACAACTGATAGGATAGCGCATGCCCAAAACACAAGACACAATTCACTACGTTAGATGTCAACTAAACGCTAATTCAGCAACGGAGTAGCCTATATGGATCCCCGCGAATCCGCTTCTACTGATTTTGTGGAAAAACAAACACAGCAACTCGCTGATCTGATTCCATCGATGGTGTGGACTTGTCTTGCCGATGGGTATGCTGACTACTTTAATCAGCGTTGGTACGAACAGACTGGACTGACACCGGAAGCATCAATGGGTTTGGGCTGGGCGGATACCCTTCATCCAGATGATCGCGAACGAGTCATGTGCGAATGGCAAAGTGCGGTCGAAACAGGAGACGACTACGAGATTGAACTGCGCCACCGCATGGCTAACGGTCGTTATCGCTGGCATCTAACGCGAGCGATTACGGTTCGAGATGAAGCTGGAGACATTGACCACTGGTTTGGCGTTAGCACCGACATCGATGAAAAGCATGAATCTGAAGAAGTTGCCAAGGCGATGACGAGAGCCATCGTGGAAGCGGATTCAAACGCGATTTTCACCGTCAACGATCATGGAATTATACAATTTCAGAATCTGGCTGCAGCAGACATGTTTGGCTACGAACCGTCCAGCTTGCTGGAGCGAAACATCAAGAAGTTGTTACCCAAGTATTTTCGCGAGGGCGAAAAAGATTTTTTGGCAAAGCAATTTCAGCCCGGACAAAGACGAACTATCAAGGGCGATGTGTGTGGTCGCCGCAAAGATGGCTCAACATTTCCATTGGAACTTACCGTTCAAGAAGTATCCATTCGCGGTAAACCAATGTACGCCGTTGTTATTCGGGATGCCACGGATAACGTACGATTGGAAAACGAACGCATTCAATCTCAACAAGACCTGGAACGAGAAAAAGCGTTTTTGGAAACTATTTTCAACGGCCTGCCAGATGCTTTAATGTTTGCGAGTCTTGGTCGTAAGCTCACGCATTGCAATGATGCCGCATATCAAATGTTTGGCTATTCGGCAGAAGAATTCATTGGCCATTCGGTTTCTGTTTTGTACGCGACCCCGCAAGAGCACAGGCGTCAAGGAAACGAGCGTTTTAACAAGAATGCGATGGAGCAGCTTGACGTAATTGAAATTGAATGGCGACGGAAAAATGGTGAAACCTTTACGGGCGAAACGGTTGGAACTGTCATCCGTGACATAGCTGGCGAACCGCTGGGTTTTCTCAAGATGATTCGCGACGT
>JBLINZ010000381.1:0-6235 GCA_047639375.1 Mariniblastus sp. | reverse complement strand
ATACGCATTTTCATCGGATCGGCTCATATTCCAATTGGATAAAATCGGTCATAAATTTAAGATTGCAGTTTGGAGGCCGAATGCAATTTGCGATGAACAAGAGCTTTTCCCGAGAATCGACCCATCCGTCGTTATTGGATAAAGAGCATATTTCTGCACTGCATCGATGAATAAGAATCGCGGCCCCGCGATCGCCACTCTTCCTTGACCAGGTTTTATGTCAAACAAACACAACGGCCACCAGTCATTCCGGGACAAGGTTCACGAAATCATTTTCGGTGCCCACACGGCGCCCGGAATTGCGTTCGATGTATGCGTGCTGCTGGCAATCGTATTGAGTGTGATCAGCAATAGCTTGGAAACGGTAGAAGGGTACGGAGAAACCTGGAGGCACAATCTGTCGCTTGCAAGATGGGGATTTACGGGTTTGTTTACTTTGGAATACATTTTTCGCATTTATTGCGTTCGCAAGCCGCTGAGATTTGTGTTTAGTTTTTGGGGGATCGTAGATCTGTTAGCGATCGTGCCTGACTTCTTACTGCTATATCTGGGAGGCGGACCAAAAGGCTTTTCAGCGATTCGCGCCCTCCGCTTGCTTCGTGTTTTTAGAATTCTAAACCTGTCTTGGTTTCAACAGGAGGGCGAAGAACTTGGCAACGCGATCTGGCGGTCTCGCGGTAAAATTACCGTGTTTATTCTCGTCGTGATGATCATCGTGACGGTTTCAGGGACGATCATGTACGACATCGAGAATGCTTGGGATAATGTTTCCAATCCTACATTTTTCGACAACCCGGTTTATGTCGCAGATCCGGATCTTGCTCACGCTGCCAATGTCTTCGAGACAATTCCTGGCTCTGAAAAATTCACTTCCATTCCGATGGGAATTTACTGGGCGATCGTAACGATGACGACCGTTGGGTTTGGCGACATTGTGCCAAAAACTCCCGGGGGTCAATTAGTTTCGGCGTTCTTGATACTGGTCGGCTATAGCCTGATCATTGTTCCGACGGGGTTCGTGTCGGCGGAAGTCTTGGGAGCCAAGAGAATGAAGGTCATCTCGACCATCGCTTGTGCATCCTGCCTAACCGAAAATCACGACGAAGACGCGATTTATTGCAAATACTGTGGTGATGAAATTTAGGCGCGACTTGGATTCTCGTTCATGCTCTCGTGAACAGCATGTGCGTTGGGGCGGGGCCAACCCTGGCGTCTAGTCATTCGGAAATTCAGTTCAAGGCCGCCAAATCCGTAGCTGGGAGTTGTGATCGGGGCTAGAATCGACAGTTCGATATTCATTCGATTCGATGACAAATCTCAGTGACCGCTGACTCCTTGCCCCATATGCCATGAAAAACGCGATTGAACTTAGCCAAGTAACCAAACGGTTTGGAAAACAAACCGCCGTTGATCAGATCGATTTGACAGTCCCCGAGGGCTCGATCTATGGATTCATTGGCCCCAACGGTTCGGGCAAAACAACCACGCTACGCATGATCCTGCGGATATTCCAAGCCGACGAAGGGATCGTGAACGTGTTGGGCGAGACCAACGGCAAAACGGCTGACAATCGACTGGGCTACCTTCCCGAAGAACGTGGGCTTTATAAGCGTATGAAGGTTCGCGATGTGCTGACCTACTACGCTCGCCTCAAAGGGTTCTACGATTGCCAAACGGAGATTGAATGTTGGCTGGAACGATTGGGCGCGTCAGAGTGGTCGAACAAAAGAGTGGATGCACTTTCCAAAGGCATGGCGCAAAAAATTCAATTCATTGCGGCGGTCGTCGCGAAGCCTAAGCTAGTCATTCTCGATGAGCCCTTCAGTGGCTTGGACCCGGTTAACCTTGAATCGCTGCGAAGTGCCGTTTTCAGCTTGCGTGAACGTGGCACCACCATTGTGTTTTCGACTCATGACATGGAGATGGCGGAAAAGATGTGTGACACGATTTTTATGATTTTCAAAGGCAAGAAAGTCCTTGATGGAACTCTGCAGTCCATTCAGTCAAAATACGTGGCCAATGAAATTCGCGTCCGCGTTGAAGAGTTTCCAACCGATGGCAGTGACAACCAATTTGGCGAGTCGCCAATCCCAACCATCGCAGGAGTCTCTGGTCTGAAATATGACGGGAGATTCCATCGCTTCACTCTGGATGATCCGCGGAGAGTGCAAGACGTATTAAGAACTCTTTCGAGGCAACGTACCGTTTCTCATTTCGAAGTCGTCAAGCCATCATTGCACGATATTTTTGTGCAGATTGCCGGGCCTGAATCGGAGTCGGAACCGGTGGGAATCGTGGCTCCATGACTTCGGCTTGCTACCGCCACCGTTGGCGTAATGTTTCGCGAAGAGTCATGACCAAGCGTTCTGCATCGGCAAGGCTGAACACCATTGGAGGTTTGAATTTGATGACGTTTTCCAACGGCCCGTCTGTGCTCAATAGAATCCTTCGTCGTTTCAATTCTTGCACGACCTCATGAGCCAGTTCTTTGGCTGGCTCAAGCGTTTGCCGATCCAGGACGAGTTCAATTCCTAGGAATAGTCCGCTGCCGCGGACGTCGCCAATGCAAGTGAATTCTGATTTCAAGTCATTGAGTTGATTGAGCAGCCAACGCCCCACCTCAGCGGCGTGCTGCTGTAGGCCTTCCGTTTCGATCACGTCAAGCACCGCCAGTCCGACGGCGCAAGAGACCGGGTTCCCGCCAAATGTATTGAAATATTCCATCCCGTTGTTGAATGCGTCAGCAATGGCACGGGTGGTAACGACGGCCGCCAATGGATGGCCATTTCCAATGGGTTTACCCATCGTCACGATATCGGGTATTACGTTTTGTTGCTCAAATCCCCAGAAATGCGTACCGACACGCCCAAATCCGACTTGGACCTCATCTGCGATGCACAACGCACCGGCTTGCCGAACCATTTCGAAAACGTGCTCAAGGTAGCCTGGCGGCAAAGCCACTTGACCGCCACAGCCTAGCAATGATTCTGCTAGGAACGCAGCAACCGTGCGGCCACTTTTAACCGCCTCGTCAATCACTTGTTTTGCTTGATGGGCATAAGCCGAGCCGACATTGGGGTGAGCGTATTTGAACTTGCCACGGTATCCGTCCGGAGCGGGAACGACATGGACGTGTTCGGGCTGGCCTCGTCCGCCGGTGTGATTGAACTTGTACGGACTGATCTCAATCAAAGAGCTCACGTGCCCGTGGTAGGCGTGATCGATGACGACAAAATCTGTGTTCCCGGTGTACGCCCGGGCCAACCTCAGCGCCAAGTCATTAGCTTCGCTTCCTGAATTGACGAAAAAACAAACCTCCAGTGGCGCGGGGAGTTTTTCAGTCAAGCGTTCTGCATAGCGTACAATATTCTCGTGTAAATACCGCGTGTTGGTATTGAGTACCGACATTTGTTGACAGGCCGCTGCCACGATTTCTGGACGACAGTGACCAACGTGACAGACATTATTCACGCAATCCAAGTAGGTGACATCCGATGGATCGTAGAGGTATTGCCCACTGCCTCGCACGAGATGCAGTGGATCGTCATAAGACAAGCTGAGAGAGGCACCCACGTGCCGGTTTCGAAGCGTCTGGATTTCGGCTTTACCCAATGCTGTACGGGAGCTTGGTGAAGAGGGATTCTGGTTGCAAGCTTCGGAAAGTCGTAGATGAATCGCCGAGGCATCGTAAGTCGCCAACCGCTCAAGGGCTTCCCAAGCTGGCGTCTCGGTAATCCCCAAGTATTCGTTGTCAGGCTGAAGTTGCTGTTGTTCCGCCGCGATACACACGCTTTGACAAAGCCTCATGCATAGCAACGGAAACACAACCGACAATTCTGATTCATTGAGGGGATGCGATTGGTGGTAGCCCTGCACCACCGCCTCGACAGCGGCAATTGGATTCTGTTTTCCCAAAACCAAATAGGCCGCGCAAATCGCTAGGTCGTAAATCGTAGCCGCGTAGACGATGTCACCAAAATCAATCAGCCCCAACATCGCGATTCCGCTGGACGCATCCAAATTTACCAGCAGGTTGTAATCGTTGGCGTCATTATGAATCACGGATCGATCAAACGCTTCGATCCGCGATTGGACGGTTGAAAATTGTCTCAAAAAATGGTCAAGCAGCTGTTCTTTGCGCTGGTCGCCAATTTTTGGGAGCTGCGACAGAACGATGGCGTCCGCATGCTCAAGGTTCCATTTCAAGTCGCGCCGCGCTGCAGCGTTGCCGTTTAAGGCGGAGAGCGCGTGATCAAGTTGACCAAGCTGGCGTCCGATCGCATTAAGAACCGCAGGCGAGTGTGGCTGGAATTTAGCCAGTGGCAATCCGGGTAGAAAACTGATGCATCGGACGAGGCACTGATTTTGGTTGGGATCGTTCACAGCAGCAATTCGACTGCCGGATTTCGAACGAAACAATTTGGGACAATCAAAAGAAATCGATTCAGCGTCTCCAATGCTGCGCGCAATTTGCAAGGCGGCATTCTCGAGCTCGAGGACCGCGATTTCCGTATCGGGATTCGCAATTTTCAACACGTAATCTTCTGCGAACTCACCTTCCAACGGACCTGCGATCTTGAAGTTTTGGTCGCGTTCACCCGGCAATTCCGACGCGATGCCTCGGATCCCAAAATGTTCCCATGCGATCTGCGTAGCAGATTCCACAGTAAACGCCGGTTTGTTACGAATGTCTTCCACGACCAACCTGACTCAATGACTGTATGACGGACGGCAAAGTGAAGGGTGCCTTATGAGCCGCCGAGTCTACCCCGAGACGCAAGTTGGATTCAACCAGCATGCCGAGTCGGTGGTTTTGAATCCACTCGGCTGATTCGCCCAGGTTGGGCGATCTTCCGCCCAGCAGCCTGACGTGGGCGCGAGTTGGCGACGACCGTTTCGAAGATCTTCTCGACCTCAAGCGTTAATGAAACGGGATCGAATTCCTGATGGATCATGTCGCGTCCTGTTTCACCCAGCCGTTTTCGTTCCTCAGCTGAACGGGCGAGTTTGATAATCGCCCGAGCGAGCTCATCCGGATTTTTGGGTGGCACTAGCAAGCCGTTCTCACCGTGCCGCACAATTTCCGGCAGACCGCCTGTTCTCGCTGCCACGACAGGCGTGCCTGCCGCCAGCGATTCCAAGGCGACCAATCCGAGTGGCTCTTCAATCGAAGGGACGACGGTCAGGTCAAACGTGGCCATGAAATCTTGGACGTTGGATCTGAGGCCAAGCCATTTGACACATCGATGTAGATTTTGTTTCAGTTGGATGGCGCGTAGACGTTTGACGTAAGCCTCCGAACGCCTGAATCGGCCGAGCATCACGAGTTTGAAATTCGGAATCGCGTCGATAATTTGGCGGAGGGCTTGGAACAAATACAGATGCCCTTTACGTTCCACTACTTCGCCCACCAAGCCCAACACAAACTCGTCGCCTTTGAGGCGCAACTGGCCTCGGACGGTTGCGATCGCCAAGGGCGTCACGTGTTTGAATCGCTCAAGGTCCGTAAAGCAAAAGACCTTGCCCAATTTGCGAGCTGGAATTCTATTGACCCGCCGATGGTAATCGAACGTTGCTTGGGAATTCGCGATGACAAAATTGTTCATCCGCCAATGCAGCTGAAACGAGCAGCTATGGGCGGTGGCGATGACTGGAATGCCCGTCATCATTTTCAACAAAACACCAAACGCATGTCCGCGACTCATGTGCGTGTGAATCACATCAATGTTGTTCTCGCGGATCCATTTCGCGATTCGCTTCAGCTCAGTCAGACTACGATTTTGCTCGGATTCGACAATCTCAATCGGCGGGGCAAGGTGCTCCTGCAGCCAACCATCCGGACGACAGATTACCGTAACATCGTGGCCACGCGAGACGAACTGCTCGGATATGAACTTGCAATACGTGATTGCGCCATTGACGTTGCGTCCGGAAATGATCTGCAGGATTTTCAAGTGTAGGGGCCCCGTTGTTCGTCTTCGATGCCTCTAAAGTAGCACCTGAAGATGAGCTTGGGAGCGCTGGTTGTGCTAGCAGGTGGCGTTGGCTCGCGAGACGAAAAAAGGGAGCCGAATGATCGGCTCCCTAGGAGTTTTAGCTGGCTCATCTTCTCAGCAGGTGTTGGCTGAGGATTGAACGCTGAGGTTTAGAATCCTTCTGTTCCGAAGAATGATTCTTCCGAGTTGATCAAGGTTTCAGCAAACCCGAATCCGACATCCGAGATTCCAGGGAAGCC
>JBLINZ010000380.1:0-6237 GCA_047639375.1 Mariniblastus sp. | reverse complement strand
GTTTTCTTGTCAGTCAACTGAATCAGTTTCCAATCGCCGGACCGAATGGCATTCGAGGGCGTGTGGCCTGACCCATGGTCATGCGGATACGTCCAAGCCAGGAATCGGTTTTTCAATCTGTCGTTGGCCGTACCTTTGATCGCCGAAACCAGCGATTGCCCGTCTAAGTGTTGTGTGGGCCGTTGTTCTAGGCCGGCAAGTTCTAGTAGCGTTGGATACAAATCCATCGTGATTCCTGGTGTTGCCGTAACGCTTGGCTGAAGTGTGCCAGGCCACGCCACCATCGTTGGAATTCGAATCCCGCCTTCGTAAGTCCAGCCTTTGCCGGCACGTAGTGGAAGGCAGGACGTCGGCCCGCCCGCCTTTCGCTTGGAAGACAAGGTCGAGAGTCCACCATTGTCGGAGGTGAACACCACGATCGTATTCTGGGTGAGCGTAAGTTCCTCAAGGTGCTCGAGGATTCGCCCGACATTGGTGTCGAGGTTCTCCATCATACCGGCATAGGTTGGATTGTCGCGGCGGCCGCGGGTTGTGGAATCATTCCGTTCTGCGATCGACTTGGGGCCGGTGAACGTGAAACCCTCAGCCTTAGTCTTGTACTTTTGTACCAGCTCGGATGGCGCTTGGATGGGAGTATGAACGGCGTAGTGGGCAAAACACAAAAAGAAGGGGCGATCTTTGTTTTCGGTGATGAAACCTATCGCGTGATCGGTCAGCCCATCATTCAAATAGTCTCCTGTTTTGCCGCCCTCCATGTCGGGTACGTCCCAATACGCGATTGCATCTTTATTCTTGCGTTTGCGTTGATACGGAAAGAAGTAACTTCCCGGAGCTCCACCGCGATTCACGCCGCGCATCCACGTGAACCCTTGTTCGCGTGGCAGCTGATTGTCTTTTTCCCCTAAATGCCATTTGCCGATGTAGCCGGTTTTGTATCCCGCCGAAGCCATCGCTTCTCCGATCGTGACCTCGTCCAGCGGAAGGTGTAGATCGTTGGGTTGATTGATCCATTGGGTGATTCCCATCCGCTGAGGCGCTTTGCCGGTCATCAAGGCTGCGCGGGTCGGCGAGCAAACAGGGTTGGCCGAGTAAAAATCTGTAAACTGAACGCTGTTTTTGGCAAGCCGATCAATGTTGGGAGTTTCGTAAAACTCGGCTCCGTTACAGCCCAGATCCATGTATCCCAGATCATCGATAAAAAACATGACCACATTGGGCTTGGATGGATCTGCTGAGGCGTTTCTGGCAGAGCCACTGTCAACTCTGGGATTGTCGAACACAGGAGCTGCCGACAACGGAAGCGTCAGTAATGCGACGATGGCAAGACACCAAGCAGGGGGCCGGGACGTAAGGTTCCCGCGTGATCGCATTTTTTTGAACAGTGATTGGGATTCCATGGCTCAACTCAAAGAAACTAGGATCGAGGAAACAGCGACTGATCGAATAGAACTTGTTACACCATCAAACTGAGGCATTCAATCGTCTGCAGAATGTCTATTATACAGAATTCCAAAGGCTACGGTTTTGCGAATCGGGCCATGAGAAATTTGGATTATGAATTTTTCTGGAAGCAAGCTGTTTACAATCCCCGCGGTTCCCATTTGCTTTTTCCCAAATCATGAGTAACACCCTTTCGAATTCCCCCGCCCATGTGATCTTGGTGCATGGATTGGCCGGCAGCCCAATGGCCATGTGGCCGTTAGCTTGGCAATTGCGAAAGTCTGGATATTCCTCGTCGACGTTTGGCTACCCAAGTTGGTTTTGGTCAATTGAGCATCACGCGACTCGCTTTCGGCATCGCTTGGATAAGTTGCAAAACGATGAATCGATTTCGGAATTCAATATTGTGGCACACAGCATGGGCGCCATTGTGACCCGTCAAGCCATTCTCGAGCAGCACTTGCGGTATCCAAAGCTCCGGCGGATTGTGATGCTGGCTTCGCCTAACCAGGGCTCGCCCGTCGCTCGCGTGATGGGTAATGTCTTGCCGTTTTGCAAGACGCTGCGGCAGCTCTCAACTCATCCGGAGAGTTTCGTTCGGCAGTTGCCTGAGCCACAGTGGCAAGATATTGGGATTGTTGCAGCCAAGTATGATCGCGTCGTGCCCATCAGCAACAGCCGGCTTGCAGCAGCGAGCGGCCATACGGTTCTGTTCAGCGGGCACAACGGCTTACTGGTTCGTCCTGCGGCGGCTCGGTTGGTGATTGAATTTCTGAATCATGGTAGTTTCTCTGCAGTGGAAAGCAGTTCATCCAGCTCGGTCTAAAAAACACCTCGCAATAACGTTCAACGTTCAACGTTCAACGTTCAACGTTCAACGTTCAACGTCGAGGCTGAGAGGCATCGCGTTGAATCGTGTTCCCGTCGCAGCGAGCCAACGTGTCGCTCTGACTTGAAGCACGGTGCCGATTTGATGAAAGCGGTCATTTTCAACTAGCACTTGCGTTAGCCAATGAGAGTTCGCGACATGAATTTTTGCTGTGTCTTACGTGGGCGATGGCGCAGCGGAGTTCATTTTAAGTTCATATACTCAGTTGATTATTCTCTGTCTCTTGTTCGCCCTCGCTTGAAATGAATAACCTCCCACAGCCTGACGTAGCGACGACCAATGCGGAACAGCAACGACTCGAAAAGGACGCTGCTCGAGAAGAGAACTGGAAACGCTGGGGCCCGTATCTCGCAGAACGCCAATGGGGCACTGTCCGTGAAGACTATTCGGCAGATGGAGAAAGCTGGTCACACGTTTCGCATGAGCACGCTTATGCCCAAGCCTACCGTTGGGGCGAAGATGGTTTGCTGGGCATCACGGATCGTCAAAGCAGGATTTGTTTCGCGTTGGCGTTGTGGAACGGCCGCGACCCGATTCTCAAAGAGCGTCTGTTTGGGCTGACGGGGCCGCAGGGGAATCATGGTGAAGACGTCAAGGAATCGTATTTCTATCTTGATTCGACACCTACACATTCTTATATGAAGGCACTCTACAAATACCCGCAACAAGAATACCCCTACGCACAATTGGTTTCGGAGAATGCCAAGCGGGGAAAAGAAGAGCGTGAATTCGAACTGGCCGACACCGGGATCTTTGAGGACGACCGTTACTTTGATGTCCAAGCCGAGTATGCGAAGGCTGCTCCTGACGATGTTTTGATTAAAGTCACGATTACGAACCGGGGCCCTGACGCCGCTCCACTTGATTGTCTTCCCACCTTCTGGTCTCGCAACACTTGGTCGCATGGTCGCACGGGCGAGGGCTATTGGCCGCGACCGAAAATTCAGAAGCAAGCCGCGGGGCACATTTCGGCGGACCACGTTTCCTTGGGTAAGTTTCATTTCTTGATCGACGACAGTCCCGAGGGCGAATCGCCGCCTCTTTTGTTCACGGACAATGAAACGAATCTCTCGAAACTTTATGACGTCCCCAACGAACACCCTTACGTCAAGGATGCGTTTCACGAATACGTGGTGCATCAAAACCAGGCGGCAACTAATCCTGGCCAGGCAGGCACCAAATCGGCTGCTTTGTTTCGGATGGAGATTCCGGCAGGGGCGTCGGTCGTGCTTAAGCTGCGAATCTGCAGCGATGATGATTTTCAGCGGCTTGAGA
This sequence comes from Mariniblastus sp., assembly GCA_047639375.1. Lineage (GTDB taxonomy): Bacteria > Planctomycetota > Planctomycetia > Pirellulales > Pirellulaceae > Mariniblastus. The sequence continues at coordinate 2,633 of JBLINZ010000380.1, read as the reverse complement.
TCGGCGACGCGAACCGTTGCGGCACGGATTTTGATTCGGTATTTGAGAGTCGGCTTGCTGAAGCTCACGAGTTTTACGAAGAAGTCTTGAGCCCAATCTCTGAGCCAGACGGCCGGACGATTGCCCGACAGGGATATGCCGGGTTAATGTGGACCAAGCAGTTTTATTTCTACAGCGTTCGCGATTGGCTTCGAGGAGATCCCAACCGCCCTGCCCCACCCACTCAGCGTTTGAATGGGAGGAATTCAGATTGGCAGCATCTCTATAATCGCGATGTGATTTCGATGCCTGACAAATGGGAGTATCCCTGGTACGCGGCTTGGGATCTGGCGTTCCATATGATCCCTTTCGCCAACGTCGATATCGACTTTGCCAAACAGCAACTCGTGTTGATGCTACGTGAATGGTACATGCACCCCTCGGGGCAAATACCTGCTTACGAGTTTGCGTTTGGCGATGTGAATCCGCCCGTGCATGCTTGGGCGGCCTTGCGGGTTTATCAAATTGGCAAATCCAAGGGGCAGCCCGATCGAATCTTTCTTTCCCGCGTGTTTCATAAACTGCTGATCAATTTTACCTGGTGGGTGAATCGCAAAGACCGAGGTGACAACAATATCTTCTCGGGTGGATTTCTAGGGCTGGACAATATCGGTGTCTTTGATCGTTCCGGCGAATCGCCTTTGGGGGGACATCTTGATCAAGCCGACGCGACGGCCTGGATGGCGTTTTACTGCACTACGATGCTTTCGATTGCCTTGGAACTGGCCCGGGAAGACAAGAGTTATGAAGACGTGGCGTCGAAGTTCTTTGAGCATTTCGTGGCCATCGCCGACGCGATGAATTCGCTCGGTGGTTCGGGGTTGTGGAACGAAGAAGACGGGTTTTACTACGATCATTTGGATCGCGACTACGATTATCTGCCGGTTCGGATTCGCTCGGTCGTGGGACTGCTTCCGATCGTGGCGGCCGGCGTCTTGGACGTGGATTTGATCGATGAGCTTCCTGGATTCAAGCGACGGATGATGTGGTTTTTGGAAAACCGCAAGGAACTGGCCAGCCAGATTACTTATCTCGAACGACGTGGCGACATTCCCAAAATGATGCTCGCGATCCCGTCTCGAAAACGCCTTGAGCGAATCTTGAGTTACCTGTTGGATGAGAAAGAGTTCCTGTCTGATTTTGGTGTGCGGTCAATGTCAAAAGTCCATCGCGATCAACCTTTCGAATTGAAAGTAGATGGGCATTCGTTTCGGGTTCCCTACAATCCCGGCGAATCAGACTCCGGAATGTTTGGTGGCAATTCAAATTGGCGCGGCCCGATTTGGTTTCCGGTCAATTACCTGATCATCGAAGCCTTGGAGACGTATCACGAATTTTACGGCGATAGTTTCCAGGTCGAATGTCCGGTCGGTTCGGGGCATTTTGTGAATCTTAAAGAGGCGGCTTTGGAGATCTCTCGCAGACTGTCAGGCCTATTTCGTCCGGACGCCAACGGCAATCGTCCCATCAATGATGGCGACAAGAAATTTTCTGGCGACTGGAAAGATCTTGTGTTGTTTTACGAGTATTTCCATGGCGATTCAGGCCGCGGCTTAGGGGCCAGCCATCAAACTGGTTGGACGGCGCTGGTGATCAACTGCCTCGAGCGAATTTCCGAGTGATACAGCTCTGGCCTGAATAGATAAGCGAAGTCGCTGAAAAGCTTGAACTAATGCTGGTTAGCGAAAAAAAAAGCACTCTGGTTTCCCAGAGTGCTTTTGATTTTTGCTTCACCGGCCAAGGCAAGAAGTCGGACTGACTGTCTTAGAATCGGATGTGGATTTTTGAGCTTCCGCCGCCGATTGAGAATCCGATTCCGCCGTGACCACCGTGTCCGCCATGGCTTGGGCGGTTGTAGGTTGGGACGCGGCAAGTAGGTTGCTGGTAAACGGGTTGCCTGTACACAGGACGGTAAACAGGTTGGTGAAACACTCGAGGTGCTCGCAATGCCTGAACGTCGACGGTGATGTGATGGATCGAGTCTTCAATATTGTTCAGCAATCGCTTGACGTGTGCGGTTGAACCGTGGACGTGTCCATTTCCGTAAGCCGCATTGTGCTCGATTCGATCGAACACGCTCTCGAGGTGATGGAATTCGCGATCAAGTTCAGCAAGGTCGCTTTGCAAGTGAAACAGGTTGCCCTCGAAATGTGTCACGTCGTGGATGTGGGTGGCTAATCGGTAGACGTTGTTAACGTCATTGACGAGGTGGTTGTATTCGGGGGTGTGGCGGTAATGACGGACTTCATTTTTTAGTTGCTTGGAGTACCGCTGGATCTTTTGGGCCAGCTGATCGATGTGACGGTATTCGTCAGCGTTGACTTGGGTGGCGAATGAGGTTGCGACGACTAAAGTTAAAACGGCTGTGATTGATTTGATGAGCTGGGTCATTGTTACTCTCCTTGGTTGTTGGCGGTGAAAGCGTTTTTGCTTTCCTGACTTCCATTAATGCAAGCCTGATGCCAAAGCCAATAACCAATCTCAATGATGGCCAAAACACGACGATTCTCAGGGAAAACCGCGTGTTTTGGCTGAATGTTTACGAAAACACGATCCTTGATCTTGTCGTCAGATTGATGCTTTCGCCGTCGATT
>JBLINZ010000379.1:0-6248 GCA_047639375.1 Mariniblastus sp. | reverse complement strand
GGTAACTCACTTCGTTTAGCGATTAGCCGGCAACCGACAGTGACATCCGCGAAGCGGGTGCAGGCAAGGGCATCGACCAATATTGACGAGGCATCAACGAGGGCCTTTCATTGACGGGCTTGGTGATTCAGTGGGCCTTAAGGCACCCGGAAATTCGGTCGAGCCCGGCCGGATACGCGCCACGGCACACGAAAGTACTGACTATCCGCTGGCCGTTGCGATTTTCTCAAGTTCTTCCCAACGAGCATAAGCCGTCGCAAGCTTGGTTTCCAAGACCTTTAAAGTGCCTTGCTCGGTCGCAATCTCAGGCCCTGGCTTCTGATAAAAACCTGGATCAGCCATTTTCGCGTGCACGGTTTCAACCCCCGCTTCCAGGGTTTCAATTTGGGCTGGCAGTTTCTCAAGCTCGAGTTTCTCTTTGTATTTAAGCTTCCGCGCCTCACCTGGATTCTTCTTAGCGCCCTTCTTGGGCTTGTTACTCGTATCGACCTTCAACGTCGAATCTTCCGTCTGATTGCGCTGAGCCAATTGACGTTGCCAGTCGTCAAATCCACCCACGTATTCTCGGAGCCCATCTTTTTCAAACACAATCGTGCTGGTCACAACATTATTGAGAAACGCGCGGTCGTGGCTGACCATCAAAACCGTCCCGGTAAATTGGACGAGTTTCTCTTCCAGCAGTTCAAGCGTTTCGGCATCGAGATCGTTGGTCGGTTCATCCAGCACGATAACGTTGGCAGGCTTGGCGAATAGTTTTGCCAACAGGATTCGGTTTCGCTCGCCACCCGACAAGAACTTGATTTGCGTTCTTGCTCGTTCGGGTGGGAATAGAAAATCCTGCAAGTAACCCAAAACATGCTTTTTAACGCCGTTGACCATGATCGAGTCCGAGCCCTCGCCCACGTTCTCCTGAACGGTGGCTTCCTCATCAAGCTGTTGCCTCAGCTGATCGAAATAAGCGATGTCCAAATGCGTCCCGAGCTTAATCGTCCCCGAGGTCGGTTCCAGTTTGCCGAGCAAAACCTTGAGGAGAGTCGTTTTCCCGGCCCCGTTTCGTCCGATGATACCGACTTTGTCTTCCCGAATAATCGTGGTCGTGAAATCCTCAAACACGTGATGACTGTCGTAGGAAAACGAAATATCCTTGGCGTCAATGATCAAGTTGCCACTGCGCTGGGCTTCTTGGATTTGTAAGTTAGAAGTGCCTAGCTTTTGCCGTCGATCTCCGCGCTCGTTCCGCATGTTTTTGAGCGCCCGAACACGTCCTTCGTTGCGCGTCCGGCGAGCCTTGATCCCTTTTCGGATCCAAACTTCTTCTTCGGCAAGCCGTTTGTCGAACAGGGCGTTTTGCTTTTCTTCCGCGGCCAGAGAGTTTTCCTTGCGTTGCAAGAACGTATCGTAATCACAAGACCAATCGAAAATGCGGCCGCGATCGATTTCGAGGATCCGAGTTGCGAGTTTGCGAAGGAACATCCGATCGTGCGTGACGAACATCAACGCAGCATTGAACTTGAGCAGGAAGTTTTCCAACCAATCGATCGCGTCGATGTCGAGATGGTTGGTAGGCTCGTCCAGCAACAGCAAATCGGGCTTGGAGACCAAGGCTCTGGCCAACAGCACACGGCGCTTCATGCCCGACGAAAGCGTCTCAAACCGTCCGCTGCCATCCAGTTCCATTCGCGACAAAATTTGCTCGACGTCGTTCTCGATCCGCCATTGTTCTTCTTCTGGCAATACTTCCTCACGCATCCCAGTGGCCACAACCTCCTTGATCGACGACTTGATGTCATGAGGAACGTCTTGGGACAGTTTCGAAATATGAACTTTAGGGGCGAAGATGATGTTGCCGCTATCCGGCTCCATTTCGCCACAGAGCATTTTCATCAACGTCGTTTTTCCGGCTCCATTCCTGCCTAAAAGACCAATTCGTTGGCCCGGTTCAATCTGACAATTGACAGAATCAAGTAGGGCAGGGCCCCGAAAACCAATAGTAAGATCGCGAATCGTGACAAGTGACATGTAAATACAGCAACGGGGTAGCTTGAATCGGTAATGAAATCTGCCATGGCACCCCGGTTTTTAAACGGTGAAACCATCTCAGACGAACGTTCGCCCAAACTTGGGCCGTCAACGTTTTTTGATCGCCCGATTCTACTTGGGATGGCCCCTTGGATACAATGACGCTGAACCGATACTGAAAATGAAACGATGGGCGGGATCGCAACAACCGGCAATCAGCAATATTGCTCGATGTGGTCGCCGGCCCGTTTATTCGACCGATGGATCAAAACGCCGATGGACCTTGACAACCTAATGATGCTTTCGACGCGCTGGTCGATTCGGAGTGCCTTACTTTGCCTCTGGGCCTCACTATTGCTCCGACAAATCGCCTCACGACCCAAAACGTCCACAGGTGACGCCCCGACGATTGCCCCCGAAAACGACCGCGAACCTAAGCCATTGGCACGGGAGGTAGCCAAGCATTTGTGGCTACTAGGCAGTTTTGCAAGCCTGCTGCATGCCATTACCACGATGGTATTTTTTCACGGCGGGAGCCATGAGCTGGCGTTCGAAGATACCGCTCAAAAAACAGAACAGCTACTAGGAATCCGAGTCGGATTGGGGATCTACTGCAACTACGCTTTCGTGATCGCTTGGCTGTTTGATGCAATCTGGTGGATCAGTTCATCCCGATCCTATCTCACGCGTCATCGAGCGATCACCTGGACCGTCATCGGTTTCCTGCTTTTTATCGCCATCAACGGGGCCATCGTGTTTGAACAAGGCATTGTCCGCTGGGTCGCGCTGGCGGGCCTCGTCCAGTTGTCGCTGACAGCTTGGCTAATGAATCGCAGACCCGCGCGACTGTAGTTGCTCTTTAGTAAACTGGTGCGATGCAATACGAAATCAGTCTGCCTCCATTGCCAAGAGCCCCTTCGATGCTAATAATTCGGTAGGTTCAACACAAAACACAGGCTTGGAATTTACGATGTATTCGAAGAAGGTAGAGCAGGCGCTCAACAATCAAATCAACGAAGAGCTGTACTCGGCGTACGCCTATTTAGCGATGGCAGCCGCGGCGGATAAGCTTGGCCTGCCGGGATTTGTGAACTGGTTCAAACTTCAGTACACCGAAGAACTAGCCCACGCAGATCGATTTTTCAACTACATCCTTGAACGTGATGGAACCGTTGAACTCGAAGCCATCGGGCGTCCAGAAGTCAGCGATGAGACCCCACTCTCGTTGTTTCAAAAGGCCCTCGAGCACGAGGAGCACATCACGCAATGCATCTTCAAACTGAAAGACCTCGCTCGAGCCGAGTCCGATCACGCGACCGACGTCTTCCTTGAATGGTTTGTGAACGAGCAAGTCGAAGAAGAAGCGAGCACCCGCGCCGTCATCGATCAACTGAAAATGGTCGACGGAAACCCAAACGGTCTATTCATGATCGATCGTGAATTAGCAGCTCGGCAACTTGATCCGGCTGAATGAGCGATTGGCGGTGAGCCAGGAAACCCCATGCGGCAGAGACGGACCAAGCTCCGCCTTTTTAACAGGTTTGTTGATTGAATGGCCGGATGAGCGGGATCGACGTGCCCTGCGTTACACACGACAGCCTGATTTGCATAATCGTTCCCACCGGCCCCCGACGTTGCTCGATTGAGCCACCGTTCACCAGCTGGCTGAACTACAATGGCGTTTTCGCTTTCATTGTCGATCGTTTTTAGGGAACTGTTTGATGCAACGTCTTTTCTGTCTTTTCCTGTCACTTGCCTCGCTCAGCGTTACCGGTCTTTGTTCAGCGACTCAATTAGAATCTGCCCAGCCGGCAGGCCAGGTTAAAACCACGAGCAACGTGGTTGAAATTAAAATTCAAACACAATCTCCGTCCCCCAAGCTACCGACTTCGTTTTGGCCCGAGGGCGTTGAGTTCGACGCCACCATTCCGACGCCTGAACAGTTTTTCGGATTCGACATTGGATTCCGTCACCTGTCTCATTCCCAAGTTGCGGCCTACCTTCGCCAACTGGCGGATTCATCCGACCGAATTTCGATCAACCAGTATGCCCAATCGCACGGCGGTCGACCGCTTTTGATGCTGACCATCACCTCCAACGCGAATCGAGAACGTCTAGATCAAATCCGACGCTCGCATCGCCAGCTTACGAAACTGAATGCCGACCAGGTTGAGATCGAAAATCTTCCAGCGGTGATCAATATGGGTTACGGCGTCCATGGCGATGAGCCCAGCGCCACCAATTGCGCTCCCTTAGTGGCGTATTACTTAGCCGCCGCGAAAAGTGCTGAGGTGAAAAAGACGTTATCGGATTGTGTGATCTTGTTAGATCCGAGCTTGAATCCCGATGGGTTCAACCGTTTCGCCAACTGGGCAAATCGTTACCGTGGCCGAGTTTTGAACCCAGACCCTCAGCATGCTGAGCACAATCAAATGTGGCCGCCGGGCCGGGTCAACTACTACTGGTTCGACTTGAATCGTGATTGGCTGCCCGTTGTTCATCCGGAAAGCCGAGGTCGATTGCAGGGATATCACCAATGGAAACCAAACGTGGTTCTAGATTTCCATGAGATGGGAACCAATTCGACTTACTTCTTTCAGCCCGGGATCCCTGAGCGAACCAACCCAATGACCCCGGCGAGGAACCAAGAACTTACCCGCAAGTTCGCTTCCTATCACGCCAAAGCACTCGACAAACGCGGCAGTTTGTATTTCACCCAAGAGCGATTCGACGATTTCTATATGGGAAAGGGGTCAACGTATCCAGACCTCCATGGAAGCGTGGGAATTTTGTTTGAGCAAGCCAGCTCGCGCGGCCATGTCCAGAAAAACCAAGACGGATTGCTGCGGTTCCACGACACGATTGCCAATCAATTCACGACATCGCTTTCGAGCCTTCGGGCGACGGTCGCCATGCGAAAAGAGCTGCATGAATTCAAACGCGGTTTTTATAAACAGGCGATGGAAATGGCTGACCAAAGTTCCATCAAGACTTATGTTTTTAGTTGCCCACACAACCAAACGCGAATCCAAGATTTCGCGAGATTACTTAAACGACATGATATCGATTCGTATTTTCTCAAAGCAGATCTCGACTACGGTGACGAGACTTTCGATGCCGAGTTTTCGCTGGTCGTGCCAGTTCGGCAGGCTGAGTTTCGGTTCTTAAAGTCACTTTTGATGACGGAAACCACCTTTCAAGAAAACATTTTTTACGATGTCTCCAGTTGGACGATTCCACTGGCTTACGGCTTGCAACAGTCCGAGCTAAAACGAGAGTTGGATTTCGATTCGATGATTGCCTACAAGCCAACGCCTAGCAGTTCAGAGGCCTCCCTCGAAGTCAGCCCGGAAGACGTCGCCTACCTCGTTGATTATCGAGACGACGTGGCGCCCTGGACTTTGGCCCGTTTGCTTTCGGCAGGTGTGAAAGTCCGAGCCGCGACTCAGCCGGCCACCTTTGAAACCGCTGACGGCGAGTCCAAATCGTTTGGGCATGGAACGCTGTCAGTCGTACTGGGTACCCAGAAACAGAAAACTGCCACGATTCAACGGATTCTAAACCAAGCAGTGAAGCGAGGAGCGATCGTCGAAACGATCAAAACGGGGCTAAGTGGTACCGGCCCTGATTTGGGCAGTTCGTCGTTTCCAATGCTGAAAAAGCCTGCCGTCGCGATGCTGGTCGGTCCCAGTGCGTCGGCGTATTCCTCCGGTCAAGTGTGGCATTTGCTTGACACCCAAGTCGGCCTACCGGTCACGATGCTCAAATCAAGTAACTTCTTGCGAGCCGACTTGGACGACTACACGACCTTGGTTCTGGCCGGTGGCAGAATCGACTCAGAGCAGTGGAGTGTCGTTGAGAAGTTTGCCAACGAGGGAGGTACGGTGATAGCCATTGGTAGTTTAGCAACCAGTATTCAGTCGCGATTAGGTACCGCCAAACCGGTTGTGTCCAACGTCATGGAGGGCATTGCGAAACCCAACGTGACCAGTGCCGAGTCCGCATTGTCAATCCAAAAACCGTTTGACTCCGCCTCCAACGAGCGGGCGTTAAAACTAATCAGCGGAGCGATCTTCAAGACCAACATCGACATCACGCATCCACTCTTGTTCGGATTTTCCGAAAGCACGCTTCCCGTGTTTCGAAATCATGCCACCTTTTTGAAGCCATCGTCAAACCCTTACTGCAATCCGATGGTCTACGATCGCCAGGCTCCGCTGATGGCGGGT
>JBLINZ010000378.1:0-6260 GCA_047639375.1 Mariniblastus sp. | reverse complement strand
GAAATTCCTGAGAACAACTACATCGACACACTGGTCAACAAGAAGTTTCGAAAGCTCAGGATTCTGCCATCTGATCTTTGCTCGGATAGTGAATTTTTGAGACGCGTCTCGCTGGATATTTGCGGTGTGTTGCCGACCGTTGATGAATTTCAGAAATTCACTGCTGACACGGATCCTGGCAAACGTGACAAACTAATTGATGAACTGCTCGAACGAAAAGAATTTGTCGAAGTCTGGGTCATGAAATGGGCGGAGTTGCTGCAGGTTCGAACCACCCCACAAATCACTTACAAGCCAATGTTGCGCTATTACAATTGGCTGCAGGAAAGAGTTGCCAACAATCAGCCGATGGACCAAATGGTTCAGGAATTACTGGGCAGTTCGGGTGGCACTTTCGCCAATGCGGCAACTAACTATTATCAAAGCGAAACGGACCCCAAGAAAATCGCCGAGAATGTTGCGCAGGTCTTTATGGGCATGCGGATTCAATGCACTCAGTGTCATAACCATCCATTTGACCGTTGGACGACGGATGACTATTACAGCTTTGCCGCGTTCTTTTCGCAAATTGGCCGCAAGAAGGGCGAAGACCCTCGCGAGGTGATCGTCTTCAATAGTGGCAGTGGCGAGGTTCGACACCTCGTCGATAACCGGGTGATGAAACCTAAATTCCTTGGCGGCGAAGTTCCAGACGTGGCAGGAAAAGACCGGAGAGTGGTCCTCGCCAACTGGCTGGCCTCAAAAGAGAACCCCTATTTCGCTCCCAACTTGGCAAATATTGTATGGTCACATTTTTTCGGGCAAGGCATTATCAACGAAGTCGACGACGTTCGAGTGAGTAATCCTGCGGTTAACCCTGAGTTGCTTCAGGCACTGGCTGCAAAATTCACTGATTACAATTATGACTTTAAAAAGCTGGTTCGAGATATTTGTACTTCGCGAACTTACCAATTGAGCACGGTGACGAATCAATCGAACGAAACCGATCAAAACAACTTCTCTCATGCCGCGAATCGACGGGTCCGAGCAGAAGTGCTCTTGGATGCAATCACTCAGGTTACGGACACGAACAACAAGTTTGTCGGACTTCCACTGGGCGCCCGAGCCGTTCAAATTGCCAATGGAAATACCAGTACTTACTTTTTGACAACGTTTGGGCGAGCCAAACGTGAAAGCGTGTGTGCCTGTGAAGTCAAGATGGAACCCAATTTGTCCCAGGCACTCCACCTGATCAACGGCGAAACGGTGCAAACGAAAATCACGCAGGGCAAGTTGGTCGAGACCCGGTTGGCAGAATCCAAAACACCGCCGGAGATCATCGAGGAGATGTATATCCGTTGCCTGGCGCGGCGGCCAACCGAAGAAGAGTTAACGCAGTTCAATCAACGCATTGCCGCAGCTCCAGATGTCAAGCTGTTCCTAGAAGATGTTTTTTGGGCGCTGTTGAATTCCCAAGAATTCGTATTCAATCACTAAAACGTTTGGTCGATCATGATAACCGCATCAAGTAAAAAACTAAGTACGTTCACGCGCGTCTTGGTCTCAAGTTCTTTTTTGGGACTAGCGATATTTGCGATTGCCCATCCTGTTTTAGGGCAAGAAACGTCAGAGAAAACAACTTACGACGATCATATAAAGCCCATACTCGCGCTGCGTTGCTCTGCTTGTCATAATCCCAACAAGCTTAGCAGCGATCTCGACGTAACGAATTTTACTAACCTGATGCAAGGTGGAGGATCGGGAGCGTCGATCGAACCTGGAGATTCTGTTTCGAGTCATTTATTTGAAATGATAGTCGATGGAGATATGCCACCAGATAAAAAGCTTCCAGACGGAGAAATTGCGTTGATCAAGAAGTGGATTGACGGCGGTGCGCTAGAAAACAAAGGAAGCGTTGCGGTTAAGAAAAAAAATCTTGGCGTGGCGATGGTCGTCAATCCACTCGAAAGACCTTCGGTCGTTGCGATGCCGCCGCTGCTAAGCCTCCAGCCGAATGTCCATACTGCTCAGAAGGGTGTCGTCCGAAGTATTGCGACCAGTCCTTGGGCACCTCTGGTTGCAATTGCCAGCGTGCAACAGGTCTTGATTTACAATACTCAATCGCTGGAACTGCTGGGGGTCCTCCCGTTTCCGGAAGGCACCGTCAATGTAATTCGATTTAGTCGCAATGGACAAGTCTTGTTGGCAGCCGGTGGAAAACACGGTGGCCATGGCAAAGTTGTGTTGTGGGATATCGCATCGGGAGAACGAATTGCAGAAATCGGTGATGAGCTGGATGCCGTCTTGGCGGCCGATATTAGCTCTGATCATACGCAAGTCGCGTTGGGTGGTTCTTCGAAAACGATCAAAGTCTTTTCGACAGCAACCGGTGAGTTGCAGTTCGAAATGACCAAGCCTACCGAGTGGGTAACTTCAATTGAATTCAGCCCCGATGGTGTGTTACTTTCGACGGGTGATCGAAACGGCGGTTTGTTTATCTGGGAAGCCATGACCGGTCGAGAATATTTGACGCTAGGTGGACATACCGCGAGTATAACCGGGCTTTCGTGGAGAGGGGATTCCAACGTATTGGCTTCGGCCAGCAAAGACACGACCATTCGTCTTTGGGAGATGGAAAATGGAGGGCTCATCAAGTCATGGGCAAGCCATAGCGATGGAGCAATGGCAATTGAATACACGCGTGATGCGCGTATCTTGTCGACGGGGCGTGATCGAATAACGAAGCTTTGGGATCAAGCCGGCAAACAGCTTAAAGCGTTTCCGGCATTGGGTGAAATCGGATTGAGCGCGAGTTGGTGCGACGAAACCGGCCGAGTGATTTCAGGCGACTTTACTGGCGAAATCCCAGTTTGGAATGGCGCCGATGCTGTCTTAGTCGGTCAGATTTCTCAAAACCCTGAAAAACTGGAGACTCGACTCGCCAAAGCCATTCAATTCGTTGCTGTGGCCACGTCGGAATACGCGACAGTGTCTAAGGCATATACCGACGCGAATTCGGTGGCGACCAAGATCCAAGCCAATCTCGAAACTGTGAGTAAAACGTTAGTTGCACATCAGGCCCAGATTACCGCGACGCAAGCGTCTCAAACAACGTTGCAAGCGGAAATTACAAAGCTAGGCGAGCAACAAAAAGCCGTCCAGACTCGTGTTTCCCAGCTGGATGCGGGAGCTCCGTTTTTGAAGAGTTCGGCCGAACAAGTTGCACTGGCTTCCAAAGCATTGGGCACCGACCAAGAACTAGTTCAGGTAGCTCAAAAAGTTCAAGCAATTATCGCAGCTCGCTCTGCAGAGCAACTTGCGGGCAAACAATCCCTGGCAACCGTAACGGAACAACTAACAGCTGCAACGCAAAAGATGGCAGTCGTTACGGCCGAGTTCACAACATTGACTTCTCAAGTGAAGGCTGAGCAGGCACAGGTCATTGCGATTACGCCAACGTTACCTCCTGCTCAGGAGTTGGCAGCAAAAGCCAAACTTGCCGCCGATGCCGCAACGCAAAAGCTGGCGTCGGGGCAGGCACAAGTTGCGAAATGGAATGAAGCAATCGCTTTCGTAGCCACCTACGATGCTCTAAAGCTAAAACTTGACAAAGCCAATGAAGACTTTGTTGCTCGTGAAGCAGAAAATCGCGAACTGGCTGCTAAAGCCAACGCAGTACAGTCTGAGCTGGAAATCAAGAAAACTGCCCATGCGGCTGCGGCTGCCTTGGTCAAGCAGCGTGATTTGGAACTCAAGCAACAGCAAGCTGAACTCTTGGCATCTCAGAACGCAGAAAATGCGACAGTTCAGAAAATGGCTCAGCAGCAAGTTATGATCGACGGCTTGAACAAGCTGCTTCCTCCTCTAGGAGAGGCTGTCGAGAAATTCAATAGCGTTGCGGCGATTGCCTCGGCAGACAAACAAATCCAAGAAGAGGCGGCTCGAGTCAAGGCACTGTTGGTAGAGAATACAAACCAATTGAATCAAGCCGTTCAAGGTTTGGAATTGGTGAAAACTGAACTGGACGCGCAGAAAGCTAAAGTCAACGTGGTGCAGCAGTTGGTTACTAAAGCCACGGAAGGTGTGGGGGCAGCGACCATCGCGATGCAATCTGCACAAAAAGAAGTTGGAAATGTTAATGGGCTTTTGGTCCAAACACAGCAAAAAGTTGCCGAAGTGGTTAAGAGCATGGAATCCGCGAAAAACGTTGTCTTGGGAATTAAAAACGAATTCGCTGCTGTCAAAGGAATCGTGCCGGACGCTTTGTAGGAAGAAGTGCAATCATAGATCCGCCAGACTGGTTGTCGGTTATCGCTTTGGTGAAGGCCAAGCGAATGGTGAGGGCCAAACGACTTCAATTTTGAAGTGCTCACGGCTTGGAAAGACTCAACCGGTAATGAGGCAAAAAAGAAGCCTCCAGTTTTGGCGATTTTCAATCCGCTAAAGCAGTGAGAGTGTATTTTCCGATAGGTCGTGGGTGAGCAGGAACTGTATTCTCTATTTGATGGATCGGGGTTTTCCTTGAAACGGAGAATTTTCCGACTCGAACACCCAATCCAAATCGCTAAAAATGTATCGCAATATCTCAAGAAATCAAATTCCTCACGCTACGATCATTGATCGTGACGGGCTGACTTTATTGGAATTGATGGTCGTGCTTCTGATTTTGATTGTGTCAGCCTGGATACTGATTCCCTCTTTCAGCAATATTGAAATCGTGACACCCCTCGGCGAGTCGCAAAGTCCCATCAAGATTGCAACGCAAGCGACAATGAATACGGTGCGTGAAGCGATAGCTGGAGAATACGGCGTGATTGAAACACTCTCACACAATTCCAACGCGCTTCCTCGTAAGATCAATGATCTCGTCCAAGAGCACGCCCCCGAGCACATGTCTGAATCGGCGCCCGAACTTCGGGAGTACGATCCCGTCAACAATATTGGTTGGCACGGACCCTACATTCGCCCAACCGGGCGATCCACTACCGGCGAACCAACGGTTGTTGATGGCTGGGGGAATGAATTGGAGCTTCAAATTGATTTTGACGAAAACGGGACGGTAGACCAGACGGAATCCAAGTACATTCGCGTCGTCTCGGCAGGCCCCAACGGAAGGATTGAAACGCCGGCTGACAAATCGAATATGAAACCGGGGAAAGACGAAACGAACGAGTTAACGTTGTTAGAATGCGGAGACGATTTGGTTTTGTTTTTGAGATATCCAGACAATCGCCAATAGGGGGCACAAGTAGTTTTTGGTGATGTGACAGGTTCCAGGCGAGCGTTTCTTTTCAATCAACTGAGGAATCCTCAAGGACCCGTGGGAGCAACCGACCTTCTTTGTCTACCCTTGTATGGGGAGCTGCACCTCTTGGCAGGTTTTTCGATTCTTGTCTCGCAGTTTCAGCTCGGCTTCAGTCCGTCGCAAGGTTTCTGAGCAAGATGCGGCGACTTGTAAGCTATCCTTTGGGATTTGGTGTTGGGATTGTTCGTGTATGAAGCCATTCCGACGAAAATGGCAAGCATGATGAACGGCCAGGCCTCGCGTCGATTCAACAGGCTGTCTTTCCCCTGATTCGAACAAGTCTAAGGATCGTTTTAACGCAATTCGGCGGTAGCTAATTCTTTATTTCACCGAATTCGCTCGATACAGATCTTGGGAAAATCGTCTCAACGTTTCGATTTGCTCGTCACTCCAGCGAGGAAGTTTCGAAGGTGGCATCATTAAGCTCTTGTCTTCTGATGTGATCAGAAACAGGACGCCACTCGGATCTTCCGGATGGAACAATCCCGTTCCCTGCATCGTTGCGAAATCAGAATTGGCTTCGCCCGTAAGTCGAAAACTCGATCGGTGTTTTTCATCGTGGCAACGCAGGCAACTCGATTTTTTGTTGTCAGAGACAAGCGGCCAAATCTCTTGTTTGAATCGAGCCAGAAATTGAATCCGGTTCTCTTGGGAAAGTCGAAGCAGAGGAGAAGTTAGCTTTTCTGATTTCCGTTCTTGCTTGGGCAACGTCAAGGCCATCGCCGTTGCTGCCCAGCAAGTCGCGGTCATGGAAATATATTGATCACGGCCATGTGGAAACCCACTTTCGAAATATTTCTGAACAGGCGTCGCCCGCGTTTTGACGTGCCAGGTTCCATCGCCCAATTGTGATGATTTGAGGAATTCAATGCCGCGTTGGTAGAACTCTTCATTCGTCGTCCGCCCGGCAAACTGGTGAAGCGTGATGAGTGCACTGCCTGTTGCGTACGCGTCGCTTGCCATTTCACTCGTTTGC
>JBLINZ010000377.1:0-6277 GCA_047639375.1 Mariniblastus sp. | reverse complement strand
AAGTCACTGGATTCACTTGAACCCCTTTTTGAGATCCCGAAAGTAGACACTTGATCTTTTTTCCCCGCAAACAAACGACCATCGCCAATAGCGTCTCAGCATCCGGTTACGGATTCTGGAGCGGGCAGGACGTTCAGCTGACTTTTCACCCAGCCGATCCCAACACGGGAATCGTGTTTGTAAGGACGGATCTCCCAGGGAACCCAAGAATCCCAGCAATCGTGCAAAACCGAATCAACGGGCCTCGTCGGACAACACTTATCGCCAACGGATGCCCCGTCGAAATGGTCGAGCACGTCATGGCTGCGTTAGCAGGCATGCAAATCGACAATTGCGAGATCCACGTCAATCGGGCCG
Source organism: Mariniblastus sp. (assembly GCA_047639375.1). Lineage (GTDB taxonomy): Bacteria > Planctomycetota > Planctomycetia > Pirellulales > Pirellulaceae > Mariniblastus. The sequence continues at coordinate 5,920 of JBLINZ010000377.1, read as the reverse complement.
AAATGCCAGGTTGCGATGGCTCCAGCGAAGCGTTCGTGAAGGCACTCGAACAAACGGAAATCGTTGAGCAACACCATGACCGTCAAGTCATTCGTGTTGAGTCATCGATTCGGGTCGGCGACGATCATTCCTGGATTCAAGCTGAACCGGCCGATTCACACGAATTTGAGCTGACCTATCTTTTGAGTTATCCGTGCCCCGCGATTGGTTCTCAAGCGTTCACATCTGTAATGACGCGAGATCGCTTTAGAACCGAAATTGCCCCGGCACGCACCTTCGTCCTGTTACACGAAGCCGAACAGCTTCAGCAGCAGGGCTTGGGGAAACGAGTTTCGTACCAAGACATCTTGGTATTTGATGATCACGGCCCACTCGAAAACAAGCTCCGGTTTGAAAACGAATGTGCCCGACACAAACTGCTGGACATGGTGGGTGATTTTGCCCTTTCAGGAACTGACCTGATTGGAAAATTCACCGCGTCGCGAAGTGGCCACCGCTTGAATTCTCAAATGGTTTTCGCTTTGCTTCAACAAATCGTAAAGACACAATCCATCCGCATCTCTGCTTGAAATGAAAAGCTGTGGACATACTTCCTTTTAACGAAAACTCGCCAGCCCCCGAATCTTCGGAGCCTGCCGCCCAAAAAATTTCGAACCTCGCCTGCGTGGATCCGAAAGCTGAAATTGGGCCAGGTGTGGAAATCGGCCCGTTTTGCGTGATCGGGCCCCAAGCCAAAATTGGCCGGGGCACGAAATTGATCAACAACGTCACGATCCTTGGCGACGTCACAATTGGTGAGGACAACGTGATCTCGCCAGGTGCGGTGTTGGGGGGAGCCCCCCAAGACCTAAGCTATCGGGGGACGGAAACCAAAGTCATCATCGGCGATCGAAATGTGATTCGCGAATGCGTGACGGTCAATCGGGCCACCGAAAAAGAAGACGGTTACACCCGCGTTGGTAATGACTGTTACTTCATGGGCAACGTTCATATCGCTCACGATTGCATGATCGCAGACCGCGTCATCATTGGCCATGGCTCCATGCTGGGTGGCCACGTTCACGTGGACCATCACGCCACACTGTCCGGCTCAGTCGCAGTCACGCATTATGGATCCATTGGCTGCTACACGTTCGTCGGCGCCGCTGGCCGCGTTCTACAAGACATCGCACCGTACATGTTGGCCGATGGCAGCCCCGCTCGAGCACGATGCATCAACATCGTCGCTTTGCGGAGAAATGACTTTGACCAACAAGTCATCGATGCGATCAACGAAGCCTACCGATTAATGTATCGGGCCCGTGTGGGACTTTCGAATTGCGAAGAGATTCTCGAGTCCAAAGGGTATTTGCTTCCCGAGATTCAACACTTCCTCGATAAAGTTGCGATTTCCCAAGCGGGACGTCATGGTCGTGGTCGTGAACTAAGGAGAAAAGCAGCGTGAATAAGTTGCGAGTTGCCGTCGTAGGAGCAGGGCACCTGGGTAAAATCCATGCACGCCTGCTCAGTACCCAAGACAATGTTGAGCTCGTCGGAGTGGCTGACCCCAGTCCCTCCGCACAGCAACAAGTACTTGATCAAGTCGCAACGCCTGTCGTCAGCGACTATCGAAAACTCATCGATCAAATCGATGCCGCGGTAGTCGCGACTCCGACCCGTATGCATTTCGGCATCGCGAGCGAGTTGCTTAAAGCCAACATTCATACGCTGATCGAAAAACCGCTGACCGATTCTGTCAGCGATGCTCAGGAACTTGTGCATCTCGCAGATCGCCATCAATGCGTCATCCAAGTCGGTCATTGCGAACGTTTCAATCCGGCGATCAAAGCCGCCCTGAATCTTGTCGGACAACCGAAATTCATCCAAGCGTCCCGGATGAGTGGCTACACTTTCCGCTCAACCGACATTGGCGTCGTCCATGATTTGATGATTCACGATATTGATCTCGTCAATTCTATGTTTCCTGGACAAGTCGTCGAGACACGCGGCAACGGGATGTCGATGTTTGGTCACAACGAAGACATTGCCCAAGCCCGAATCCAATTTAGCTGTGGTGGCGTGGCCAATCTCACCGCTTCACGCTGTAGTTTTACGCCAGAACGATCGATACAAATTTTTGGCACCAACGGTTTCGCCGCTGTCAATCTTGCCGAAAGTACCGTCACGTTTGTTAAGATCCCTGGCTGGATCAAGAATCGTAGGTACGACCTACTGGACACCACCCCAGAACAACAGGCGTTCATTCGTGACGAACTGTTCACCAAGATCCTGCCGAAATCGGAAATCAAAGTGCCGACGGAAAACGCAATCCTTTCCGAACAAAAAGACTGGATCTCGGCAATCAACAATAATGAGATGCCAACCGTCTCTGTCGAACAGGGACGTCAAGCCGTCGTGATCGCGCAAGACATTATTGATTCGATCGCAAGCCATCGCTGGACCGCCGGCGAAGCCCAAAGCACAGGCCCGTTTGGTTTGGTCAACGACGAAGACACCAACGTGCTGCCGTTCAAGCCTCCCTTCGGTCGAGAATCGGTGGCAATCGATTCAGTCGAGACCGAAAAAGCAGCTTAAACTGCCAGTCATGGGCGAGTAACCATCGGCCCCACTGCCAGAAGATTGCCAACCCGACGAGACGGCGACTTTTGGGGTAGCCCGACGCGTAAGCGAGTTTCCCTTAAAGATCAGCCCCACCCGCTCACGGGCCTGTCGATTCAACACCCCAGCCAATAGATCGTTTAACGATTAGCCGGCAGGCAACGTGTAGAAGCTATAAGGCGACAGTGCCAAACGCAGAGTGGTGGTCAGCAAGACCAGCGACGCGTTGATTCCCAATTACCTGGTTCCCCAAGCAACCGATCGACGCACAGCTGGGTTAACGATATTCGTTACGCCAGGTCGCGGTCTTCAAATAGCACCAAAGCCAACAGCATGGCCATCGAACCGTAGAGCCCCGTATAGATAATTGACCACCCGATGTAGGCCATGGGGACGGCGGAATTCGTGTTGATCGCGGCTTGAATATCGAAATGATTGAGCACAGGAAATACGATCGCAATCAATTGACCAAACACCACCACCGTTTCGAAAGCTCCTAGCGACGACTGGACCAACAACGGAGTCAGGTGACCGAGTACGTAGACGGCAAAGCAAATCAGGAAGTTAGCAAGAATTCCGAAACGAGTCGAAATCGCAACACTGATTGCGACGAAAATTAGAACTTCAAGGAAGCATAAGAAGATTCCTGGAATCACATTGATGGACTCTACAAAACACTCCGGCCATTCGCAAATCCCCTTGGAAGCCTCTTGGAAGTCATAAATCGGTTTGTAAGCCGTAAAGATCACGAACCACAATCCGAGCAGCAGGAACATGACGCCAATCGCCATCGCGATCCCGGTGAACTTGCCAAAAATGAATTGACGACGCCCGACTGGCTTGGAAAGAACAGTCAACGCCGTTCGGCCTTCGATTTCTTCAGCGACCGATTTACTGGCCGCCCAGATCGCTAAGAAAATGGCCAAAACACGGATCAGTGTCAGGCCCGAATCCTTGTACATTTTGATGTCTTCGCCAAACGTGTTGTACGGCACATAGATCGATCCGACGACAAACACCGCTCCCACGACCATGACCAGCAAGAACAGCGGTTGGTTGACTTCTGTTTTAAATGTCGAATGAGCGATCGCAAACACCTTAGGACACATCGTGGCAAGTATCAGATAAAACAAATACAACGCCACGACCGCCAACGCGATCATCGGAACGATAACCACTTCTTTATTGACCGGGACAATCGTCCAACTAAGTTCAAGGCTCGCATCCGTCTTGCTATAGTTCGCAAAATAGAGATTCTCGATATCCTCCAGTGGAATCCTCCCACGCCCATCGGCTCGCTGGCGATAGACTAACGCCTCGCTCGATTTGGGCAGATCCATTCGTTCGCGAACGGGAATGTCCATGATGGGTTTGGCTCCCATTTCTAGCGAACGATCCGAGAGCATGGCAAGCGACTGAAGTTCGCGGCCATTAAAATTAACAGGAACCGGCGTCCCCATATCCCCCTCTTTGCAAGGCGGAATCGTTTTCGTGGCTTTAAATTCTCCGGTGAAGGGCAACCGCATCAGCGAGCTAACCATTTCCATCGGCTCGTCAACAAATTTTAACAGTCCAAAACCATTGACCTGGGCCAACCCAAATCCGACCAAAGCGAACAAGGTCATCGTCACACAAATCCAATTGATCCAGCCAAGAAAACCTTCCCGGAAAAGTCCAATGGTTTCACCCTGCATCCGCTTCGCCACCAAACTCCAAACGCCAAACCCCAACAGCAGAGACAATGGGATCGCGAACCCCAGAGGCATGACCATGCTGGAATCGCTAAACATCTCAGAACCATTCCGCCAATAGCAGAACCCTAAGAACATCCCCAAATAGGCGATCGAAGTGACGATCCCCAATCCGATCCTCAAACCGGGCTTTTCCGTGACGGAGTTGAGCCAACTAATGCGCTGGCAAAAAACGATTTTCGCCAACATGAGGAGGACCAAGATAAATCCGATGGCAATGCCAAGCGAAATTAGCCAAACCGGAGTTAGCCAGTTGGTGATCTTGATATTTTGAGCAAGCAAAAAAGGGAAAGCTGACATGCTTTGATCGTCTTTTCAGGAGCGAGTTGACTTGGGTTAACGCAGCCCCGCGGGACCGCCGCTATTTTGACATCAATATCCCTATCCAACCACAGGTCAAATTGACCTAGACCAGATAAAAAGGAGCTGTGACCAGCGAAAACGCTGACCCACCAGAATCGAGCTTGAGGAAAGCCAATCCAATCCTAGTACTTACGTTCATTATGCTCGCAAGGTTCAATTTCTTCAAAGGGTTAGTCGATTGTCTTGGCTAGGAAATTTCCCACTCGAAATATCACCCGCATTTCCGGCCCAAAACAACTATTTCACCCGGATCACCCGGATAATCTATCCGCCCGGACCGCTGTAAATCGCTATCCGCCCGGATCGCTGGAATAATCAATCCGCCCGGATCGCTGCAAATATCAATCCGCCCGGATCACCCCGTCAATCGATAATCTCAAATCCAATCAAAGGCCTCGTCGCGGCCCCGTCAGAACAATTACTCGATGGGCTCTCCTGAATCTCAATATTCGAGACGCTGCCGTGAGTCGATTCGCAAACCGACTCAATGAATCGATCGATCTCCAATCTCGCCCCCTCCAGCACCATGCGGACGCTACCAGTGGGCAAGTTTTGCACGGTCCCAACCACCTCAAACGACCGCGCAACTTGCTTCGACGTGAATCGGAACCCGACTCCCTGAACACGCCCGGAAAAATTGATTTGGTATCGCTTCATCGGATGCAACTTATGAAAATGACAAGTCAAGTGAACAAGTTTTCTGGATTTTCTCAAACCTTATTCAACCTCGCAACCAATCGATCTCACCATGCTGAACCAGCTCGAGCCCCACGATCTCGCCGAACTTGAGAAATCTTGCTGCGAAGCCGCCCAACTGGGTGGGGCCATTCTTAAAAAATGGCTAGGAAAAACCACTCCAAAATCCAAAGGTGACCGCGATTGGGTCACCCAAGCCGACCTGGAATCGCAGCGGGTGATCCGAGAATTCCTGCATCAGCGATTTCCCGACCACCGTTTCATCGGTGAAGAATCGATCGACGAAACACCCAGCGGTTCACCTACGTCTGAGTTTTGCTGGATCGTTGATCCACTCGATGGAACCACAAATTACATTCACCAACTTCCTTCGTTCGCCGTTTCTGTTGCGGTCTACCAAAACCAAACCGCACTCGCCGGAGCCGTTTTCGATCCGCTAGTGGATGAATGCTTTTCGGCAGCCAACGGACAGGGAGCGAAGCGAAACGGAACTTCGATTCAAACGAGCCCTT
>JBLINZ010000376.1:0-6281 GCA_047639375.1 Mariniblastus sp. | reverse complement strand
TATCTCGCGACGTTGCCATTCCTGATTCCTGGGATTGCGTTGGTTTCGATCTTGACCAGCGTAGTCGCTGGATTTCACGAGCCACAGGAATTCGGGCGGCCAATCGTGCCTGGGCATCCCGTGCAGGACTATATCCAAGCGGGTGGTCTCCCGATGATTTTGTTGATTTTTTTGACCGCCTGCGTGGCGGCTCCCATCGTGGAAGAAACCATGTTTCGTGGCGTGTTATACCGACACTTGCGAGACTGGAGTTCCGGCTGGAGAAGATCGACCAGCGTGATGTTGTCGGCAATCATCAACGGTTTGATCTTTGCCTCGATTCACCCCCAAGGGATCTATGGGATCCCGGTCTTGGCAACGTTGGCGATTGGATTCTCATTGGCGCGTGAATGGCGAAATTCGTTGATCGGTTCAATGACGATGCATGCGATTCACAACACGGCGATCACTTGTGTTTCGCTGTTGATTCTGTGATCATTGTTGTTCGCTTTTCATTAAACAATTTAGACCTCGCGAAACCGTATTGGCACGCATCCTGCCAGGTTTCGCTGAATCCAGACGAGAGCAAAAACGATGGCCCGTATCAACGAAAACTATTTGAAGCTGCAAGCTGGTTACTTGTTCCCAGAAATCGGACGACGCGTAACAGCGTTTTGCGAATCCAATCCGGATGCTGATGTCATCAAAATGGGAATTGGGGACGTGACTCAACCGCTGTGCCCGGCGGTCGTGAAAGCGATGCATGAAGCCGTTGACGAGATGGCCGTCAAGGCGACGTTTCGCGGCTATGGTCCCGAGCAAGGATACGGGTTCCTCCGAGAGGCGATCGCGAAAAACGACTATCAAGATCGAGGCATCGATGTTTCTGCTGACGAGATTTTCGTCTCGGACGGATCAAAATGCGACTCTGGAAACTTGTTGGACATTTTTGGCGATGACAATGTGATTGCGGTCTTGGATCCGGTTTATCCCGTCTACGTCGATACCAACGTGATGGCTGGAAACACGGGGGACGCGGATGACGATGGCCGATACGCAAAATTGGTCTACATGCCAGTCACGGCCGAGACGAATTTTGAACCCGCTCTCCCGACGGAACACGTTGATTTGATTTATCTGTGTTACCCCAACAATCCGACCGGTACGGTGGCTTCGCGGGAAACGCTGGAAAAATGGGTGGCCTACGCCAACGAACACAACGCGATCATTTTTTATGACGCGGCGTACGAAGCGTTTATCTCAGAAGACGGTGTGCCTCGTTCAATTTTCGAAATTGAAGGCGCCCGAGACGTGGCGATCGAACTTAGGAGCTTCAGCAAGACTGCTGGCTTCACGGGCACTCGCTGTGCATTCACCGTGATTCCAAAATCACTGAAGGGCACGACGAAGGCCGGCGAGACGCAGTTGATTCATCCCTTGTGGAATCGTCGGCATTGCACCAAATTCAATGGAGTCTCTTACCCGGTTCAACGTGGAGCGGTGGCGGCTTATTCAGACGAAGGCAAGCAGCAGATCGCTGAGTTGGTTTCGTTTTACATGAACAACGCGCGTCTGCTCCGCGAAGGTTTGACCGCTGCCGGATTCGAAGTCTTTGGCGGGATCAACGCTCCCTACGTATGGATTAAAACTCCAGACGAGATGACCAGCTGGAATTTCTTTGACCAGTTGCTCGAGAAATCGCACATCGTTGGAACGCCAGGCAGTGGATTTGGTGCAGCCGGCGAAGGTTATTTCCGCTTGAGCGCTTTCAATAGCCTCGAAAACACGATGACCGCGATCGAGCGGATCCAGAAATCAGTTGCGACGGGTGTCTAACCCATCGTGTCGCTCTCGAATACTTGGCGGCCGTTGGTTACTCGTTCGGGTGCAACGGCCGCTTTGTTGTATAGCTCTTCGCAAAAATTTAGTGCGATTGGCAAAAACTAGTGAGAATCGCTTAATCGTTTCTGTTGGTATCTCTTTATGAAATTCTCCCCCGGAGCGTCAAGGCTTGTTGATTTAGTGAGCCGAAGGCGAAAATGGTAGCCCGACTGGTCAGCGAGGACGCATTGCGATCGAAGGCGTGCCACTAAAGCGGGCTCTGCCTCGCTTACGCATTCGGGCTATGATAGCCCCACTTTAACGGTCATTAAATCAACCAGCCCGAACGCGTCGGGTTACTGTAGTGATCGCCTGAACCGCCACTTGAAAATCCAGTCCCAACGATAGAACAGGTTGAAACATGCCCCAGACAAAACGTGAGACCGTTACCGCTGTCTCGATTGAGCCACGAAATTATTTCGGACTTTCACGCAGTTTACGCTGGGCTGCGGCCTTCGTAATAAGCCTAATAGCGATTTGGGGCACAGACATTCAAGCCGACGAAGTTGACGTGTGGATTGGCTCCTCGCAAGCTGGGATTTATCACTTCACGTTGGACACCAAGACGGGGAAACTATCCAGTCCGACGATCGTCTCTGATTCCACAGGCGCAGGATTTCTCGCGCTTCATCCGAATGGAAACGTGCTTTACGCGACCGATCGAGAGGCCGGTGGCAGTGTCGCAGCGTTTGCGATCGGTGACAGCGATCAGGGCAAACAGGCTGGACGAAAAACACTTCGGCTGCTGAACAAGCTGCCCACAGGCGACGGCGGCGCTGCTTGCGTTGCTATCGACCCAACAGGCCGCGTCCTCACGTCGGCTCATTATGGCGGTGGGTCGGTGTCGTCCTATCTGGTGAATCCGGATGGGGATCTTAATCAACGCGTGGAGGTGATCGAACACGGTGTGGGGGCTGGCGTCGTTGGTAAGCGGCAAGACAACGCTCATCCGCATTGGGTTGGAACGAGTCCTGACAATCGGTTTTTGATGGTCCCCGATTTGGGCTTGGATCGTGTTGTCGTGTATGCGTTGGATCACGCGTCCGCTGAGCTCAAGCTACATGCGAAGATTGAAGTCCCGCCGGGTTCAGGCCCTCGTCACATGAAATTCCACCCCAACGGGAAGTACGCCTATGTCTTGAACGAGCTAAGTTTGACCGTCAGCGTTTTTGAATATGGTGCTGAGGATGCCAGTTTTAAGAACATTCAATTGATCGAGACGCTATCGCCAGAAGACAAAGACAGATTCCTGAACTCAGCCGCTGAGATCCGCGTCCATCCGAGTGGTAAATTTGTGTACTCCTCGAATCGAGGCCATGATTCGATTTCAGTTTTTTCAGTCGACCCGTCGACTGGAAAGCTGAGATTTGTTGAGCACGAGGCCATTCGGGGTGCCTGCCCACGGAATTTCAATCTCGACCCGAGCGGCAAGTGGCTGATTGCGGCAGGGCAACATTCGAACACATTGGCATTATTTGAGATTGACCAAACCACCGGCAAATTGACGTTTGCCCGCAAGTCGCTCAATGTGCAGGCGCCAATCTGCGTGTTGTTTGGAAAAGACGAGTGAGCGTCCAAATTTCCGGGCAAGAATTGCGAGCCATTCTGAAGGTTGAGCGTTTGGGCCTGATCAACTATGTTAGTCGCTTTCAAATCAACGCAAAACCGAGATAAGAGTCAGTCGAATACGCCCCCATGGCCGTACTTTTTCAAATTAGAAACGCATACAAGAGTTACGGTGACCAGGTCCTCTTGGAAAACGCCGAAGCCACCATCACAGATGAAGCCAAGATCGGGTTTGTGGGACGAAATGGTGCCGGCAAATCCACGCTGCTGAGGATCTTGCTCGGTGAGGAAGAACTTGACGCTGGCGAGGTCATCAAGTCTCCGAATTTGCGAGTCGGCTATTTGCGTCAACACGACCCGTTTTCCGAAGGCGAGTCGGCGCTCGATTTTTTGATGCGGGATAGTGAGCAGCCCGACTGGAAATGTGGCGAGGTCGCGGGCAAGTTCGAGATCAAGGGCGACTATCTGTTTGGACCGGTAAAAGCACTTTCAGGGGGTTGGCAAACCCGTGTCAAACTGGCGGCGCTGCTGTTGCACGAACCGAACTTGTTGTTGCTTGACGAACCGACCAACTTTTTAGATTTACGTACTCAAATTCTGCTGGAACATTTTCTTGTCTCGTTCCGTCAGGCTTGCGTCGTGGTCTCTCACGATCGGACGTTCCTGAGATCGACTTGCGATCATACCCTCGATTTGACTCGAGGGACGTTGACAATGTACCCCGGCAAGATCGCCAAGTTCCTCGAGTACCAAACGGAACGCCGAGAGCAAGCGATTCGCGAAAACGTTTCGACAGCTGCCAAGCAGAAGCAGTTGGAGCGGTTCATCGCCAAGAACAAAGCGGGGGCGAATACGGCTAGCCAAGCTCGCTCGAAACAGAAGCAGCTGGATCGATTGCAGCTCAACGAGGTCGCAACCGACGAAAAAACGGCTTACATCCAAGCCCCGGTGGTCGAGCCCAAACAGGGTGCGGCCGTTCGCTGTGAAGACGTTGCGATTGGGTATTCCGATCATCGAGTGGCGGAAAACATCAACATCGAGATCGAACACCAACAACGAGCGGCCATCGTTGGCGACAACGGCCAAGGGAAAACGACGTTGCTGCGAACGTTAGTTGGATCGCTCGAGAGTCTCGACGGGCACGTTCGCTGGGGGCACAATGTCTCGATTGGAACCTATGCTCAGCACGTTTACACAACGCTGCCACCCAATGACACAGTGCTGGAATATTTGGAATACCAAGCCATCAAGGGCACAACCGATCAACAAATTCTGGCCGTTGCCGGCTCGTTGTTGTTTCGAGATGAGCACGTTCAGAAAAAAATCAAAGTGCTTTCTGGGGGTGAACGTGCGCGACTCTGCATGGCTGGGTTGCTGTTGGGAGAGTACAACATTCTCGTCCTGGACGAACCTGGCAACCACTTGGATGTCGAAACCGTCGAAGCTCTTGCCGAAGCGTTGTTGGCTTACAAAGGGACGGTGATCTTTACGAGTCACGACCGTCACTTCATGAAACGAATCGCAACGTCGATCGTTGAAGTCCGAGACGGTTCAGTGAAGAATTACATCGGCGACTACAATGCCTATCTCTATTACATCAACAAAGAGATTGAGGAAGGCGAACGGGATAGTCAATCCAGTTCGGCCGGTTCGCCGCCCGCCGATAAAATGTCCGGTGGCGAAAAAGTTCTAACTCAGAACGAACAACGTGAACTCAAAAAGAAAATCAAAGCCATTGAACGGAAGATTGCCCGTTTGGATGATGAAAAGAAAAAGTTTAGCCAAAACATGCTGGTAATGACGGACCCGACTAAGGCCATGGAGCTTCACAATCAGATTGAAGTGATTTCCGAGCAACTGGCGGCCGCCGAAGAGGAATGGCTGGAGCTAAACTGATTTGTGAACGACTGAGTTGCTCAAGCCTGATTCGAGAAAAACTGGCTGTCGGACATCCAGCCGTTGCGTCGTTTGAGTTTTAGCGGTTACATTTGGTCGTTAGAAATGGGCGAACGAGATCTTCGTCCGATTCACCGAACTTAAGGCGCTTCGAGATTGATCCGAAGCCCACCGTGTGACCCAATCTGGAAATCGAACATGAGCACTCAAGAAATCATTGGCCTTGTATCACGCTGGTTTCATATTCTCCCGGCGATTGCCTTGGTCGGGGGGACGTTGTTCATGAGGTTCTCATTCGTTCCCGCAGCCAGTGAATCGAATGCTTCGGCGGAGTTACGGGAATCCGTTCGCCGCCGATGGGCGAAATTGGTGATGATCTCGATTTTGTTCCTGTTGGTTAGCGGTCTCTACAATACCGCTATGAAAGCAATGGGATTTCACCTGAGTGTCTCCTATAACTTGATGTTGGGTGTTAAAATCTTGCTGGGACTGGCTATTTTCTACTTGGCTTCGGTGCTTTCCGGACGCAGCAAAACGGCTCAAAAGTTTCGCGAACGCGAACAACACTGGCTCAACATTCTTTGCGTTTTGATGCTGGCCGTCGTGTTGATTGGCGGGTTCATGAAAATCGATTCAGCTGGTTATGAGAAAAAAGTCAAAACCGATGATGCGAGTGCCGAGGCACGTCTGGTTTCGTCAGGCTCACAAGCTGCCTAGTAGGCTGATGGTGAATCGGTGTGCATTGAGTTTTGTGGAAACGCCGTGCCGGGGGCGACTGGGGTATCCCGATGCGTGAGCTGCATCCGCGAGGGCGTACTGCCATAGAAGGCAAGCCGCTAACAAGGTGGCTTCCCCGCTTGCCGATCAATTGATTTATTGTGCGAGTGAATTGGTCGTTTAACGATTAGCCGGCAGGCGTCGGCGTGTTGGACGTTCGAGTGGACAAATTTTCGCCCTCA
>JBLINZ010000375.1:0-6324 GCA_047639375.1 Mariniblastus sp. | reverse complement strand
TCTGAAAACTGTCCCGACGTCTGCTCTTGGAACTCATCGCGAAGCTCTTCCAAGTCACGCTGCGCCCGGGTGCCTTCGGCGGCTGCCTTAGAGGCCTGATTCTCACTCAAGGCTTCCGAAGCCTTCTGGAGGCTCTCGCGTGTTTCCTCCAATTTTTCTGACTGCTCCGCCATCCGCTGCTGATTCTGCTCTTCTTGCATCCGGTCAAGCAGTTCATCGGTGTCTCGAAGCAGTTGCTCCTGTTGCTCTTGAAGCGATTTCAAACGCCGCTCAATCTCTTCCTTCGCTTCCTGGGATTCGGCTTCTTCGAGGGCCGACTGAAGTTCCTTCACACGCTCGTTCAAATCGCTTTGTCGCCGAGCCAATTCACGTAACCGATTCAAGACTTGCCGATCCTCTTGCTGCTCCTGAGCTTGCTCGGATTGAACTTGAGCCGTTTTTTCGTTCTCGTATCGACTCTCATCTTCTTCAAGATTCAACTGCTCGAGCTGCTGTTGCGACCGATTGTTTTGCTGTGGCTGACCGGGCTGAGGTTGCTGTTGCTGCTGCAACACGACTTCATGCTCGCGGGCCCGCAATTTCAAGAGCCCCTGATAAGCCGCCTGTGCACTCGACAACGCAGGCTTGAGCGAAGCGGAATCCTGATCTTGTTTCGCCTCCATCAGATTCGATACGACTTCGTTCATCGATTCTCGCACCGGCTCAACGTACGCCTTGGACTGAGGATCTTGCAGTTTCTCGACCAACTCCGCCAGACTCTCAAGGGCGTCTCTTTGCGAAGCAGCCAACAACTCAGTGTCGGGCAAAAACTGATCGGTCAGTGCCGCTGACCGCTCTCGCCGAATCACTTTCCAAATCCCGTTGATGATATCTTTCTGAAGTTCCGCCAACTCCTGGGCCTGCTCGGCGTTCTGACTACCTTGTTCACCAGGCGGCGGCGGTGGTTGCTCGCCTCCAGGAGGAGCCTGGCCCTGACGGAAAATCTCCTCGAAATGCCGGACCTCCGCAAAAAACATATCACTAGAAACCCGTCGCCGTTCACCATCGCTACCGAGGTCTTCGGCCCAGAAATGGTACGTCACTAAGTCATCTGGTTTGGCTTGCAGGGCTTCCAACTCAAGCAAATGGTCAACGCGTTTGCGATTCTTGCCAGCCGGTGTCTGCTGAAGCAAGAGTTCCTGTTCCTCTTGACCAGGAATCCCAAACCGCAGCCCGAACGCTTTGAGCCCGAAGTCATCCCAAGCGCTAGCCGCCAATTGAATCTCTTCAATCGGAGACGCAACGACATCCCGGGTAGGGTCAATTAATTTCAAATCAGGCAATCGATTCCCAAGCACATTCAAAACAAACTTGGGCGGCGTGCGGTTTTCTCGATTCGTCGTATCCGTCAACTCGAGCTCATACTTCCTTGACTCCAACAACGTGAGGTTGACAACCAATTTCCTTGGATCATTCGGATCCGATTCAACTTCAATCGGCTCCCCCAAATCCCCACCGGTCCCTTGCGGGAACAGGATCGCCGACGTGATTGGCTTGTTAACGAAAAACGTCAATTCGACTTGGGTGCCTTCAACCGCCGAAACACGCCGGAAGTCTTGCACGATTTTGTCATCCAATTCGGCGAACGCGGGATACTTCAACGTCGCGTCGGCTCGAATCAATTGCGGTAACTCATAGACCGACACCTGAAACTCATCGCTTTGCTGATCCGCGAATTCGATCCGATAGTCAACCGCTTTCGAAATGGAAGCAATCCTGGCCCCAAACACGGGATCGTCCAGGCTCTTGTTCATCGCGATTCGTGATTCAGCGCCCTCGGCGTCCGTCATGACAAGGCTTGCTTCCGGTGGAATCGACTGTTCGAATCGAGCCAACACCAGCAGACTGGTTCCACGTTCGACTTCGGCATTTCCCGGCTCCACGGAGATCACAAAATTCGTCGCATCGACCGCGGCATCAGCAAACGCAATGGTGGGATCCACAGGCAACGGCTTCGAGAATAACACCAAACTCAAGATCGTAATCGCGAATGCCAACAGCCCAATCGCTCCCGCGAGTGGAGCGGCCAAAAGCTGCCACGCAGGCACCAACGCTGGCCAAGAATTTTGATAGCTGTGAGTGATCGCGGTCCTCAGTACGTCTTGTTCCAAGAAATCGTAGGACTGATTCTCGTTCGGCTCGATCTCAATCGCGGTCAACAACGAAGCATCCAATTCGGGGTGTCGCCGTTCGATGTCGGCTGCGATTTCCGTTGCTGATTTTGCATTCACGACTGCCAGCACCAAAGCCACGATCGATGCCAGCGCTGTCGCGCCAAGCAACCAGACGACCCCAGACGAGGCATCCAACTGCCCAATTCGATTTTGGTATACCATCCAAGCCACCACGAGGGTGGCCACGCCGAACACTACCGCGAGCGCAATTCCGATTCGGCGAACTCGAATTCGACGAACGACGGGCTCAAGTCGGTCAGTTAACAATTGATCCATTAGCTTGTCTCTCCCTGCATCTGACCAGTTGGCACATTGACGCTTGTCGTGTTCGAGGCTGTTTGCAGGACGCTTGTCCGACCGGCCAACCAAGTCTCAAAAATCAGAAGGCCGATCGCCACCAAGATCAACCACTTCCAGACCTTCTGGCTGCTCTCCAAATCGCGATCACGCATTTCTCGCATTTGTGCCAATTCACTGGTCTCCGAGTCCTGTTGACCTACATTGACACCATACATCTCGATTTTCTCAATTGGAATCGCCGTCGTCTTGCTCTCCCGGCGATCTACGTTAACCGCGAACAAAATCTCGACGTTGACAGCATCTTGGTTGACTTCGTCGGTTGCCTCAAACATTGATTTCGCGACCAAACGATAGATTCCCGGTTGATTCGTTTCTGAAAAACGCGTTTGATCAGCGGTGATCAATTCGACAGTTCCATCCGGCGCGATCATCTCTCGCTCTTGGCCAGTCTTAAGTTTCGGAAACTCAATCGGCTCGCCGACCAACAACGTGCGTTCTAATTTTGGCAAGTCGGCGGCGATCTCTACCAGACCGTTAATGAAGGGAACGAACTTCGTCGACAGAGCCAGTTGGCTTTGTCGGGGATGCCACCCGGTCGCCAGCGTGTAAACGCGTCCACCGCGTTCAAGTTCACGCAACCAAACGGCGGGCGCCTCATCGTCAAATCTTGCGAGTACGCGAACCGTTGACTCGTTCAACTCAACCGAGCGATGGTTCCAGAACTTGATTTTCGTAAAATCGTTGTAGAGCGGATTGGCAAACGGCTGAAACAACGAACTGGCAAAGTCAATTTCCGACAACATCGAGTAGTCATCGGTTGACTCGCGTGTGGTTGAGGATTCTTGCTCCAGACGAGCCCCCGTCCAAGCGGCGGTTTGTTCAACCAATAGATCCTCCGTCAACACCACAAGCATCGTTCCACCTGCATCCAGAAACGATTGGACTTCGTCTCGACGAGACGCCTCAAGGAGCGACGTCACGACCAGCAAAGTTGGCGAACTGGGTTCGACAATTCGATCCGACTCGGACACCTCACGTACCCGCGTCAACCGCGACGACGTTTCAATCAGCGCCCGACGTAAATAGTACTGCGGAAACTCAGGGTCATCGCTTTCATCGGTCCCGAGGTAAGCGATCGTCAATTCTTGCTGGCGGGGTGGAACTACAAAAAACGTATTATCAAAATCTTCTTGATCGCCGAACACCGAAAACTGCTGAGCCGAAATAGCGAGATCCGGCTCCACGTTGAGAACGCGACTGGTCCCCCCGGGAACATAGAACGGCATCCGTTCATCATTCTGAATGTCAGTGCTGGCCCCCCAGCTAACGAAAAACTGATCCAGTTTCGAATCTTCGGAATTGGCAACGCGAACGCGAATCCCTGGTTCAGCTTCTTCCTCGACCTGATCCAGCAATTGAATGGTCGCATTGGAAACATTGTCGGGCACCACCAGCTTGAAATCGACAAACACCTGACTCGGCCATTGATACGACTGCAACGAGTCTACCGTGGAACCGTCTTGCAGGTCACTGACTACGAGGATCTGAAGCTTGGACGGCGCACCCCCATTTTTTGCTTGCATCGAATCTCGCCAGACGTCCATTTGATCGGCCAACGTCACCAAGGCTTGCCCAAGGTCAGATCGCTTCCAGCCCGGTTCCAATTGATCCATTCCCTCGCGAATCAGGCTTGGTTGATCAGAGTCATCCGAGGCAGTCGATTCAAATCCAACGATTTCTCGAATCTGTTGATCAAACGCATACAAAGCCACGTCATCACCTGAGTCCAAATCATCCAGGATTTCAGTCACGCGTTCTTTTGTCTGCTCCCAGAGCCCTTGGCGTTGAAGGCTGGCGCTGGTGTCGACCAGAATAGCCACACGTCGATTCGCCAATTCAATTTCCGTCAGCGTCTCAGTCCCCCGAAAAAACGGACGCATGAATGCGAAGGCAATCAGGCAAATCGCAGCAGCCCGCAGTAGCAATAGAAGAATATTTTCCAGCCGACTACGCCGCGTCAACATGGGGGGCGTGGGCTTAAGAAACATCAACGAACTGAATTGGGTCTGTCCTTTGGGAGTCCGCTTAATCAAGTGAAACAGTAGGGGGAAACCAACGGCCAGGACGCCCAAGCCAAAAATCCAAGCGAGTGCACTCATGATTCATCTCCCGCCAGAGACGAAGCAACTTGCGTCGCCCGCTTGGCGTGTTTTCCGCCGCGGGCCCGAGTTTGAATCAAGTCAAACAGGGCGGTTTCCAGTGGCTGGTCGGTTCGAATTTGAAAAAACTCGATCCCTAACTGATCGCAACTTTTCTTAATCGCTTGCTCATGCTCAGCAAAACGGCTGCGATAATCGGCTGCGGCATTGGTGGGATCAACGTAAATTTCACGACCCGTCTCAAGGTCGTGAAACAAAGACGCTTGATCGAAATCAAAATCGACTTCTGCCGGATCCAGCACACGCAGAATCACGACTTCATGTCCGCGAGAACGGAGATAGCTGAGATTCTTTTCGAACTGCTCCACGGGGACCAGTAAATCCGAAATCAAAACAACCAAGCCTCGCTTGCTGACCGTCTGAGCGATTTGTTCCAACGGTGCTGCCAAATCAGTAGAATTTCCCGAAGTTGAGTTTTCCAGCATGATCATCAGGCGTCGAAGATGACCCGCGCGGTATCGGGGCGGCAATAGATCAACGATTCGATCACCAAACGTTACTAATCCAACGGCATCTCGCTGCTGGTTGAGAAACCAAGCCAACGTCGCCGCCATCGTTTTGGCATATTCAAGCTTGCTGAATGTTTCGGGCTCTCCACTCGATGACGGCCCACCTCGCTCACCAAATTGCATCGACTTACTCATGTCCAGCAGCAAATAACATCGCTGGTTGGTCTCGTCTTCAAATCGTTTGATGTAATAGCGGTCGCGACGCGCGTACAATTTCCAATCTAAATACCGAAGATCATCGCCCACCGAATACTGTCGATAGTCCGTGAACTCAACGGAAAAACCATGGTAGGGGCTGCGGTGCAAGCCAGCCATGAATCCTTCGACCACAATCTTGGCGCGCATCTCAAGGTTCTTAATTCGCATCACCGAGTCAGCCGATATGGCGACTGAGGAACGGCCCAGCGAAGGAGCATCATCTTTCTCGTTGACGACGTCTGACAAGTTTGATCCTGATGGTGGAGCAGTTGTGTTTAAAAATAGGCCGGCGACTTAAACTCTTGATTTCACGATGGGGTTTGAGACTAGCCAACGGGCTTGGTCACATGAGCCAGTAATTGATCAACGATTTTTTCGACGGTGACGCCTTCCGCCTCCGCCCGATAGCTTGGCAAAATTCGATGCCGCAATACGGGATGGGCAAGCGATTGAATATCATCGAGATTGACGTGAGAACGGCCGTTGAACAAGGCCCGGGCTTTGGCTCCCAGAATCAGATTCTGAGCACCCCGCAAGCCCGCTCCCCAGTTCACGAACTGGTTGACGAAATCAGGTGCTCCGTCGCGGCCGGGTCGGCTGGCATCGGCAATCTGCACGGCATAGCGAACCAATTCTTCGGCGACAGGGACTTTACGAACGATCTCGTGAAATCGCTTCACGTCGTCGGCTGTAAACAATTGGTCGATCGTTGGCCGGGCATTGGAAGTCGTTCGCTGAACGACTTTGACTTCGTCGTCCTGGCTGAGATAGTCGATCTTCACATTGAACATGAATCGATCGAGCTGGGCTTCTGGCAGCGGATACGTGCCTTCCATCTCAATTGGGTTTTGGGTGGCTAACACGAAAAACGGTTCTTCTAGGATG
>JBLINZ010000374.1:0-6326 GCA_047639375.1 Mariniblastus sp. | reverse complement strand
CAAGAAGGACACGCCCGGACAGTTGAATCCGTTTTACTGCTCGATGGTCGAGGAAATGGATTACTACATCGGGGGCATCTTTGACTACCTCGAGGAAACGGACGATCCGCGTTGGCCCGGGCATAGTTTGAGCGAGAACACTTTCGTCATCTTCACCTCTGACAACGGCGGTATGGAGGGCAGTACGAAGGAGCGCTACACCGACAACGAACCTCTCGCCGAGGGGAAAAAATCGGCATTGGAAGGCGGGACTCGGGTGCCCCTCCTGATTGCAGGGCCGGGTATTGGCTCGGGTATGCAAACGGATGTAATGGCTAACGGTCTCGATTTCTACCCCACCATTCTGGCGATGACGAAAACGCCGAAGCCGGCTCAGAAGAATCTCGATGGATGCGACCTTCTACCGCTGTTGCTGAACGATCCCAAAGATGCGCAACTCGTCAAACACGATGATGGCACGCCTCGCGACACGATGGTCTGGCATTACCCCCACAACGGAGCCTTGGAAAGCACAATTCGCGTTGGCGACTACAAACTGGTTCGCAACTACGATCACGTCAACAACCCGGAGACGGCTCCTTTGGATTTGTTTCAGCTTTACGATTCGAGCAGCGGCAAAGCCCAGCGGCTGGATATTGAAGAACTAAAGAATCTCGCCGAGTCGATGCCTGAGCGGACAGCGAAGATGGATGCGCTACTCTCGACCGCTCTGACCGAGATGAAAGCGAGCTATCCGTATTACAACCACGCCTGCTCGGAACCATTGCCCAACATGGAAAAGATCTGCATTGTCGAGTCTCATGAAAGAGAAGGGCAGGATGTTAAATTTATTTATCGCGAAAACGGAGCCAACGTTACGCAGGCGGACTTGATCTACACGCTTAACGGTGGCGAGGAATACGAAGAATGGTTCCGCCTGCTCGCGACGCTGAAGGATCACAACGAAGTAACCGCTAAGCTTCCCGATAGGACGACGCATTACTATCTCAATCTGGTGGATGAAAATCAGTTTCTTCGTAGCTTCCCTGAAGTTGTTCACAACAAAGATCGCAAGTCATACGCCGATTCGGCGCTCAGTTCTCGGCAAGAGAATCCAGAAAATCCAATGCCAGCCGAGAAGAAAGGCAACTCCGATCGTAGTAAAGACATGCCGACTAACAAGAAAGGCAACTCCGATCGAAACGTTCCTTTTGACCGCTGGGATGCGAACAAGGACGATCATCTGTCGTTTGAAGAATACAAGAATGGACTCAAAGGCAAGCCTGGTCTCGAAGGGCGATTCAATCGCTTTGACAAGAACGAGGACGGCAAAGTCAGTCGTGAGGAGTTCGTTGGCAAGAAACGCACTCACCCCAACTCCAATTCCGAGACGCCCGACGATACGGGAAACGGTGACAAAGCGGCTTCTAAAATGAAAGGTCCCGACGACCGTGGACCTGATTTTGAGGAAACGAGCAGGGACAGGCAAGCACAGGTAGATCAACGCCGTTATTCATCACATGCAAGCTTTATGGGAAAACCATCCGGCATTCCACCCCGCATGCTTGTTGCCTGTCCCCCGCGCCACCACCCGCGGCATCGCACCAAGCTGGTTTGCATACATGGCAATGTTAATGGACTCGTTCTCGCGAAAGATCGTCGGATAGACGCTAGACACCAACATGGCCGAACCACTTGTCATCGAAGCGATCGGTCAGGCCATCAAAGCCAGACAGCCACCGATAGGGCTCGTCCACCACTCCGACCGTGGCGGACGATACGAAGGAGCGAAGTACCGCAAGATCTTTGAACGCGCCAAGATGCTTCAAAGCGTGAGTCGCGCTGCAGACTGCTTCGACAATGCGATTATCGAATCCAGTTTCGGAACCATCAAAACCGAATTAGAAATGACAGCTTACAATTCCCTCCGCTTACGATTCCTTCTGAAAAGCAGACGAAGAAATCAGGGAATACATCAACTACTACAACTCGAGGCGACGACATTCTGGAATAGACTATTTATCACCGACCAGCTTCGAAATGACTCTCGGTCAATAAGGTGTTGGTGCGCCCGTGAAGTCCTAGCCACCTCATCCTGTTAGATTGGACAATCTAACAGGATGCGACAATCAGTATGCGTTCGATAATTCCGCGAGGTTGCACGAGGGCAGCTCCAGTGACAATCACCGATGGCTAAACTTCTGAAATGATCATTGCTCGATTGCTTAGGATCTGACCGATATTGAATCTAGTTTCAGCCCCTAAGCTAAAATGTCTTTGACGACGTTTCCATGCACATCTGTTAAGCGGAATTCGCGTCCCTGGTAGCGGTAGGTCAGACGTTCGTGATCGATGCCAAGCAAATGGAGAATCGTGGCATTGAGGTCGTGAACATGGACTCCATTTTCGGCGATGTCCATTCCAAAATCATCTGTCTGCCCATAGCTCGCACCTCCCTTAATACCGCCCCCGGCCATCCACATTGTGTAAGCATCCTTGTGATGATCACGGCCACTGAGTTTTTTGTTGCTGGCATTGCCACCCTGCATCAGTGGCGTCCGGCCAAACTCCGAGCCCCAAATGATGAGCGTGTCCTTTAACAGATCACGCCTCTTGAGATCTTTAATTAGACCCGCGATCGGCTTGTCGGTCTCCTTGCACTTTTGCGCCAAACGTTTTTCAAGGTTATTGTGATGATCCCAACCGGAATCATAAAGCTCAACGAGCCGAACGCCGCGTTCGACAAGCCGCCGAGCCAATAAACAGTTGTTTGCGAACGACGACTCTCCTTCGTTGGCTCCGTAAAGGTCGAGCGTTTCTTTTGTCTCGCCCTCAATGTTCATTAGGTCAGGAACAGACGCCTGCATGCGAAAGGCCATTTCGTATTGCTGAATTCGAGTTTCGATTTCAGGATCACCGGTCGCTTCCATCTGTTGCTGGTTGAGTTCCGCCAAAGCGTCTAGCTCATTCCGTCGCCATTGTTTGGTGTGACCTTTCGGATTGGAAAGAAACAAAACTGGATCTCCCTTCGAGCGGAATTGAACGCCTTGATAGACGCTAGGGAGAAATCCAGTGGACCACAAGCTGGTCCCCGCACCGCCAGCCGGACCGCTGAGCAAGACCACGTATCCTGGTAAGTCTTTGTTTTCTGAACCAAGTCCGTACGTCACCCAAGATCCCAAACTGGGCCGACCGCCGCGACCGAACCCTGAATGCAGGAACATCTGCGCAGGAGCATGATTGATTTCTTCGGTGTGCATCGAGTGAAGGAACGCAAGATCATCCGAGAATCCTGAGAGATGCGGAAGTAGTTCCGAGAACGTATGCCCACACTCGCCGTGTTGGGCAAATTTCCAAGGAGAACCCGCGAGTGTTGAGGTCTTGCCAATGAAGGCAAAATCTCGTCCTTTGGTCACATCTGGCGGACAGGGCTCGTTGTGTCGCTTGACTAATTCAGGCTTTTCTTCAAACAGGTCAAGCTGTGACGGGGCGCCAATCATGTGAAGGTAAATCACATGTTTGGCACGCGGTGGAAAATGAGCTCGGCGTTGATCCCCAGCGGCTTCACCATTGAGCATGGAAGCCAACGCTATCCCGCCGAATCCGATTCCGCAGGTCTTCAAGAAGTCACGTCGATTGGAGTCAATCAGATTTTCAATTGTCATTTCATAAGCCTTATTTGCGTCTGCATTTAGCGGTCGTAAATGAACTCAATCCTTTGTGATCGTTTCGTGCAAATTAAGTAAAACCGTGGCCACGCTCCGCCATGCTTCCAACTCAGGATCGGGAGCCTTGGTTCCCGTCGAATGTTTTTGATGCGTTTTGAGTTGCCTCGAATGGAGTTCCCGCAAGGTGTTCCGTTCCTCGTCGGTAGGAGTCCGCGCTGTGCATAACTGGAAAGCAAAATCCAATCGAGTATCGAGCGTGTCGCCCGTTTTCTCTTTCATGACACGCTTTGCCAGCGACTGGGCCGCTTCTACATAGACCGGATCATTGAGCAACGTTAGCGCTTGAAGCGGGGTGTTGGTCCGAGATCGCTTAACTGTGCACGCGAGTCGCGCGGTTGCGTCAAAATTAACAAAACTCGGATAAGGCGACCCTCTTTTCAGAATCACGTAAATCCCCCTTCGATGTTTCTCACTACCCTCGCTGACAGCGTATTGGTAAGACGTCCCGCCCGTCTTGGTCCAAATGCCATCTGGCTGATAGGGCCGAATCGGTCGCCCGTACTGCTTGAGGTCAAGCAGGCCAGAGATCGCCAGTGCGTTGTCTCGAATCATCTCCGCGTCCATTCGTAATCGTGGGCCACGCGCGAGCAGTCGGTTTTGATCGTCTTTTTCAAGCAGTTCAACCGTCACGTTGGACGACTGTTGATAGGTTGCGGACATAACGATCGTTTTAAGGAGCCTCTTAATCGACCAACCGCGTTCCATAAACTCGACTGCAAGCCAGTCGAGTAATTCCGGATGCGATGGGGGTTCGCCTTGAATGCCAAAATCTTCGACCGTGGTCACAATCCCCTGTCCGAATAATTCTGCCCACAACCGATTCACCATGACTCTGGCAACCAGCGGATTTTCAGGCGAGGCCAGCCAACGCGCCAGAGTCAGCCGATTTGGAGGCCCGGCGGGCATCGCATGCAGAATCGCTGGAGTCCTAGGCTGAACGATTTCACCGGGCTTTTGATAGTCTCCACGTTCGAAAAGATTGGACATTCTCGGCTGTTCCAGCTCAACCATTACCAGAGTTGTGTCAGGTGCCACGTCGTTAATCTGTTTCTTTAGTTTGGCAATTTCTCGAGTGATTCGACTGCTACCAACGTCCTGTTTGACACGGTAGTCAAGTAGTTTATTGCGATCGGATCTCGACCATTTCGCCGGTGGCTTTTTCGAAATCT
This sequence comes from Mariniblastus sp., assembly GCA_047639375.1. Taxonomy (GTDB): domain Bacteria; phylum Planctomycetota; class Planctomycetia; order Pirellulales; family Pirellulaceae; genus Mariniblastus. The sequence continues at coordinate 1,450 of JBLINZ010000374.1, read as the reverse complement.
TGAGAAGTGCATCCGGCACGGAAGCTCCTTCGTCGGCACCCGTGACGGCGGAAAGGCGAAAACGCCCAATCGTTCGGGCGTTCCCCCATTGTTGAGTCAACTTAAAAACCAATTCAGTGTTCTCGGAAACGTCCAATGGTTGGGACAAATTAAACGTTGCCCAATGGGCTCGATCGAATTGTGGTGCAATGGCCCAACCGGCCTTAGCTCCGTTGTTCAGCGCCCCAGAGACGTTCCACTTTTCTTGTGAGAAGCTGGCTTTCGCGGATGAGAACTTCAGCAATTGACCAACCTCGTTTTCCGCCCCGCCCTTCGAAGCGGAATCCAACGGCCTAGTCTCCACCGAAAATTCGTTCAGCACAAAATTGCGACGCTTTGGATCACCTCGTCCCGGTCCTTCCCCTGGCAGCGATTCGTGCTGCAATGCGTCAAGCCGAAATTTCCGAATGTCCTTCAATTGGGTTCGAACCCGTACGGTGTAAACGTCCGTTTCAGGTGGATCGCCTCCGATTAACAAGATGGAACCATCTGCGAGCTTCTTGAACGAATCGGTTACCCCTTCTGATTCAAAATTCGCCAAATCTAGGACGTGTGTCTTTGGTGCTTCGGCAGATTCTTTCGCAAACATTGCCACCCACGTTTCGAGATCGGAGTCCAACGTTTTGCGGATCTTCTTCTGTTCTCGATTAACGGTTGCCAACTGTTTCTTGAAATCCGCATGGCGAGCATCGCGTTTGGGATTCGAGAGTGCCATCGATGGTCCGTTGAACTGAATCGAGCTGGGTTTATCCGGACTTGTCCGGTCGGCTTCAAGTTCCGTGCTGTTGAAGAACGCCAGAAGTTGGTAATAGTCCTTCTGACTGAAAGGATCGTACTTGTGGTCATGACACTGGCAACACTCCATGGTCGTTCCCAACCAGACAGCTCCGGTGGTGTTCACTCGGTCGATGACCTGTTCAATTCGGGTTTCTTCCGGCAGTGAGCCCGCCTCAACATTGGTTGGCGCACAACGATGAAAACCGGTCGCGATTCTTTGCGAATCGGTCGCTTCGGGAAGGAGATCGCCAGCAATCTGTTCGATCGTGAACTGGTCAAATGGCATGTCATTATTGAGGGCTTGAATCACCCAATCGCGATACGCCCAGTGCTCGCGTATGTTGTCTTTCTGAAAACCGTGCGAGTCCGCATACCTAGCGAGATCAAGCCAAGGACGCGCCCAACGTTCTCCAAACTGAGGTCGCTCCAGTAAGTTATCGACCAGCTGCTCAAAGCGTTTCTCCGAGGGGGCACCCAAAAAGGCGTCTACTTCTTGAGGGGTCGGTGGCAAACCGATCAAGTCAAGGTAGACGCGGCGAACAAGCTTCTCGGTTGCCGCCATCCGAGCTGGTTTCAATCCTTCTTCGGAAAGGCGTCTAGACACAAAATTGTCAATCGGCGACTGCAGCCGCTC
>JBLINZ010000373.1:0-6327 GCA_047639375.1 Mariniblastus sp. | reverse complement strand
TGAGTCCATGGCAGAAGGCTTTCGTGATCGAACTGACGCGATTGCGATTTTGCTTCACACGAAAATCGAAGACACCTTCCAAGAACTAGATCTTAAGATCTCCCAAATCCCGCAAGGTCAGGGAGAACCACGGGACCACGGAGAACCGCAACCTCTGGAGCCCGAACCGATCATCGACACGGCCTCGCATTGGCACCGCCAAAAAGAGGCGATGCTCTCCAAATACGGAATCGATCCAGACTACCGACCGTTGATGGAACTCCCTCAAACCACATCCGCCGATTCATCCGAGTCTCCGAGCGTGGACTCTCAGGCGATCGAAGGCCTGCAAAACTCAGCCAGTGAATTGTCGGAAGCTGACGCGATCGAAATCGCCAGAATCAAAGAGGAATTGAACGCCAAACTTCGCGAAGCTGAAATCGAACTCTCGATCAATCGCGCTAAACTAAGCCAGCAAAAAGCCATGCTCGAGTCAAAGCAAGTCGAGCTCGATCGTCGTGCTTCGTCGCTCGACGAAAAATACGCCGCCATCCAAAAAGCGCCGAAACAGAGGGTCGGCTTCCTCGATCGCCTTTCGCTACATCTAGGCAAAGAAAAAAAGCCATAGGCCATCCAGCGAACCCCGGCAGATGGATCTCCACCAACAACCCAAATTACCCAACGCCAGCAGATCGCAATTCACTCTGCTGGCGTTGTTCTTTCGGGAATTCGCCTCAGGGCCCACATAATCAGATTGCTATTGTCGAATTGGCATGACTTCTGCTATCAAACCAAGGCTTGGATGCCCGCACGCCTCAAAGGTCCGCGGCCCAGCAACCAAACAACGGCATGGAAGCCGAAGAGAGATTAAGTTTTGCAAATCGATTTGCTTGACGTCATGGAATACCCATTGGCGCCTGGTGACCCTACAGCAAGACAGCTTTTCTCGGACAAGTGCCTAACGATTTCCCAAATCGGATTCTTACACTGCTGTACGAATTCAACATGGAAAAAGAACATGTCCGAATCAGAAACTTCAGAATCATCATCCCCTCGTTTCTCGAAAGCGCTCCTTGGCCGAGTTGCAGCTGTCGGGCTCTTCGTTGTCTTGGGAACCTTTGCCGTCGTCCAATCGATGAAAGGTATCGATCAAGAAGCTAGCGAGATCGCGAAAAACGACCCGGAATCCGACGATGGATCGCCGGTTGAGAAAGCAGGCACCCCCGACACCGACCCAAATGCCACCGCGACGAACCCCTCGAACGAAAACACCAACCCACCGCGCCTCGTCGACGCTGACATCACGCCTGCAAGCCCCGCCGCCGACAACCCCCAAGCCAAAAAGAGCTTCGATCCCAAGAGCAGATTCCAATCAATTGGGGGTGGCCTTGCGTCCCAACCAAACCTGCAACGGGATGCGTTTTCCGTGACTCCGCTCAAAGTCCCAGTCGCAACCTCTGCCAAAAAACCGCCAGCCGACCGGTACGCCCAAGCCGATTCAGGCGTTCCGATCATAACCAGTCAAAATGGATTCGCCGCCCGAGCGACTCAACCTCCCACCGGCACGCTTCGCTCCCAAGCCGCAGGTGTAGCTCAGAAATTAGGCGGCAACCTCGAGGGAGTGTTTGAAAACACAGCCCAGAAAACAGCGGCAGCCGCCCAATTAGTCAAAGACAAAGCCGCCGAAGCAGATGCGCTTCTCAAAAAACTTCGGAACAAAACACAAGACAAACTAGCTGGCCCCTTCGCTCAAAAATCTGACACGGGAGCCAATAGTACACAACGCACAGTTGCTCCAGATCCATCGGCGTTTTCATCTGCCCAAAAGACGACGGCACCGAACAACGGATTCCCCAACACTAATTTCGACGGCCTAGGGAACAGCGCGACCTCACGCTCTAACGAGCCGGCAAGCCAGTCAGGATTCACGCCCCCAATGGTCGACGCTGGCTTGGCAGCTCAAACTGCAAACCCAGCCGAAAAACGGACATTCCCCAATGACCTTCGAGCTAAAACGCCACCGAACAACGCCAATGCCACAATCGCAGCGCCACTCAACCAGCCATTCGGCAGGCCACTTGCCCCAGCGAACACCGCGGCGAATCCAAACGCCAACCGTAGCCAGACTACTGCCATTCAAAGCAAAGCATCCCCAGGTTTTGGAGCCCGCAACGCGTCCGGCCCAGGGGCGAATCAACAGTCGTTCAACAATCGACCGGGGACACAATTTGGCTCCCTACAAAACAACACCCAACAGGACGCCGCCCGCCAAACCGCCAGCCCAGAGCTACGTTCCACATTCGCTGAAACGCCCAACAAAAGCATTTTGACGCAGCGAGCGACGACCGCGCCCGCGCTCAAAAACTCACCGATTAATCAATTTGGAAGCGTCGGCGGTTCCGGCCAGAGCGGTCTTTCCGGACGACAAACCACCCCTCCAGCAAACTCGAACCTCCAAGCCACGGATAAGCCTGGCGCGAGAAATCTTGACGGCGTCCAAGCCCCCGCGCTCACAGTTGAGAAGCGGTCGCCCCGAGAAATTCAAGTCCAGCAAACGGCGGAATTCGAATTGATCATCAAAAACGTTGGCCGAGTTGCCGCGGAAGACGTTCAAGTGTTTGACCACGTGCCAGCCGGCACGGAATTCAAAGGAGCCGTTCCCGAGCCAACCCGACTTTCGCAAAACCGAGACATCCAATGGAACATCGGCCAATTGCTGCCAGGCCAAGAGAAACGAATCAAACTCAAACTTCAGCCGATGGTTCCCGGGGAAATCGGAAGTGTCGCCCACGTCACGTTTGCGACTCGGGCTTCCATGCGAACGCTAGTAACAAAGCCTGAACTCGAGATCGTCCACCAAACCAAGCCCATGCACTTGATCGGCGATAGCGTGGTCCTCGATGTCGTTGTCAAAAATAAAGGCGACGGCCCGGCCAAAAATGTCATGATCCAACAAGACGTTCCCAAGCAACTTGATTTTCCAGACGGACTCCCTGGTGGAAACCGTGGGATCGAATACGAAGTCGGCACGTTGCTGCCTGGCAAGTCCCGACGAATTCGACTCAACCTCAAAGCCGCCAACGTTGGAAAAATCCGCAACGTCATGTACGCCTCAGCCGACGGCGGCTTAAGAGCCCAACACGAACTGCCGATGGAAATTGTTTCACCCAAATTAGTTGCTCGTACCGAAGGGCCAAAAATTCGATTCCTCAACCGCAACGTGACCCACACGTTAAGTGTCGCCAATCAAGGAACCGCAAGTGCCACTAACGTCGAACTGGTCGCGAAACTTCCCACTGGCCTCAAATTCCTAGAGGCCAATAATCAAGGACTCTACGACCGTAACACCCATTCCGTCCACTGGAACGTGTCCGAACTAGCCCGGGGCGTTGAGGCGAAAGTCGAACTCAAGACAGCCCCGATCGCAGTCGGTAGCCAACCCATCAAATTCGAAACGTTTGGAGACTTGAGCATGAAAGCCCAAACCGAACACCCGCTCTCGGTGGAACACTTAGTCGACGTATTCTTCGACATCGACGACGTCGCTGACCCAATCGAGATTGGTGCCGAAACGACCTATCAAATTCGCGTGGTCAATCAGGGCACCAAAGCGGCTACCAATGTGAAGCTTAATGTCGATTTTCCTAATGGTCTGGCTCCAACTTCCGTTGAAGGCGCCCTGCGTCACAATATTCGTGGCCAACAGATCATCTTTGAGCCGATCAACAGCATGAGTCCGGGTGATGAAATCAAAATCATCATTCACTCGAAAGGCCAAGCCGTGGGAGACCATCGCGTGGTAGCTAACATGCAAACGGACGGTCGATCGGCCCAAGTTTCCAAGCAGGAAACGACTCGTGTCTACTCAGATCGGTAGTTTTGAGACCGTCACGAGTCCGCTTCGTTGCCCACCAATGCGGTAACGAAACGCGGGGCCCCCTAAACCCAAACCTCCGGGGCCACCAGCCGCCTTCGGGCAAGTAACTGGAGTGGCCGTCAAACGGCGTTTAAGCTGTTTTCCCGTCTAAAACTTCAGTTACGCGGTTAAAAAAAAAACAAATTCTGATACCATGGGCGATTCGATTTTACCTCGTATTTGATTCTTGATTCGACCATCGCTCGACCTGGAGAAGCCGTGAGACGTCCTCTAATTGCTGGCAACTGGAAAATGAACCTCAACCGTGCTGACGCTGTCAGTCTTGCTCAGGGCGTTGCCGCCATCGAAGCAGGAGCGGACGTCGATGTGTTGGTTTGCCCTTCGCATGTCTACTTGGACAGCGTTGCCAATGCCGTCGCAGGATCTTCGGTCGCCGTGGGTGGCCAAGACGTTTACTTTGAAGCCTCGGGCGCTTTCACTGGCGAAACAAGCACGAGCATGCTGTCCGATGTTGGCTGTACTTATGTGATCCTTGGCCACAGTGAGAGACGCCATGTAATTGGTGAGACGGATGAGCTAATCAACAAAAAAGCCGTTGCCGCGTTGGCCGCTGGGTTGACTCCCGTGATCTGCGTTGGCGAACAGCTGGAAGAACGGGAAGCCGGAAAAACTCACGATGTGGTCAAATCGCAATTCGAAGGATCCCTCGCCGGCTTGACCGACGAACAGATCCGCAAAACCGTGATCGCTTACGAGCCAGTTTGGGCGATCGGAACCGGGAAAACAGCTTCACCGGCTCAGGCCCAAGAAGTCCACGCTGACCTTCGCAAGATGCTGGCTGATCAGTATAATTCCGAGACCTCCGAAACCGTTCGGATCCTGTACGGCGGAAGTGTCAAACCAGACAACGCAGGAGACTTGATGTCTCAAACCGATATTGACGGAGCGCTTGTCGGTGGTGCATCACTCAAAGCAGACAACTTTGAGGCAATCATCAAAGCGGCCAACTTAAGTGCCGCCCAGTAAGTGCCCGAACTATGCCGTGGGTGTCCCATTGGCTACACAAGAAAACACTCACTACGTGTGAACGAGAAAAATAATGGTTTTGAATCAAATCGCGTCAATTGAAAATTTTGGACTGTTGGCAGAATTCAGCCTGCCGTTGCTGTTCATGGAAGTGCTTTTGTTCTGCACGTCTCTTTTTCTTATGCTCCTAATTTTGGTGCAACGAGGAAAAGGCGGCGGCTTGACCGGAGCACTTGGCGGCCAAGGCGGCCAAAGTGCGTTCGGTTCAAAGGCCGGTGACGCATTCACCAAAATCACCGTCGTGACTGCCGTGATCTGGATCATGCTCTGCATGGTCACCATCGCTGCTTTTAACCCACCCCCACAAGCCGATCTGAAAGCCAACAACGACGCGGAAATGTCCGCCGATGAAGATGGCGAATCAACTGACGGCGACGCTGCCACCACCGGTGGAATGGGAGCGGAAACCGAAGGCGAGACATCGGAAACTGACTCGAACGACGAAGACGGCGATGACGCTGCAGCAAGCGCCCCGGAAACAAGTTCAACGGTTGAAGCACCGACCGACAATGCAGAAACAAATGATTCGTCAACAGCATCGGACGAGCCTTCAGGTTCGAACGAAACTTCTGGCGATGGAAACTAGCAACCAGTCAGTCTGGAGCACTTAAGCTCCGCGGCCATGGCTGATCCCAGTCTTGGTCGCTTGTTGATTTCATGAGCCGGTTTGGCGTTCGCCAGAACGGCTGTTTTTGAATCATGGCATTCGACTGAATCAGAACCACAACTCAGGCAACTCCCTAAAGCATCGGGGAGTTCATTTCTTTGAGGAGCTTCCTTTGTTATTAAGCATGACCGGTCACGGACAGGCCTCCGTCCAAAACGATCAAGTCCGTGTCGTGGCCGAAATTCGAACGGTTAACAACCGGTTCCTCAAAACCAACATCAATTGCAGCCTCGATGCAGCCCACGAATCCAAGCTTGAGAACCTGATCAAGCAAAACGTTAGCCGCGGCAGCGTCAACCTGCGTCTGAAGTCCCAGATCCTGGGTGAGAGCGAAGACTACAAGCTAAACGAACCCGCGATTCGATCTTATTGGTTGCAGCTTTCTGAGATCGCTGGATCCAGTCAGTCCATCAACATCGAATCGTTACTCACCTTGCCCAACGTGGTCGCTGAAAACGTTCGCGAAGACCTCAACGAGATCATCTGGCCAGCGGCTGAACAGGCCACGCTAGAGGCACTTTCAAAACTCAACGAGATGCGTCAAACCGAAGGCGAGGTCATGCAAAAAGACATGCTCGCCAACTGCCAGACGGTTCAAACTGAACTCGACGAGATCATCAAACTGGCCCCCCGAGTGATCACCAACTACTCGAAACGAATGACCGACCGAATCAATAGCCTGCTTGAATCCCACGACTTCCAAATTCAGCCAACCGAC
>JBLINZ010000372.1:0-6333 GCA_047639375.1 Mariniblastus sp. | reverse complement strand
CGTCGAATTCTCCAAACGAACGATTGAATCTCGCATGTATTGGTGCAACCAATCGAGCCGGGGCAAACATTGCCGCTCTGAAAAGCCAGAATATCATTGCGATTGCTGACATCGATTCGAACTTATTGGACAAAGGATGCGCGTCATATCCCGCCGCCAGAAAGTATCGCGACTTTCGCGTGATGCTCGAGAATGAATCTGAAAACATTGACGCCGTGGTTGTCGCCACGCCCGATCACACACACGCTCCGGCGGCGGCGATGGCAATGCGGCTGAAGAAGCATTGCTACTGTGAAAAGCCACTGGCTCACACGGTCAAGGAATGTCGAGTACTCGCGGAACTGGCGTCGAGCAACAAATTGAAAACTCAAATGGGAACCCAGATCCATGCACTCGATAATTACCGGCGCGTCGTCGAAGCGGTCCAAGGCGGACTGATCGGGGAGGTCAAAGAAGCTCACGTTTGGTCCAACGCTCAGTATTCTGGCGGGAAGTTTGCACAAGCTGAAAAACCGAAACACGTCGACTGGGATTTGTGGCTTGGCCCAGCCGTCGAACGCCCTTTCAGCAGCAACGTGCATCCGTTTAATTGGCGACGATTTTGGGATTTCGGTACTGGGGCGCTCGGCGATTTCGGTTGCCACTTTATGGACCTCACGCATTGGGCGCTAAAATTAAAACATCCAACAAGAATCGCATCCAAGGGAGCCCCGCTCGACCCAGTGACTCCGCCTCAATGGTGCATCGTTGAATATGAATATCCCGCTCGCGAATCGATGCCAGCAGTGAAATTGACGTGGTACGACGGTGGTAAACGTCCGGAAATCCTGTCAACTCTCAAAGACAAAAATGGTAGGCCACTGAACTGGGGAGCCGGGCAACTTTTTATCGGCGACAAAGGGATGATTCTTTCAGACTACAGTCGGCATGTTCTTCTACCTGAAGAAAAATTTGTTGACGTTCAACGGCCCGCACAATCGATTCCAGCATCAATCGGACATCACAACGAATGGGTTGACGCGATCAAAAACGACAAGACAACCACTTGCAACTTTGAATATTCTGGCTCACTCAGCGAAGCTGTCATGCTGGGCGTTGTTTCCTTTAAGAGCCAACAGGCAATCGAATGGGACGCCGCGAATCTCAAAGTTAAAAATGATGCCGGGGCTCAGCAGTTGATTCACAAAGAATACCGCAAAGGATGGACCCTTTAATGCATGCTCGATTTTTTAACAATGGTGACAGTAAGTTGTTTCTCAAGCAATATGTCACCGCCCTTGTCGCGGTAGCTTGCCTCTTCACGCTTCTTCCATGAACCTAGATCGCCGCAGTGCAGGCGCAGGAAAAAGTCGGCGGGACTTGGCGTTCGGCATCGTGACTATTCGAGATTCCTCACAGCACGAAAACCCGTATCTGGAAGTTCCGAATTAATTGGAATATCAGAATGCTGGAAGGATGCTTTGTTGAGAACCACCTCGCCGAAATAACCACCGCACCTTATTTTTCGCCAGTGACGGGAATTTCTGCCATCCACGGGCAAACTATCTGGATAACGAGTTGAAAGGTAAACTGGTTTACTGGGACCCAGCGGATCCGTTTTTGATTCCATGTCGCTACAAAAGTCGCGCACCCAATCGTTGCATAGTTCCTCGGCATTTCCATGCATGTCAAAAAGCCCCCATTCATTTGGCATTTGCGATCCGCAAGGTTCAGGCCGCACTTTTTTGTGAACGGCGTATCGAGCCAGAAACCGGGTATCATTGCCGAACGAATAATCGGTGGTGGGCGAGCCTCGGCAGGCCAGCTCCCATTCAGCATTCGTCGGGAGTCGGTAGCCATTTCTTTCTGGAATTAATCGCCAGTCTTCATTGAACCGTTCCGCATACGGGAACTTATGGATCTTCCCGGTCCGTTCGTAGCAAGACTGAAGTCCCTCTTTTCGACTCAGCCAGTTACAGTACATGACCGCCTGGATCCAGCTGACCCTTAAGGCTGGATGCTCGTCACTGAGGTCCAAGCGGATAGAATTTTAATGATAAAGAACTTTATCAGTCTTGCTGCGATAAAATTCGGACTGTGCATTGTCGTCTTCGTCGTATCTCAAGTAGGGGCGTTCCCGTAGGCCGACATCGCTTCGCGGAATTGGCCCCGGGATGCTTCCCGATCGGAGATCAAGAAATCTCGGGTCAACGTAATTTTCTGGGAGGGTGTGTCTTCGTCGAAAGGAGGCTAGTCTCCTTTCATCCGGTTCAGGAATTCGCCTGCCGGAATCTTGACCATGGTCATTCCAGACGGGGTGACATGCCATTTTTTGTTTTCCGGTGGCTCGATGGTTATCGCAATGACGGGCAGTTCCATCTTCCAGCGTCGAAGCATCCAACCTGCTGCGCCATGAATGCCACTATCAGGCGAACGCCGGTACCACTGGGTTGTCAACGGTAGCCAGGTCTCTCGTTCCTTGGGAAACATCGGGTCGACCTCAGTGCTCCCAACCGCCATGCACAACTTACGCATCTCACAGAGCAGGGCCGCTTCATCGTCGAGGAGACGACGCTGATAGCGTTGCGTACTACGCGATTGACTCAGAACTCGACAAGCTCGACGTTCCGAGCCTCTATTTGGCCCCAACCGACGGCGGACCACCGTGACCATCCGACGTTCAGGGCTTACCAATTTCCCTTGGACGCTTCCTGCAATATCTCCATATCCAACGCCTGTTCTGCGACCAACTTCTTCAAACATGCGTTTTCTTTCTGGAGTGTTTTGAGTTCCTTAATCATATCCGGCTGCATCCCTCCATACTTCTGACGCCAGCGATAGTAAGTCTGCTCCCTGATCTCAAGAGCCTTACATGTGTCCGACACGCGTTTGCCAAGCTCGACATCCGCTCGACGAAGTTTAGAAATGATCTGATCTGTTGTGTGACGTTTCTGTGGCATTCGAAATTTCCTTTCTGGGACAAACCCAGACTGAATTCCCGCACTCGTCGTGGATCTAGTTTAGGGGAGGAGGTCAGTTCCAACGCGATGTCAAATGCTTGTTTGTTATGCCTAGAGGTGAAGAGTTATTCCGGTGCGTCGTTCATGTTCGGCAGCTTAAGTACTTTGCGGTTCTCTTTGATGAAGGCTGCACAATCTGCGCCATGAGTGAGTTGCGACAAATCGAGGTCCAGTTGCTCAACGGTAGGTTGTTTGTCCTTCATCCGTATTGCAAATACAGAACCTTTGTCAATTTCATAGTCGATGTCGTTGATCGTTAGCTTTGCGATCCGTCCGTCGATGGATTCGATTTCCCAGTCATATCGACCTCCTTCCTTGGATTCAGCCCCTCCGGTTGAGCGGTGCACTGAATCGATATTTGAACCATGGCCGCTGCTATGGTGGGCGTCCGCAATGTTATCGACGAACATGACAGCAAGCCCATTCTTCCATGAGAGAAAAAGAAAGTGGGCATTCGGCTCAACCACTCCGGAAGTGGAATTAGGGCCGGGCGGCGTTGCGCGGCCACATCCGGCCATGGTTACGCAGGACGCAAGTGCCACTAAAAGTATAAAGATTGAGAGCGGAGTTGTTTTAATCATGAGCTCAAAGTTGACTTCTTGGGATAACTTAATTATTTAACCGACGTTTTTGAGTACCGGCATTGCCGAACATCGCTTCACCAAAAACAAGCCCAAGTGGCAAACCAATGCCAGAGCCAAAAACAAGCCTCAAGGCAATGCCAACTCCCGAGTCGTGTTGCTTCTTTTATTGTGTTGCCTTTGAATCTATTTTGAATCATGCGATTTGCGATTACCATTGCCGACTGCGGCGCGCACGGCAAAGACAACAATGGCAATGCCAACAATACCGGCCACGCCGATTCCAGCCAGTACTACCAATTCCATGATACCAATTCCCATGTCCGTTCCTTCTTGAGTCGATGATGCGTTAAACAGTCAATTCACCCACTTTGGGGAATCGAATCTGAGGGTATTCGGTGGCGGCATCGTGATGTTGGGAAATTTCTTCGGTCGAATGCCACAAATTGCCAAGACCATCGTTCGCCCGGTCCAGGGTGTCGCGGAATTCGAAGTTTTGGGGCAGCGATGTTGACGACTTTCACCACAATCCCAAGGTACTCGAGACGCAAATATCGGTGGTTTGATCGGCCGATCGGAAAACGGTCGAGTTTTCAGAATCATTCCTTTGCGAACATGAAGGGGAACCAAATCAAACAAAAACGCCATTAACTCGAATGAGTCAACGGCGTTCCTTTTCTTGGCTTATTGGTCGAAGAAAAATTATTTTCTGCGACGTCGATATCAAAGTCCACCAGTGCTGGGCTAACGCATTTTATCGTTTTACAAATTTTAAGTTTTTGACTCTTCCCATCGACAATCTAAACATGTCTCTAGTTTCATTAAACTCAAAGGTCAGCCGTGAATTCTGGCTTAACAGATCCTTCATCACTTGCTGAACTGCGCCAACAGGATTGCCTTTAATATAAAGCATAATGCCATCTTCTTCCGTTTTAAGGGTATAGATAATATCCAATTCAGCGCAATAGTAATCACCTGAATAGGTGCTTAAATCTGATGCGATATAAGACGTTAATGGTGTATATGCAACGAACGTTGAAAGAGGCGCGTTAGGAGATTTCACAGTAAATGTTTTAGGGTTCGTTTTAGAATTAACCTCTAATAGAATTGGAACACTGGGACCAATCAATTGAAATTTATTTTTAGATATTGGAAACATTGGAGTCGCCTTGCCATTAACTCTCACATAATTGAGAGCGCCATTACGCACTTCGAGTTTACGGCTTATTTTATTCCTGGAAGCCCAATACTCTCCCTCAAAACCTTTCAATTCTTCTTTAGTTAATGAAATTGGTTTTAAACTTTTCTCTTCAGAATCGGAGCTGATTGCTTCGGTACTTTTTTCTTTTTTATATTGATGTTCAAGAAAAAGATCCGCAATCTTATACGCCATCCGTGTAGGGTTTGCGTCTGCTCTATTGGCATGCCCGACGCCTTCGCTCTCCGCCTCAAAATCAATAACAAAAGTATCTGTCAAGATTTTTCTCGGCCCACGATTGGGCATCATTGCCTTCCTCGCGAGGCTTCAATTGGAAAGTTCTGCGAAGGCGGGAAATGATTCTTCGTAAATGTCGACGAAAACACACGCATTTCGGCTACTTCGGCTTGTATAAACCGTTCCCAGGTCCTCAATGACGACTTCCTTCGAAGACCATCAATCTCATTTTGAATTTTGTGACAGACGGATTTGTTTATGAATAAAGAGGACAAACAACAAACACGGAATTGTTTATGAAACAGAAAGACAAGCAACAGACTTCGCTGACATTACTCCATCGCCTCAAGCAAAACGAAAATGAAGCATGGGATCGACTTGTGGAGCTTTACGCCCCCATGATTTACGGACGATATCGGAGCTGGTGGAGGTTTTCGGAAGCGGACTCGAAGTCCGTTGGGCAAGACGTCTTTTTGGCGATTTCACGTTCAATCAAGAATTTTGAGCGTCAGCGTACGGGTTCATTTAGAAAATGGCTCCGCGTTGTGATCGACAGCAGGGGCAAGAATTTTGTAGCCAAGCAGCGTGGGCCTTCGGCGGCGGGCGGGAGTGGTAACCAAAATGTACTCGCAAACGTAGTCGATCCCATCTCGCAATCAATCGCAGTGGACAATACGGAACAGGAACTGTCGGAGAGATGCGCAATCATGCGACAGGCATTAAAATCGGTTGAAAACGAGTTCTCAACACAAGACTTACAGATCTATTGGGACGTTATCGTTGAGGGCAAAGACTGTGGTGATACCGCCCGTGAAAAGGGTGTTACGACCAACGTTGTCTATTTGGCTTTAAGCAAAATCAAAAAGCGGTTGCGTCAAGTCTACGAAGACCTGCTCGACAACGATCTTCTTGGCCCCGACGAGGAGTGACCTTTTGCAGGCAACCAACGATGTCAAAATCCAAACAACCCCTATTCAGGTCAACGGACGACTGGAGCGAGAAAATGAGTATCAGCAGTTGGTTGCCTCGGCCAAAGGATTCGGTTCTGATGCTGAGCCGGCGCGAAGTGCCGTTTCGCCTGGTGAACAAATTGACAAATATCGACTCGTCAGGCCAATCGGCGAGGGAGGAATGGGAACCGTTTGGCTAGCCGAACAAACGGGGGCAATCCAGCGAGACGTTGCTCTCAAATTGATTGGCCCTGGTTTAGGGACCGCCGAAATAGTTGCTCGGTTTGAGGCCGAACGGCAGGCTCTAGCAATGATGGACCATCAGCACATCGCCAAGGTCTTCGATGCCTGGGCAAGGCGTATCGCGA
>JBLINZ010000371.1:0-6345 GCA_047639375.1 Mariniblastus sp. | reverse complement strand
CCGGATACTGATTGCCGGTGTTCGCCGGTAGATTATTATTGGGTGGCGTAAATGCAGGTGGCTGAAAAACGGGATTGCCGGCCTGCCCGGCTGCCAAGCCGAACTGGTTTTGCTGAAAACTATTCGGTGTCAGTAATTGTGTGCTTCCAGGTCTGAAAATCCCGGTCCCAGTAGGATCGATGGCAGGCAATCGTAACTGCGCACACCCGAACGACATCACCAAGCTTGCCACCAGACAAACCAAAATGGATCGCCGCAGTCCACTGACCAATTTGAGTTTCGAAGTTTGCTTTTTCATGCCTACCACCCATCACGTTAGGGCGCGCTGGATTGCGAGCCGATACGCCACGGAAACGTAGCACGCGGTTAGGCAAGATGATGTATTTTTTACACATGGAATGATGACAAAAGGCATCAACCCAATAACGGTTCGGAGGATTAATGGGATCCTGACGTGTTAAGGTCAAGCAGTCTCTGAGGAACCGCAAAGGAGACGGTTGAATCGCTTCCTAAGGGACCACAGACCTAAGCCGCCAAAGAGTGATTTTTATCGGCGAAGATACAAATGTCCTTCGGCACTCTTTCGACGGATCGCAAGGCGAACTCGTTAGGTAGCCCGACGCGTTAGCGAGGAAGCGCCCTCGTTAGTGGCTCGCATTCAATGGTTGCTCGCCCTCGCTAACCCGTCGGGCTACCACTTATCGCTTCGCGAGATTGAAAACAACTAAACGTCAGCCTCCGAGCGAAAGGCGACAATTCGTTCACCGGCCGGTTGGTTAAGTACGCAAGACGACAGATCGTTTAGCGATTAGCCGGCAGGCGATCAACCAATCCGACAATCAGGTGCCATTCCTTCATCAAACCGCAAAACCCAAATACGGATTTAGTTTTCTGAACGCCAATAAGCAATACTCGCTCGAACCGTACTGGTTAAGGGACACCGCCTGGAATCACTTTCCCTCGGAGAGCTCGAGCTTATTCTCCGGGGCCTTATTCGCTGCAGGTGGCTCAGTCGCTGAATCCTTCGCCGGCTTTGAATCAACGTCTTCTTCTACAACCGCCTGTTGAACTTGCAAAAATGGCTCGCTGTTTTCGTACTTTATCAACCGGGCTTGATAAGGCGAACCAGCGTCTTCTTGGCCACTGACCAAGCCGATCGCTTGTTGCTGATGGGTTTTGGCGGAATCAAAATTGCCTTCCAACGCCTCGGTCGCAGCCAACGCATCAAGAACCGCTGGCGTCTCTCCTGCTAATTCCACCGCACGATCAATTCGCTGACGAGCGAGCTCTTCGTTTCGAATGCTATCTTCGGGACAAGTCGCGTGTAGCCAAGCTGCTCGTTGAAACGCGACGCCAGTCTCTTCTAACAAAATCGCTTTATCGTAATCTTTTCGAGCCGCATCCCATTGCTCAAGTCCCTGTAACGCGTCACCACGATTGATGTAAGCCGTTTGTGTTTTCGGCTGGAGCTCAATCACACGCTCAAAATCAACCAACGATTCGTCGTAGGCGGTAAGTTTTAACTTTGAGAGTCCCCGTCCTGTGAGAGCTTGGACATCATCTGAATCAAGCCGCAGCACAACATCGTAGTCCTTAATGGCGTGCCGATAATTCCCGCGTTGATAGAGCGTTTCGGCTCGATTGAACCAGCCACTGGCATCGTCGGTCTTGAGCTCGGTGACTTGGGTGAAGTCACGGATCGCGTTGTCGAGTCGTTCGCTTTCCACATGAGCTACGCCGCGTGACATCCAGGTTCGAACGCGGGTCGGATCCGCCACGATCGCCTGGTTGAAGTCAGCCATCGCCTGGTCCATTGTTTCCTTGAATCGTTGGTTGCCAATTTTCTTGAGCTGTTTCGCCAACTCGTATCGTTTCTCTCCACGTCGATTCAAGCCCCAACCGGTCAGCGAAACCACGTAGTCTCGATTTGCTTGTGACAGTTCGTCACCCAAAGCCGTATTGCACTGCTCCAAGAACGCAGTAAAGTCGCTGACGGTCTTGGCAGATTTCGTTGCATCGAAAATTGCTCGCACGACTTTGGTTTGGTCGATTTTGACTGGGGACGCAGTTTCGGCATCGTCCTGAGCCTGTGCCGACGAAAACGCGCCGACGAAACAGCACAACGCGGCAGCAGTAAACATCTTGATTGGGTGATTTCTAGTCATGGGATCCCTCCGTGGATTATGATTCAATTCGATGATTTGTGTTTTTAGTTTCGGAGGCTATAAAACGAACCCCGGAACAACGGGATTGGCAATTTGGCACTCTGATGGCCCGGTAGCTTCACGGCCACTAAGCAATCTTGCAGGCAACGGTATGATTACACGTTGCTTGCATGACTAGCGAACATCCTGTCTCCGCAGCTCAATTCTATCGATTTGACGAAATCAATGAAGCTCGGTTTTGCGGGCAGCGAATATCTTCCCAGTCCGAGTGAAATTGTCGCACCCCAGTGCAAGCATCTTGATTCCAATCAGAATATTGCGAGGCTTTTCGACTCGGACCGACCCAGCAACCAACTCAGCAACCAACTCAGGAGATTCAAATGGACTTCCAAAAAATCCGCAAAGAATACGAGAATCACGGAATTGACGAATCAACGTTGCCAGCCGAGCCGATCGGGTTGTTCCGGGAATGGTATCAATTGGCCGTCGAAAAGTGCCCTGGGCCATGGATGGAAGCCAATTCAATGGCGTTGGCCACCGCGGATGCGTCAGGTGACGTGACCAACCGGATCGTCTTGATGAAGAGCATTGACGACCAGGGAATCACGTTTTTCACGAATTACGATTCGATCAAGGGACAACAATTGGCCGAGAACCCTCGTGCGGCTGTGACTTTCTTATGGCCCTATCTTGGTCGCCAGATTCGCATCAAGGGCACGGTCAGCAAGACCAGCCGCCAAGTTTCTGAGGAATATTTCCATTCGCGGCCACGCGGTTCCCAAATCGGCGCCGCGGCTTCGTTCCAGTCGCAAGCAGTCGATTCCCGCAAGATGCTCGACCAAGCGAAAACGAAGGTCAGTGAAAAGCACGAGGGCCAAGAAATTCCGCTGCCCGACAATTGGGGCGGCTACGTCCTCAAGGCCACCCGCATTGAGTTCTGGCAAGGCAGACTCGATCGCTTGCATGACCGAGTGGAATATCGCTTGGTGGATTCGACAAACGGGACGCCTGAACAGCAATGGAAACGATCACGGCTCTCGCCTTAACCGAGCAGGCCCTTTCGTTCATTTCAACATGCCGTTGCTCTAATTTGATTAGCGGTCAAAACCGTCCAGACCATTAATCTTCACTTACAAACACTCATCTCAGTCAGGCTTAGCAACGCCGACTATTTTCCACCCACAGCGATCAGGCTGTCTTGGGTACGGAAGAAAATTGCTCCCTCCGAAACGGCAGGTGTGGAGAGAACCGATTCGCCCAATGTGCTTACGTTGTCGATTTCAAACTCTCCCCCAGCTTTGATCACGAGCACACGTCCGTCTTCGGAAGTGCAATAGAGGCGGCCGTCGGCGGCGATCGGGGACGCGGTAAAACTCAACGAACCGCCCTCCGCAGTCAAGCGTTTCTTGTACACGACCTTGCCTGAGGTGGCAAAGTAACACGACAGAACACCATCGTTCGAACAGCAATAGAGATAGTCGCCGTAGACAATCGGCGATGGCATGTAAGGCCCGCCGCGTCGCACGCTCCAAGTGATCGCTTCATTGGTTGAAGTATTATTAACCAAACTAATGTCGCCGCGAGCCTCAGGTTTAACAGCGTAGATCGGTCGAATCGGCGTATAACCACTGGCCACAAAAATCAAACCGCGGGCAACACTCGGCGTTGGCACGACGATTTCCGAATTGCCTTTAAGCGTCCACAGCAGGCTGCCGTCTCGGGCATCGTAGCCCCGAGCCGCTTTGGTGCCGTTGGTAACCAAGACGGGCATGTCCCCAAACGTGTGCACGACCGGAGTCGACCAAGTCGGAATTTCCTCGCGGTCAGTCCGCCAAACATCTTTGCCGGTCTTGAGATCGAGCGAGGCGATAAACGACTGGCCTTGAATATCACATTGAATGATCACATTGTCGCCATGAATCACCGGCGAACTTGCGAATCCCCATTGGTAACCCGGATCGTAAAACCAACCGCTGTCGAGAAATCCGAGATCCCGCTTCCAAATCAAGTCACCCGAGTTCGAATAGCAATAGAGTCCCTCACTGCCAAAGAACGCGACGACTTGCTCACCGTTGGTCGCGACCGTTGGATTAGCGTGCGACGATTTTGCGTGTCGTTTGACTGCCGGGATGGCTTTGTTGGCAGTGCGTTCCCAGATCATTTCCCCGCTGGACTTGGAGAAACAAAGCAGCTTGAACTCGTATTCGTTTTTCTCTTCGATTGAATCAACGCTGCCGTACAACCCGATTTTCAACCCGCCCTCCTGTCCCTCGGAGACGGCGGTCGTTAGATAGATGTGGTCGTCCCAGATCGTGGGACAGGATAGCCCCAACCCTGGAACGTCCGTTTTCCAAAGCAAGTTTTCGGGTGTTTCGCCGTCGGCTTTAAAACTCGCCGGTGGGTTCTGGCCGTCAGCGACACCTCGCGATTCATTGCCGCGAAATCCAGGCCAGTTTGCAGACGCGATCGCAAGGTCGGCTCTCTTCGACGCCGAACTAGAGGTCCCAAACTTCACCGATTCCGATCCAGGCAATTCCGACTCAGGTGTCTCGGGTTTACTGGTTGAATCTGTCTTGAGAGCGTCGCCCTTGCTGGCCTTCACTGGCTTGGCGATAGCTTCGTTAGAACCAAATTTAAAAAGAACTTCTTCGACGTTCCCGTCGGCCACCTTAAACTGAATATCGTTCGTTCCTATGCTGAACTCTGATTCAGAATTGATTGCCAATGCTTGCTTGGCCCCACCGTTGAAGCTGACTTCCAGCTTTCCCTCGGCATGCGAAAACTCAACCTTAAATTGTTCGCTCTCATACTCGCCCGCGTACAGTCCTAGCGTCTTGGCAGAGACCACAACCTGTTTAGATTCAGCGATATTGAGCGGCGCGAATATCCCAACCAAGGCAGCTTGCTGCTCAGCGTCCTTGACGGCTTTGGCCGCATCACGAGCTTTGACCAGTCCTTTATCAGTCGCCAGCTTGAGTTCCAGAAGTTGCCCCACGAACTCGGAATTACCAGCACCAACGGCCGCCAGCAGAATCCCATCAACGCCCTTGCCACCGTGCTTGAGCAGGTTCAGGACGATTGCTTTGTTATCGTTGCCAGCCGACCAACTGATCGGCGTCGCGTTGTAAAACGTATCCTTGGCGTTCGGATCGGCGCCTTTTTCTAATAGCAAATTGACAACGGCTTCATGCTCACGATCGCAAGCGAAAAGCAACGCGGTCGCTCCGTAGTCGGATTTCGCGTCGACGCCGATGCCAGCGGCCAAAGCTACTTTGACGGCTTCGAGATCTCCTGCTCTAGCCGCCCGCCGAAACTGCTCCTCGGCTTGCTTCAGGATCTGGTCAACGTCTTGGCCAGCCTCAGCCACCGCGGGCTTTGAATTGGAGACCTCTTGAGCAGCTACCTGATTTGCCGGACTGGCAAAGCAAACCACGGCGACCAACAAAGCAAACCAGCGGCAAACTAACGAAGGGTAAATCACGCTCGACTCCGATAACTCAAAAACAAACTACTGCGAATTAAGATTCGGCAGTAGAGTTTTGTTTGTGTGAAAATGCAATGTTGGTGTGTGCTTGAAATCCATCTACTTCGTGAGGAACAACGGCTTTAAATGCCGCTCGTAAAGATTTTCCGTCACGTTCCGACTAATTGATTCCTCACATTCATCGAGCATACTCAAATAGCGGTCGCCCATTTTCGCCGCAATTTTGTATCCAACGTGAAGTAACTGACGAAACGAAGAATTGAATTCAGGATGGCTCGGATCGTGCCGGAGAGCATTCACGTATTGGCTGGCCGTCCATCCAGTGACGTCGGCAGGAGCGGGAAGTTGGCCCGGATCGATATCGATCACCGAAGCATAAGGCTCGCAAAGTGCCGCTGAATTCTCAAACGCTTGGGCGTAGACTTCTTTGGCGATTTCCAACCCTGCGCCGTCGGCTTCGGCCAGTCCAATGAGTTCTTCCAGCCAAGTCGTGCCGGCGGTTTTGATGTGAAGCCCAGCGCCGGTTTTCTCAAGTGCTCGACGAATGGGCGCGTAAATCGAGAATTTATCGCTCCCCGAATGAACGCTCAGTTTCAAGTTGGCTGGCAAGCCGTATTGCTCGACCGCAAAAGCAATCACGGCTAGATCGTCTTCGAATTCTTTTCCAAACTGCTCAACGTCGCCCACGTAGTCAAC
>JBLINZ010000370.1:0-6369 GCA_047639375.1 Mariniblastus sp. | reverse complement strand
CTAAACTGACTAGGTAGCTCGCGCTCAAACGCCTGTAGCGCGGACGCGAATTTCGGTGGAAGTTCTTCCGGTTCGATCTTTGCCCGCACGTCACGCGAGATGCCAATCAGTCCGATCACAGTTCCAGCGGAATCGCGAATTGGGAGTTTCGTGGTAAAGCACCACACGGGTTTATGCGGCTGGGTCCATTGCATTTCCAGATGGTTGATGAGGGGGCGACCGGTCTTCAACGCTTCGGTATCCTGCTCCGATGGGATTCGGCCGAAATCACCAACACAAATGTCACTCGGTCTTTTGCCGATGACTTCTTCCTTGGCAAGGTACCCGTGCCGCTCGAGCAGCGATTGGTTGACTGCCAAGTAACGGCCTTCGATGTCTTTGATGAAAAACGCGACGTTGGGTGCTTGATCAAACAGCCGTTCCAGTAGCGACGCTTCGATATCCGGGATCCCGGAGAGAAGCAACGCGTCTGCATGGCCAATTGTGCGCGTTTTAATGTTCAATGTCGCGGTTCTGTACAAGAATGGTTGGCGGTATTGTGCTATTATGATAACTAATACATGCGATTCAAGGAGTGAGTGGGACGGTGCCGCTGAATATGCGTTGTGCGCGTTTTGCCTCGAGCTCGCAGCGATTGTTTTCGCCGTACGTTCGGTCTTTGGCCGTGGTTTCGCCGGAGAGGCTGACGTTTTTTGGAAATCCGAGGCGTTAGTTCGACTTTCGCACTTTTCCGTAACCGGAGTCGCAGGATTTCGGGAGAACCATCTGCGAATCACGAACTTTTGCTAGTCCGGCTACAACTCACTCGTTTGATCAATTCAGAAACAACACGCGTTTAGCAGGTTTTTAATTATAGAAAAGTGCGAAAGACGAAGTCAGAGCTTGTTGGTTTATTGACCGGTTAAGTGGGGGCAATCATAGCCCGAATGCGTAAGCGAGGCAGAGCCCTCGTTAGTGGTCCGCCTTCGATGGCAATGCGTCCTCGCTCACGCGTAGGGCTACCATTTTCGCCTTCGGCTCACTAAATCACCAAGCTCAAAAACGAGGACTGAGTACCGCTTCGCTTACGCTTCTGGTACCCATTTTCCGCTTCGCGAAATCATGAAACCTAAAAGTCAGCTTGGGAGTGAATTCCCAACAGTCATTGGAGATAAAAGATTGAGAGTTAATCACTTTCCAGGCAAATGGGGGCGGGACGTCGTACGGTCGGTTTTATTTGCCAGCCTTGCGTCGATTGCCTTCTCCTCGCTGGTAACAGCTCAGGAAGCAGCCTCGCTGATGATTCCTGACAACGTCCAGACGATCATCTCGTCTTATTGTACGGATTGTCACAGCGGCTCATCGGCTGAAGCCAACGTTCGGTTGGATGACCTTCCGAACCTGCCGTTGAACGGGCAACTTGATCTATTGAATAGGATCCAAGATCAAGTTTTCTTTGGTTTGATGCCGCCCGAAGATGCCGAACAGCTAATTGACCACGAACACGATCGCCTGGCTGGCTGGGTACGAGCTGAACTCCGTCGTCACGACGCCTCGAGATTGGACGAAAAACTACGGGAGCCCGCCTTTGGGAACTACGTTAACCATGAACGTCTTTTCGATGGCACGGTGAAGGTCAAGTCGTTCACCCCGGCTCGGCGATGGTTGGTTAGCCCGCAGATTTTTCTCGAACGAGTCAATGACGTTTTTCAGTTAACCGGTCGGGCACGTCAAGCCAGTTTCTATGGAGTGACGAATCCGTTTGTGCTGCCCGATCATTCGGGCGTGCGTGATTTTGACACGAGTGCGCTCGATGGTGGCCACTTACTAGTGATGTTGAACAACGCGGAATGGATTTCTCGCAAGCAGATCTTTGCTGCGGTTCACGCTGGGCGAGATCGTCGTCAGCTCGAATTCTCAAACCCCAAAGACCGTTGGTATCCGCCAGTTTCGCGGCCCGAATTCGTTGCAGTCGTAACCAAGGCTGAGGCACCGACCGAGCAAGCGTTGGTCGCGGCCATTCACGCCCAGTTCGAATGCGTGCTTCGTCGGCAAGCGAGTGACGCTGAGGTTGAGCGATACCTAACGTTGCTTGACTCAACGATCGAGCTTGGCGGAAACGCTGAGGGGCTGCGGCAGATGTTGGTCGGAGTGTTACTTGAATCAGAGTTCCTGTACCGACAAGAATTTGGCGCCGGTGAAGTAGACGAGTTTGGAAGGAAGCTGCTGTCCCCTCGGGAGGCCGCTGATGCGATCGCCTATGCACTGGGTGATCGTGGTCCGGACGATGAACTGCGACAAGCTGCCGATTCCGGACGGCTGAGCTCAAAAGCTGACTATCGTCGCGAAGTTCAACGGCTGCTCGCGGATGAACAAGTGTTCAGTGGGCCCGTCGATCTGTCGCTGAGTGGAAAAAACATGCGAACGCACGTTAGTACGCATCCGAAGCTGGTGCGATTCTTTCGTGAGTTTTTTGGATACCCGAATGCGACTAAGGTCTTCAAGGATATCAAACGCAGTGATGGTATCTATCAGAATCCATCGCGTGGTACAGCTGGATCGCCGGGGTTCTTGGTTAAGGAAGCGGATCGCATTGTCGATTGGTCGTTGCAGCTAGATTCGAACGTGTTCGAAAACTTGCTGTCGACGGATGAATTTTTCGTGTATCACGACAAGGACAATGAAACGGGCCGGCAGGTCATTCAAGAGTGGCGGGAAACTTATGAGCGACTGAAAGATACGGATTGGAAAAAAAATCCAGAGAAGGTGATTGAGGAAAATCTTGAGTTCATCAAGTCGAAAAAGAGCTTGCGGATTTTGGGCGGCAAGCAAAAGCGAGAATTCCTGCGATACATGCATTACTTTCGTGAGTCGCTTGGACGCGAGCGAACGCCATTCACGACTCCGTCGTTCGCTCATGGCTACACTTATAATCATTCGCCATTTTATAACTTGCCGCCAACCCCCAATCCGTTTCGATACGGCCGTCGGTTGCAAGAAGATTTCACAGGACTTGATGACACCGTGTTTTGGGACTACCCCATTGAGCAACCGTTCAAAATTGAAAATCGGATGGGGTTGTTGACTCATCCGGCTTGGCTGATTGCCCATTCTGGCAATTTCCAAACGGATCCGATTCGCCGTGGGCGCTGGATTCGTGAGAAACTTCTCGCGGGGCACGTGCCGGATGTGCCAATCACAGTCGATGCCCAAGTGCCAGAAGACCCGCACAAGACATTTCGTGAGCGAGTTGAATTGGTAACGATGCAGACCGAATGCTGGAAGTGTCATCAGCACATGAATCCCTTGGGGTTGCCCTTCGAGGCGTTTGACGATTTTGGCCGTTATCGATTAGAGGAGCCTCTGGAATCGGCGGAGAATCTCGTCGCGAAGACCAAGAAAAAGAATGGCGTCGATATCTACAAGACTCGCGCTGTCAGCACGGTAGGCGAGCTGCGGGGGACCGAGAATTCCGAGCTCGACGGCAAAGTTGACGATGCGTTTGACCTGATCAAACGCTTGTCGAAATCCGAACGAGTGCGTCAGTCGATCATTCGACACGCCTTTCGGTTTTTTATGGGGCGAAATGAGATGCCTTCTGATTCAAGCACGCTGATTGACGCCGACCGAGCTTATTTAGAGAGCGGTGGAAGTTTCAAAGCAGTGGTGGTGTCGCTGTTGACTTCGGATTCCTTCATGTATCGAAAAGACGTTGGGGGAGACAGCATGGTGGGGCAAAAGGCAGTTGAGGATGGGCTGGGATGGACTGGAATGAGCAATTCGGACTGACAAGCATGGTTGGATTCGAAACTCGATCGTGGCGTTCGCATGGAGTTTCAAAGCTTGCGAATACTGAACCCAATAGACAATCAACGGAACGACTGACAATGAATACACGACGCACCTTTTTGAAAACCGGTTTGTTCGGTGCCGGTTCGCTTGCGCTGATGCCTCAGTTGCTGGCTGCATCGTCGCCGCTTGAGAAACCTCCAACGCGGTTCATTTTCCTGCACAAAGGCAACGGGTTGCTTCCCGAATCGCTCGTGCCACCAACGTTGGATGAACAGCAACAAGATGCCGAGCGGAGAAAAGAGGCCTTTAGCGTAGACCTCGATAGCCACGAGTTGCCGGCTTGGATGGGGCCCCTCACAGCCCACAAAAACAATCTCACGATTCTGCAAGGTTTGTCCGGGAAAATGTGCACAACCGGGCATCACACCTGGTGTTCGTCGTTGGGTGTGTTCAAAGCGAACGAGCGTCTGAGTTCCATCAAATGGGCAACGGTCGATTTTGAGTTGGCGAAGCTGTTTCCGTCACCGTTTGGTCATATTGAACTGGCTTGCTTCCCCGGTGGCGGTGGAAACTCGCGGGGCAATATCAATGGAATCGAGAAGGGTTTCTCGGCACGTGGTCCGCAGCAGCCAAACTATGCCTTCGGCTCTCCCCAAGTCGCGATGCAAGAACTTTTTAAATCCGTTGCTACCGACAAATCGTCTCAAGCCTCGTATGAGCTCGAGCGAAAGATGCTTGAGTTTTCTGCCAAGCACCATGCCCAGTTGGCCGACGAACTACGCGGCGTGGAGCATCCCAAAGTCGGTAATTACGCCCATGCGTTGCAGGATATTCGAGATCGAAACGGACGCGTGGAAGCGATGGCTGACGTCATTCGTCGGCATATGCCAGAGCTCGACAAGAAATACTTGGCGGAAGATATCTCGACGGTTGACCGGCAGGCCGGTCACACGGAGATTCTGCTGTCGTCGTTGATTTCCGGCATGACGAATGTCGTGACCTTCACGCTCGATGAGCTGGGGACTCTGTATACCGGGTTACCCGGCATCGAAGGGGAAAACGTCAACCAGCATGATGTTGGTCATGGCAAGGCTGTCGCTCAATTCAGTGCGGTTGAAGTCCGTGAAAAGATTCGGAGTCGGCACATGGCCGTAATCGACGACATCGTGACTCGCCTGAAAAGCGTCCCCGAAGCCGGCGGTACGATGTTCGACAATACGATGCTGTTCTACTTCCCCGACAATGGTGAGACGCATCATAGCCACGGCACGGAATGGCCGTTTGTGATTCTTGCCGGCGACAATACGCGTCTAGAGCTTGGTCGTCGCTACATTCGCTTACCTGGGTACGGCAAACAAGGCCACAAAACGCTGGGTAATTTTTACACCACGATTCTCAATTCGTACGGCAATCCGATTAATCATTACGGTGCCCTCGATGTCGGTTTGTCGATCGACCAGGAAGGTCCGATCGAGAGTTTTTTAGGTTAGTACGGGTTTCAGGCCATCCGGTAATAAAGCCAATTACCGGTTAGATCGTCGTCTTGGACCGGGGCACGAGTTCTTGTGAAATTGCCATTTGACCTGACTCGTAGCCCGTTCTCCTAATACAACGGAATTTTTGAAAACGATGCCGTCTCCAGCGGGAAAACGGCGATTGATAGATTGTTGCGAGCAAGACTCCACAAAGGAATAAGTATGTTTCGATTTCGTTTTCCGCTTCGTTCGATCCTCATGGTTGGCTTGCTGTTGCCAGGCCTGCTGAATGCTCAGGATCGTAGCTCCGAAAAAATGCCCAAGGAAAACGTCGTCGACGTTCCCGCGATGGTTGACGGCTTATGTGTTAGTAATGTTTTTCAATCGAACATGGTTTTGCAACGCGACAAGCCAGTTTCGATTTGGGGTTGGGCCACTGCGGGCGAAGAGGTCACGGTTTCAATCAATGGCAACAAACAGGGAACGACTGCTGGGCAAGATCGGTCCTGGAAAGTTATTTTGCCTTCGATGGTTGCCAGCTCCGAACCAGAGAATCTGATCGTCACCGGAGCGAACCAGACGCTCAAGTTGGAAAATATTCTGATTGGCGACGTGTGGGTGCTGGGCGGACAAAGCAACATGGAGTTTCCGTTAGATCGGATTGAGAACGGTCAGCTGGAAATCGTGTCTGCGAATTATCCAAATATCAGAATCTTGACCGTTCCAGCGATGAATGGTCCCAAGCACAAAGTTGGATTCGAACGTTTGCACGAGTGGAGCGGCTGGTTTGGACGTCATTACCGAAAGGGCGATTGGGATGAGTGCACGCCGGAAATGGCGCGAGAATTGTCAGCCATCGGCTACGTGTTTGCTCGTCGTGTTCACATGGCGTCAAAAGTTCCGATTGGCGTGATTGATGCCTCGCGAGGTGGAACTACGGTGGAAACCTGGACGCCCGATTCAGTGTTGAGGGGCATGGATTCAGCCTTGGTTAAACCTGTGTTGGCCGAGTGGGACGCGAAAGTCGCGGGGTGGGATGCCCAGGCTGAACTCGCACGGCGAGTCAAAAACTATCGTCAAAAGGTGGCTAAGTTTGAAAAAGAGGGACGCGAGATGCCGGCCA
>JBLINZ010000369.1:0-6372 GCA_047639375.1 Mariniblastus sp. | reverse complement strand
TGGCCGAAGTCAAAGACGAGAGCGTTACACCTGCGAATGCAGTTGCCAAGCAACTACCCAATGGGGGACAAATTAAAAAACCTGCCGCCGTGATGGAAGACACTGCAATCGCACGTCGGCTGGTCGTGCAGCATGTTCTGTCGGGGGAAATGCAAAAACAATTGGAGCAGGTATGGGATGAAAACTACGGAAAGCTTGCGGCATTGCAGCGTGAAGCCTGGAATCTGTATTTCCAATTTGAAACCCCTGGCAGCAATGGACCGCGACCCATCGACTATGCGCCGTTTGCTTGGCGAGAGCTTGGTGAATTGATCATGTTTTATGACCACCAAGTGAGGCTTGGCAAATCACTGGATCAAATGGAGGAACGATTGCAAGAGATTGTGAAGAGTCTCCGAGCGCTCCGAAACGGTGACGCAGTTCCCGATGCGGCCCGCAACGAGGTTATCGATCGTATTGTCGCTTCTCGACCCAAGGGGAATCTTAAACCTTCACAGGTTTTATCGATGGGATTCGGCCAGCAAGCCGAAGCGAGCGGTTTTGTAGTGCTTGGCCAGACCTTTCACAAGCAACGTCGCGATTTTGATGCGACTTTGGAAGAACCTTCAAAAACTGGTTTGACGAAGTGGCTTGAGGAGAATCCTGAACTGCATCGAATGCATGAACCCTGGTTGGCCAAGCGATTGTTGAGTATCCCCACTTTGAGCTGGGAGCTGCAAAGGCAGGCAATCTCGTTAAGTCGATTTGCAGAGAATGTTGGGAGCCCGATCATTACAAGCGTCCCTTGGATTTTGAAAAACCTGGAAACCGCAGACAAAGTCCGATTGCGTTCGATTGCCCTGATGGAAGACCAGACAGTCCCTCGTTGGAATCAACGTGCGTCTGCTGGCCTCGAAGAATCCCGCAAGCTGTATCGACTGGCCGAAGACCAGATCAATGCAGTTGACGATGCGCTTCGACTGAGAAACGACTTACTGTTTCGCTTACCGTACTACGCACGAGTCCCGTTTTTTGACCGAACGGTAAAACCGGGCCCGGTCTATCGCGATTTAGACAACCTCGTCAATGCAATCAGGGAATTGGACTCGATGGTCAGGAGTCTTGCGTC
This sequence comes from Mariniblastus sp., assembly GCA_047639375.1. Lineage (GTDB taxonomy): Bacteria > Planctomycetota > Planctomycetia > Pirellulales > Pirellulaceae > Mariniblastus. The sequence goes on along the minus strand of JBLINZ010000369.1, from coordinate 5,264 downwards.
TGTCAACCTGACAACGTTGAGATCGGGAATCGAAAGCTCAATTTTGGCACACGAAAAATTTCGTTTCACCCTATTGCCGTCAACGGATACGAGTGAAAAATCGCAGTCTGCGGCTGATCGAGGCACGATTGATCTAGAGACGTTGATGAATATTCCCGTTTTGGATCCCACAACCAGAAGCCAAATACTGCAGCTGATTCAAAGCCGTGCCTCCCTCGGAGAGACATCCTTAGCGAACGCAGGGATTCCCGAGCCAAAAACTCAATCGTCAACGTTCGATCGAGGTCTGTTGCGTGGTGCGCGTCGACATTTCGAATTGGAAATCAAGATCGCCGAGTTGGCGGAATTCAAGCTTGATGAACCAACCACAAATCTTGAGGAACTGAAGGAAACATTTAAAACCTGGTTTGGGCAACGGAAGATTGATTCTATCAGCGATGATGATTTCGAATTTTGGTCGCAAGCGTGCGATAAAATGAATATTGGGCTGGCGAAGTTTTATCAACAGCTGCCAACACAAATAATCAGTGCGCTACGCCGCGATGTATCAGCCACAAATCGCGAGAGCCGAAATCAATACTTGACCCGGCTCCAGATTGCTTGGCGGGCGGCTTCGCTAATTGACCCTCGGGATTTGAATTCGTCGGAGGCCATGGTAAAGCGAACGATTCTATCCGAGGAATCATGTTTCGACTGGTTAAGCTTCCAGAGACATCGTCTCTTGGCGGCTGCCCAAAATCAGACCGTTCAGAATCGCAAATTTCTACTCTACATTCGCAAGGAATATCGACAAGCGATGCGGCAATTGCGACCGCAGCTTACCATCCAGCCGGATGCTCCCGACACATTGGAGTTAATTGGTGTCAACCGCGTGAGCTTGGGCGGCGGACGAACAGATGAAGTCGAGGTGACCTGCAAATATCTTGGCTCAGGACCAAAACAAATCTGGTTGTTTATTGACTACAACTCGCAAGCCCTGGCTGTCAACGAGTTGGGTGTGAAATCAGCTTATGATTTAAACAAATTACGGGAGTCTCAAGAAGTATCGTTAAGTGTGCTCGATTTGGAAGGCATTGGTCGTGATCCATCCAAGGCCGAGGATAGAGTTGGGCAATTAGTCGCAACATTCATGGCCAACCCCGGGGAATCGCGACAATTCCGTTTTCTCATGATCCCACAACCCAATGCAACCGACGCGAAACTTATTGTCTCCGCCGCAGCAGGTGGCCAAGTTGTAAAACATGAAACGATCGCTAACCTCGCGGCTAAATCTGATTGGGAATTGATAGTTGAACCACGATGGTCGGAGGTTTCCTATGATCATGGCAACACGGTACGATTGCATCCGTTGCCTAATCGTGCGGCCGATTATGAGTTGTTTATTCGTAATCGCAGCAACCGGGAGCGAAGCGTTAGTCTGCGATTACTCAGCCCTCAAGAAAAGATTCAGTCGCAGATTCCGCTTGGCGACATTTCAGAAATAGCGTTGCAACAGGAGCTCGATGGGTTGGGCGACATCCTAGTGCTTCATCAAACACCCACGTGGAATGTTGGAGCGGATCAACAGATGAAACCGATTCCCATGGTCGCGTTTGAAGACGATCAGGAAAAAAAGGATGAGCCTGAGAAGGAAAGTAAGCCTCTCAGGGTTCCCGTTCGCCACGGAATTTTGGCAGTCTTGACAGATAACGAGTCCAAGGAGTCTCGCATCTGGCAGCTGGAGTTCCTCCCCCAGAAGCCATTGAAATTTCTCAACGTGGTGGCGGGATACGATGCCGAACGCGGGCGAATCGAGATCAAGGCATCTGCGATGCAAGGAGAACAGGTCCCCGCGGAAGGGCACAAGATTGTCTGTGAATTCGAAAATCCGATTTCATCTCAGGCCATGGTCCGACTGCGTGACCGAATCACGCCTACCAGTCCGGAAGTCGAATTATTTGCCGAAATCCCTGCATCGGTTGGACACACCGAAACCGTTTTTGTGCATGTGGACGATTACCCACGTGCCTTCATTTTCAATATCCCATGCTGGAAAACTGTTCGACGGATCGCGCCATCGGCCAATGAAATGAGATTTAAAATATTGAAGCCGTTGGCTCAACGAAGCTACCAGGCGCCAATCGATGCGATTCCTGTAGAATTCCAAGTTGATGCCCCGATCGGGGCTTTTACGGATCCAAACGACGTGGTCCAAATTGGAATCGACGCCGACCGGGATCGCGAGCTGAGCAGAGAACGATCAATTGAGTTCTTTTCCGATCGACAGGCTGCTGTTTGGTTTCTCGGAATTGATCCGGACGGAAAGATCTTAACCGATAACCTTGTGAGCGATTTCCATGTTGACGTACCTGGAACCGGCTATCGAAATGCGCGGGTCAACTTACTGGGCAAAGTGGAAGTCAATTCAAGATTTCGATGGAGCAATTCCGTCGAGGTCTTGCTCGATTCCAAGTCTCCCAACATTCAAAGAGTTTTGCTTGAACCCGGCTCGGTCGTCACTCCGGAAGACGAATTGAAAGTGCGAATTGTCGTAGATGACGACGAAATGAGCGGAGTTGCCTCAGTCACTCTGGGGATGGCCAACCAAGAAGGCGAGTTGAGTCAAGAAATTCCATTGGTCGCGGCGGAAAAACAGCCGGACAACTCCTGGTTAGGTATTATTCCGTTAGCCGATGTTTCACTGGGTAAAAATGAATTGCTGATTTCAGCAACCGACGTCGTCGGTAACCAAGGTGAATTTTTCAAGAAACAATTCAATCTGGTTTCTGCAGAGAAAATGGCTGAGAATCTGGCCGCGGCAACGTTCAAAGTTCGAGGTACCGTATTCTATTACGATGATTCTGTTGAGGGTGCCAAAGTCGAGCTTGCCGGAGCTGAAGGTGCCGTTGCATCGGCTGTTTCCGACGCCCGTGGTGCGTTTCAATTTGAGGCGGTTCCCGCAGGTGAGTTCACGCTGTCGGTCGTATCTGTGATCCGCAACAAACCACGACTTTTCAAAAGCCAATTACTCATAGGTCCGAAAGAAAAAGGAATTCAATCGCTCGTCATCAAGCTTAAATGATGAGTCCGATTTCACATTTTTCGCGGACCGACCAACCAGATTTTTCTTATCGTTCACCTGCTAGCAACGGGAGTCTACTGATCAGGAACTGGAATCGAGGTTCAATCTGAAGGCGGGCTGAGCAGAATAACCTGCGTTATCGGCTAAAGTTTGCCAACCAGAAAACTCGATAAAGCTAACACGAGTTTTCGTGCCTTCACCTAACCCAATTTGTTAGCAGTGGCGAACAAACATCTATTTTGCTTTGCATTATGCCTTTCGCTGCTTTTTTGCGGGTGCGCCAGTATCCCCAAGCCTGCCGCCGTTCCGGCCGCGGCTCCTAGCAGTTTGAAGGCTGGTGAAACCAATATCGTAGCGCTTGCCGTGCCAGCACCCACCGGTGCCCCGCATGCGACATTGCCGGAATTCCTGGGCCTAGGCAAGCTCTTTGGTGCGATCGGTGGTGGTGTGAATCGAGTTTTTAGCCGCTTAAAGTCCGCCCTTGGGCTGACTGGGAAATTCCCGGGTTTGCAACCCAAACCTCCGGTCGTTCCCATCACTGATCCAGCAAACCTCAGTGAAGAGGCCAGCCCCGCCGTTAAAGCCGCAGCCAAAGTCAAGGCGGAAGAGGATCAGGCTGAACAGAAGGTGCAGGCGCTGCGGTACCTGGCGACCATTGGTTGCAGCGATTGTTACCCCGAAGTCGAAGACGCTTTATTGGCAGCACTCGACGATTGCACAGAAGCCGTTCGGTTTACGGCGATCAAAGCTTTGCGAGGACAATCAAACCAACCCTGCAGTTGTTGCCAGTCCGGGGGCTGTTGTAGCGAGAAGGTGCAGAAAAAGCTAAACAAACTGGTCAATGACGTTAATAAACTCGGACGTCGCGTCGAGCCTTCCGAGAGAATTCGCCGACAGGCCAGGATCATTTTGCAGGCGTGTGGCCCACCGATCGGTTCGAGTAAACCGGGTTCGCCCACCGAAGGCCCTTCCTCAGTGTTGGAGAAAGACAAGAGTTCCAAACCGACGTTGGCTCCAACCAAGCCTGCCGCCGTGCTGAAGCCGAACGCCTCGGGATTAGCAGCCAATGAACTTGGGGAATCTGAAATTCCTGTTGGGTTTGTTGACAACCAGGCAATCAGCACGAAAGAGTTGAATTCAACAATCAGAACGCAGCTCGTCAAGTTGGGGAAAACCAAGATTGAGGAGTTAAGCCCATCTATTCGAGCTGCCGTCACCCAAGATTCGATGCAAATAGCAATCGACACGAAATTGAAACAGGCTGCCTTTCTCGCAACCAAGCCGGAAATTGACAAATGGGACGCCTCACAACAACAGGAACTCGATGACTGGTTTGCAGGTTTGATCAGTGCTGCCACGCCCGTTACTGACAAGCAAGTACTGGAATACTACCAGCAGAATTCGGAAAAATTTAAGGAACCGGCAAGTGTCAAATGGGAAAAAGCATTTGTGACAATCGACAGCCCGTCAAAATTCAAGTCGGCGGTTAAGGTTCTTCAATACATGCGTTCGGTCGCGATGGGAAAGCCAATGGCCAAACCAAAGGAACACGCTCGATTGCAGATTCAGGTTGAATCCGCTCCATGGACACGACTCGAGGAAGTTGGGAACGCTACACTCCGCTCTGCGTTGCTTTCAACCGCAGTGGGTCAACCTAGTGCAGTATTTCGCGTTGATGATCAACTGGTTTTAATACGTGTGTTAAATCGAAAACAAGAATCGGTAAAACCACTGAATGCGGCGAAGGAAGCAATACGCGAGTCCTTGATTCTCGCTAACAAAGAGAGCGGTCAAGGAAAATGGCTAGTCAACGCCAGAGCCCGGGCATCAATCTGGACCGTGTTTGATGCAAAACCACCGACCAAGATCGTTCAGCAACGGAGCGATCCCAAGCCATTAGCGGAAGGGTCTGAGTCAATTCAGGGAATGTCGTTCTTGCCGATGCGGGGATCCATCAATGATCAGGGTCCAGAAACGAACAGTGAACCTACGGTAGGCAGGGTTTCTTATGACCAGGGGTTCGATGATTCGAAAGTACGATTGATCGAGTCGGTCCTCCCAAACGACGACGCATTGGGGACTGAGCGTCACGATTCCACGTCTCCCATCCTGTTTTCGCCATTGCCGGAACTCGAACCCGGATTATCTTCGTGGGAATTCCCCGATCACAGATAGCCCAATCAGTGTGAATTCCTGGGGCCCT
>JBLINZ010000368.1:0-6377 GCA_047639375.1 Mariniblastus sp. | reverse complement strand
GGCTTGCTCAACGCGACATGGGGAGGCACGAGAGTCGAGCCTTGGACTCCGCCATCGGGGTTCAAGAACGTACCGGCAGTCAACGAAATTTATCAATCCGTTGTAGGCCGAACTCCGGGTAGTCCAGTTTATAAAACTCAGTTGAACAAACATATCACCGCCACGGAGCAGTGGTTAGCCAAAGCGAAACAAGCCGTTGACACCCTCGAGCCTTTGGCCGCTCCTCTGGCTTACCCTTCGTCGCTGACCCCTTACACCAAGCACCAAGATCCGACGATGCTTTACAACGGCATGATCCACGCGCTGGTTGGGTTTCCAATCCGCGGCGCGATCTGGTACCAAGGCGAATCCAATCACCGCGACGGCATGTTGTACTTCGAAAAAAAGAAAGCGTTGATTCAAGGTTGGCGTGAACTGTGGGGGCAAGGCGATTTCCCGTTTTACTTTGTGCAAATCGCGCCCCACAATTACGGTTCAGAAGACCCAGCGATCTTGGCGGAATTTTGGGAAGCACAAACCGCAGTCACGACGCTTCCCAACACCGGCATGGTCGTCACCAACGATATCGCCCCGAACGGTAACCTTCATCCGCCCAACAAACAGGACGTTGGTTTAAGATTGGCCAATTTGGCACTTAAGAATGACTACGGTCAAACCGAACTCGTCGCCAGCGGTCCAGAGTTTGCGTCACTCGAAGCAATCGGCAGTAGTCTCAAAATTAAACTTAAAAACTGTGGCGGCCAACTCAAGACGCGTGATGACCAGCCGCCTTCGCATTTTGAAATCATCGGCCCAGACGCTGGCGGTTTCCAACCAGCTACGGCAACAATCGGAGGCGACTCAATCGTTCTGGTTTCTGACGCTGTAAAAACTCCAACCGCGTTTCGTTTTGCTTGGAACAAAATCGCTCAGCCGAATTTGTGCGGCGGAACTGGATTGCCGGTTAGCGCGTTTCGTGGTGGCAAGATTCCTGATTTCAGTGAAAACCTTCCGTTGGGCGACAATTACAAGCTCGTATACGAACTTGATTTGGCCGGCCTAGGCAAAAGTATCAAATACGAGGTAGACAACAGTAGTCAAATTGGCAGCTTTGATCGAATCGGGTATCTCGTATCACTCAAGTCCTCTGAGTTTGGCGATCAAGACGTCTTCGTATCGATGAAAGCGTTTACCGATGACGTGAAAAAGATCGGCATTCCTACCGTCGATTCCGAGGCCCATTTTCAACAGGTCGTGGAGGAGGTGGAGGTTTTCTCCAACGCCAAAAACATTACTGCTGGAAAAATACCCAAGGGCAACATCGAATTCTGGCCAAACAATTACAGCCCCGCCAACGGGAAAAACTTCCCAGAGGCAAGAGCCAATCGGTTCGATTTTGATGACACGCCGGACGACCGAGCCAATGGACACGGATCAATGCAAATCCACAACATCGGCGCCAAACAGACTTTGTTTTCGATTACCGGTTGGCGTGCCGGCTCGAGAGCAGGTGTTGGAATCGGAAATTGCAAAGGGCCCAATCCCGATTGGACGTTCAGCAGGAACGCTGGCAAGTACAGTTCCAAGAAATTGCAGGTCTATGTTCGCACTCATTAGAACATTGCGAAATAGCACGCACCTCGTCCGCTGGTTATGAAAAACCACCGTGCCATCGCGCCCGACACACCTGGCAATGGCGTTGAGTTTGATTGGTCAAAACTGGAACCACACGAGTTGAAAATTTGATCATCTGTCGAATCAAATCGATTGCGAAGGCTCACAACCCCTCCTTTGCCGATAATGATCCACTTGGCTAACCATTCGCGAACGCGCGGGCCTACTTTACAGGTCGAAATGAAATATCGAAGTTGCGAGTTAAGTTGACAGCATTTTATTTCCGTGATGACGAACGGGTCGTGTGAAGGTTTGTCTTAAATTTTCGGCTTGGATCCTGCTTAAAACAAAAGAGAGAATCTTGGAAAGCCTATCTTGGAAGCTCAGTTTTTAGGCCAGCACTTGAAAGCTGGTTCAAACTCGCCGCGCCGATTAACTCGCAGCGTACGGCTGTAGCCTAAACTGATGACAGACTGGGGGGCTATCTATAGAAATAATTTGACTTTAGGGGATGGCGGCCAGGACGCCAGCTTAACGCTGTAACCAAAAATGACTACAGACGGAAAATATCTCCTCAATATACTTGTTCTACGGTTATCGCAACCGTAAGGGATTCCTAACTTTCCAATCAACTACACTTTGACTACACCTTTGGAGCAATCATGAAGTTATTTCGTTTGTTAAGCCTTGGCCTGTTGTGCCTTGGCATACTGAGCACGAATGTTCAAGCCGACATCCTTGTTTCTTATGGCTTTGATGACGATGGGCCAACAACCGAGTTTGCTCAGCTGACTGGCAGTGCAGGCAATCTTATGCGTGGAAGCGCGTGGACACTGGGAGGCGGTTTCGGTAATTCCACCCGTGACTTAATTGGGACGAACCCTAACGCCGCGGCTCAAAAAATCGAATTCGATTACACTGTCTTGGGGCTCTTAGCCGGTCAAACTCTGGATCTCGACGATATCACCATTGATATTAGAGGGGAGGATTCAAACAACAATGCCTACGTTCTGAATTCAACAGATATTACCGATGGCATTGTTGGAAATGTTCGCGGCCGCGTCAACAATCCCGTGGGGTTTGGGACGACTTTTACCACGTTTTCAGCTGCCTTGGACGCCTTGCCCCTTCAAACCGGGCTGGAAAACGGGGATGTGATTAGGTTCAAATTCGGTTGGCGGGACGCTCAAGCGGGGACCCAAACTTATGAAGTGGATAACTTCCAAGTCCGCGGAACCATCGTTGGAGTTCCAGAGCCGACTTCAGCGATGATACTTGGTTTGGGCCTTACCGGCCTTCTCATCCGGCGTCACCGCCGATAGGGCGAAACAACTTGTGGACTCCTGCACGTTTGGCATGCGACCCGTCAACAGGCCCGAGATGGACAACAAAACGATGACGTCATGTATAAAAAGTGGGTCATCTTCATCCCTTCGTTTGCGGTGACGTGCTTGGGCAGGTGTTGACTATCCGTTCCAGAACCTTCTTCATTCGTACTCCTGCTGGGTCTAGGAATCGGTATGGTTCAGCGTCGTCGGCGATGCTAACTATCGAGGCAAGCGACGCAAACCTGAGAAAGTGGGTATAATCAGCTTAGTTCCATTTTTTAAAGCAGAATCGGCTTCGCACCTGAACTTCAATGCTCGTCCTTGCAGAAAAAAATTTACCTTTGAGTGGGCTTCCTAAGCACCCACGGCGAATAACCCGAACCGCTTCCCCTATCTCACGAGGGGACGTTTCAAACTCAGTTTTGAAAAGCGTCTTGAAGGTGATTTTGGTCGTCTGGTTGTTTGCTCAGCTAGGCTTGGCGACCGCGGCTGTGGCTGCGGATAAAAAAGCTCCCCAGGCATCGACCAAAGCAGCGGCTGGAGATTTTGAGCCAGCGGCCAACCAGCGGTCGATTCAGCAGTTGGAACGTCGGCTCTCGGCGATTGATAAGCAACTGGCGCAACTGTGTACGATCAGTTTGCGCGGCGGCATTGGTTCGGTTGGCGCTGGAACCGCCGGTCGAAAACATCAAACGTTGGAATGGTTTGAGATTGACTTGAAGCAACGCTTTCCAATTGATCACATTGTACTCACCCCAATGATTTGGCGTGACCCTGTCAGCCAACCTCAAGCAGAGGGATTTCCGATTGACTTTCGAGTCATCGCAGGCGTCGAAGGCGACTCAAAAGGAACGGTGGTCGCCAGTTACTCCGCAGATGATGGCCTGTTACCGCGAATCGCGCCTCTTGTGATCCCCTGCCATTCAAGGGTTGCTTCTTGGGTGCGAATCGAATCCAGTCGCCTGCCACCTCGCCATTGGGATTCAAGATTTTCACTTCAGTTGTCAGAGGTTTTTGTTTTCAGTGGAGGAGAGAATGTTGCGTTGCACCAAAATGTAAAACTATCTTCTGATACTAAGAGCCCGGTGGAATCGCGTCAGAAACGATTCCTTGTTGATGGCGGTGTTCCCTATTTGATGAACCCAAGAAAAGGGGAAAAAAGTATCGCGTTTCTGAAGCACTTCGGCGTTGATGCCCGACCCGTTTTTTCGATTGACTTGGGAACTCCTAAGCCCTTGGATCGGGTTCACTTCTATACGGTCGAAGTCAATGACACCATTCCGCAGACGAGAATGGGTGGCTTTGGCATGCCGAGGCGAATGTTGGTTGAAGGTGCAAATCGGGCAGACTTTTCCGATTCGGTCCAACTGTTCGAGTTTAGTGCCGATTCGATTTTTGACTTCGGCCCGATCATCATGAGGCGATTTCCGGAAACCACTTGCCGCTTCGTTCGTTTCACCGTCCTCGAAGCGGACGTGGATGTTTATGATAGAAATGGCGGCGCTGTATTGGGATTTGCAGAAATAGAGATCTATTCCAAAAACGAAAACGTTGCTTTGGAAAAGCCCGTCAATGCAGATTTCCCCGACACAAGTCCCAACAGGTCGCAAAGGACGCTTGCTTCCATCACGGACGGCCGAAATTTATACGGAGACATTCCGCCAATGTTCAGTTGGTTAGAGGAACTGGCACTTCGGCATGACCTTGAAAATGAGCGGCCAATCGTTGTCGCGAAATTAAACGATTCTTATGGACGTCAATCGTCTCGCCTTACTTGGGTAACCCGACTGTCAGTATTGTTGGCGGTCGGGATCGGGGCCGCCATTTTAATCGGAACCATCGTTCGCAAACGCCAATTGGCCAGCTTGAAGGAACGTTTTGCAGCCGACATTCACGACGAACTTGGGGCCAACTTGCACGTGATAGGCATGCTGGCAGATCTTGCCCAAGCGGCTGCAAGTTCACCAGAAAAGCTCCAAGGGTTACACCGAGAAATTCGTGTCATGACGGAGCGATCGGGGCTTGCGCTACACCACTGCACCAATCTGCTCGACGCCAACGAACTGTATCAGGATTTGCTTGAGGACATGCATCGAACAACCAAAAGAATTATGGCTGACATGGAAGGTGAACTTTCGTTTGATGGTGATCAGGAAGTCTTACGATGCTTGAAGCCTCGCACCCGAGCCGATCTGTTTCTGTTCTACAAGGAATGCCTTGTTAACATCAGTCGCCATAGCGAGGCCACACAATTCTCCGCCAAGTTGATCGCTACTCCCAAAAGCGTTCGCTTGATCGTCAATGATAACGGGCAAAAGCAGTCCAGTTTCTCTAGAAATTCGATTCCGCCGTCATTGTTTCGGCGCGCACAGTTACTCGATGCTCGGGTCACCGCACACAGGAACGAACAAGGTGGCACCGGTATCACGCTGAACATGAAAAACGGAAAATGGTTACGTCGCAAATCGGCCAACTCATGAATCAAAAAATCCAAGTGATGTTAGTCGAAGACCACCCCGAATATCGTCGGGTGATTCAACTTTCACTTGAGGATGAAAAGAATATCGAATTAACCTTTCAGGTGGGTTCCGCAGAGCGCGCAATTGCCATGCTTCGAGATCGCAATTCCGCGAAAATTGTGGATCTGATTCTGCTTGATTTGAATTTGCCTGGCATGTCTGGGTTGGATGCGCTGCTTGACTTTCGCACAATTGCTCCCGAGAAAAAAATCATCATCCTTTCCCAGTCAGGCAGGGAAACCGATGTGATGTGCGCCATTCAGCGCGGGGCTTCAGGGTACCTGATGAAGTCTTCAACGGTGTCGCAGGTCGTTGAGGCAATTCAAGTCGTCGCCGCTGGAGGGGCGTTGCTCGACAGCGGAGTCGCCAAATTCGTCCTGAATTCACTTCGGTCCAGCCTGCCTCCAGCGGAGTTGGAAAAAGCACTTTCAAAGCGAGAACTGCAGATCCTTACTTTGTTCGGTGACGGGCTCTTGAAAAAAGAAGTTGCGAAAGAACTCGGAATCCAAGTTACCAGTGTGGCTACTTACACTCGTCGAATGTATGAAAAGCTCGACGTTCAAAACGCGCCCGCTGCGATCGCGAAGGCTTATCGAATGGGGCTGTTTTCAAAAGAGGGCGAGTGAGAAACGGAAAAGCGAAAGTGAAACGAATGATACCGTGCCTTTTTGAGCAGGATTCAAAACCAGTGTGACGGCCGTGGCGAACGAGCGGATAGCCGGTGTAATTGTGTGTGACTGCGAAGACGGCTCCCGAGTTTTCAACCAGCGCGGCAAGTTCTTCAGCCTGGGCGAGGTCGAATGTCATCGGCTTGTCGCAGATGACATTGAAACCTGCCTCGAGCGCGGCTCTGGCGATGGGGAAGTGCGTGTGGTTAGGGGTGGCGACGCTGATAAAATCGATGCGTGTATCTTCCGGGAGTGCCAATTCTTTTTCG
>JBLINZ010000367.1:0-6426 GCA_047639375.1 Mariniblastus sp. | reverse complement strand
GACTGACGCACATAGATCGGCTTGGCGGGATTCGGGAATATGTGATGGAGCTGGTTCTGATTGTAAATTTCCCGCTTCGCCCTTTCGATCACCAGCTTATTGTCTTTGGTAGGTTTGATTTCCACGTATTTCTTAAAAGGAATAAACGTTTTGCCAAAATTCTGGAAGAAGGCAATATCGGTTTGGAACAAGATGCCATGCCTAAAATCTGCCCCAGACGTGTAGGGCTGATAGATCACACGGTCAGTGGTCAATAATTCCTTCAACACATTTTTATCTTCATGCAAAATTAACTCTACCAGGCGATCGGTGTTGGCGATCATGCTGTTCATCGCGGCGTAGTGCGTACCAAAGTGGCCCCCGTCTTTTGTTAGGACCTTTTCATCCTTGCAGATACTGCCGGCGCGATCATAGTCGAAATATTCCCGGAAGAACTGCAGCACACGAGGCTTCCTAATGCGGTCGTCATTCAGAATACGAGTGACTTCCCGTTTGACGTCTTCGCGTGTTTTCAGTTGTCCCTCGGCCAGTGCCGTCTGCAAATGGTCGTTTTCGGGGAGGATGTAGGAGAAGGCCGCGTTGATGGCGAGCATGAGCTCCTGTCCGTGCAGCATGACGCGTCCATGCTTGTCGGGTTTTCCGGTTGCACATAGTTCGGGGCGAAAGAGCGCGTCGCGATCAAGGAAAATCGGCGTCAGTCCCAAAAGTACACCATCTTCTTTACCGAGGTCCTTAATGGATTTATTGACAATTTCAAGGTAAACGGCTGTCTCTTTTTTACTGGGTGGGCGCAGCGTCAGAGCTTCAAACAGAAAAGTGATGACTGCTTTAAGACGTTCGTCGCTAACCCCGGGTGTTGCCATCAACTCATGCATCGGTGTCAACGGTCGTTTGATTTCTTTGCCATAGAAAACAAGACCTCTATAGGGTGGCGGGATATTATTCATGTTAAAGGGCGAATCGGTAAACTGGTAGGATTCTGCTGTCGGGCCGTAGGCCATGAAACGCAAGATCTTTTCTGCGACGCCTGCAATCTGCATCGCCTCGGAACTGTTGACTGAGTACTGGAAAGCGTAGTTACGCAAGCCACGGTCGTTGATCATCGATAGCTTGGACTGAAAGCCGCTTACGCCCCTGATGTAAACTTCATACTGTTCGCTACTTCCAAGATAACGGTCCAAGCCGAAATAGACTTTGATCTCCCCTTCCAGGTTTGTGGGAATATGATCGCCGTGTGTCCACACCCCAGGGCGTTTTGGATCATATTTCCGTTGGGGGGAAATGAGATCATTCAGGCGGACCAGATGTTCCTGGGGGTGAATGCGCCAGATTCGTGTCGGGGTAGATGCGGGCTCAAGGTCTTTATGAATGGTGCCGAACAGAAGATCGTGATCAATATGATTACCCTTGCTCGGGCGCAGATGATCGCTGAAGCCTCCTTTGCTTTTCAGCGCCTTGGTCATTTCGTCCGTAATCCAGTTGGAGACTTCTAGGCGCTGCAACAATTCCGGCTGTTTCGTTTCCTCTCGAGGCGGCATTTCCTTCAGAGCCACTTGCTCCCAGACGCGTTTCCAGATGCTGGCGTTCCCTGCCGAGACATCGCTGAGATTCTGAAGAGACAAGTCCCCTTCCTGAGTGTCATCGTCATGGCAATCCATGCAGTAGTTTTCGAGGAAAGGCCTAACTGTTTTTATGAAGTCAGCTTCACCCTCGTTAGCCGACTCAGCTTGGGCCGCATTAGCCAGCGGAGAGAACAGGAAGTTTAATAAAACCGTGTAACAAATGGTTCTGTAGACAGACATGTCAGGCCAACAGTTCTTCGATGGGGCCGAGCTTACTGTGGTGAAGATTGGCCATGTTTTTGTCCATGTTAAAGCGGTCAACTGGCGCGCCAACACCATGAAGAAAAGTGGTATAGAGGTCATTGATCGGGCGATCTTTTATATGGGTGTATTGACCGGTCTTAAAATGTCCACCTGCGTTTCCAAGAAGCACAAAGGGCCAGTTTGACCCGTCGGTGTGCTGCTTTTCTCCATTATTGCTGGAATACACAATCAAGGTGTTGTCCATCATGGAGCCTGAGCCTTCAGGAATGGCTTCCAGGGCTTTCATGAGCTTAACCAGCATCTGGCAGTTGTACTGACGGATCTTTATCCAATTATCGTTGCCGGGTTGATCCACATGGCCGAGACCATGGCCAGTTCCTGTAACGCCCAGTCCTTTCCAGGCGCCGAAATACTCACCGCATCCGGAGCCGACAGTCAAAACATTAGTCAGATTTGACTGGAGAGCTGCGATACCGATCTCCAATAGGGCGTCATGCCAATCGGTTTCGAATTTTGGTGCGGTAAAGCGTTCATCTGGTTTCGGGGCGTATTGCTTGAGTTGCTCCGGCATCTTGGAAAGTTTGTCACGCAATCCGTTGACATCCCGAAATCCGTTGACGTAAGTTGCGTAGCGTTCACTTTCGCTCTGAGGTAATCCTTTCGCTTTTAGTTTTGCCACCCGCTCGACATCAAGCATGACATTTGAACGAGCTTGGTAGTGCGTCTTGATATCTCCTTCGGCGATACTGCCGAAGAGCATCTGGTACAGCATATTGGGGTCGCAATGCATTAAGATCGGCTGATTCGGCCCTGAAGCAGTAAGATTGGCGACGGTTGGTCGCGCTTTCATATTCTCAATGGATTCCATGCCGATGCAGAGTGGCGGGAGGATGGTCTCAGGCAGTGCCTGACTGAGTGCATAATCAATGGTTAGTCCTGCCGGAGGGACGCCTTGACTGCCACGATAACCACCCAGTGCCCCGAAGTATGCACTATGCCCCGGACTCGTGTGGCGCCCGTGCAAACCTGTAATGATGTGCATCCTGTTCTTGTAAGGCTCCAGCGCCCGCATTGGCTCAGCAAGGGTCACAGCGTCGAGAGCACAGCTTTCATCGAGTCCTTTGGGGATGCAGGTTAAAGGGTCGAAGCCATGGTTCTGCAAAAAGAAAATAATGCGTTTTGGGCCGCCAGCCAATTGTGTTGCTGCCTTGGCATTGTCTGGAAATAGGCTCAAGCCAAGTGGCGCGCCAAGGCCGGCTGCCATTCCATGAAGCATTTCTCTGCGGGATATCATGTACATGTTCCAAAAATGTTATTGCATGCGACTCGCGGCAACTCTTTGCCTCGTGAATCCAGTTTTTGCTTGGTTATTTCGAATCCCCAAAACATTTTGGTGAGATGCTTTTGGTGAGATGCGTTAGTTTCCGGGACCCTTGGGAAAGATGGGGACGTCGCAGAAAGTAAGTGCCGCGAGACCGTTTTTGCCTTTGAGCAACCGCTTCTGGCTCCAGGACATTTCTTTGAGGTAGGTGATCTTTTGCGCGGAAGACGCCTTCGTTAACTTGAGAGTAACCACATTCCCGGTCGAGGTCCCCGTGGCGACTTGGTCTTTGGCGCCGTCCAGGTAAAACTCGTTGATCAGCGCGTCGTTCCAGATCACCGCCTGGTCAAATTCCAGAGCGATCTCATTTTTCGCATCGCTAGTAAAATACGCCCGCTTGAGATTGGGCGACGTGATTGGACTAGTGACGGCTAGGCCGTAAAAGTCGCGCTCGATCAGCGGTTGAACCAAGCTTGCAAACTTCGCCCAACCTTTCAAAGGGAAGTGGCATCCGCCGGGTGGCTCGACTCCCAGGGTCGAAATGACGTCCATGTTCGAATAGAGTCGCGGCAATGTCCGCTGCACCTCGCGAAGCATGTCGCCGTTGCCATTGCCCATGCTGCACGCGTTTGGAAATATCTGGTAGACGTAGTAGTGCTGCACGTTCGGGAAATCCTGTTTCCAGGCAGCGGACATCTCGACGAAGTATCGTTGATACGTCTCCCAACCGTATCCCCCGTCGGGACCAGCCGCCCCCTGGTCGTTTTCGCCTTGGTGCCAGAGGATGCCGCGAATTCCGTGCGTCAGCCGCGCTTCGCGCGCCCGCCATAACATCCGGCCGTAGATCGTGTTCAAGTCCGTTGGTTTTTCCGCGTTTCTCTGGTGCTGGTCGATTCGGGTTCCTCCGGCCGAACCATTGATGATGAAGATTGGAACCTGCTGACTTGCCACGAGCCGCTTGGCAAGTTCCATCCCCCACCAGCCGAGCTCTGCCTTGTGCTCGCGTTGCGCTTTCCAGACAGGGCGACACCACAGGTTCTGCACCTCGTCTTCGCCGTAATATCGCGGGTGGGCATAACTGCGAATCCACTCATTCGTCTCGCGTGGAGAATCCTCGTGCGTATCCGTCGCCAGCGCGTTGGACTGGCCATCGATCAGGTAGGCATCTCCGCAAACCAGGTCGCCGGCTTTGTGAATCAGGGTCTCAGTTTTCCCTTTCTTCGCACTAAACTCGACGCGGTACTTGATCAAACCGGGCTTGAGCTTGACCGAGAAAGCGTACGAATTATCCTTCGGCAGTTTCTGGCTCTCGCGTTTATAGAGTTTGTCGTTCGCATAGACTTCTAGAAAAACGGAGTCTGCTTTTTCCGAGAGATTTCCGTTGTAATTCAACGTTCCCTGGTTCTGGTCATCGCGAGCATAGAATTGGCCGTCGACGGGCCTCTCGTTCTTGTCCGGAGTCCGTCGAACCCAAGCATCCTTCGCCGGCTCCTGAACGTTGATCGCGACCGAAGTAGTCACAGAATGTCCACCATTACTTAGGGTCAACGTGACCGTCATGTCGCCGCTGTTCTGAGCTCGCTGGAGCAACAGCTCGCCGGGCACGATCTCTTTGATAGTTGCCAAGCCTGAAACGCTCCACCTGTATTTCAGCTTGTCGACTCCTTTTGCCGCCAGCTCTTTTCGATTGGAGATTTCGGCAGCGACATGGATTGTTTTTCGTCCATCCCATTTTGCCGGCGCACGAAGTGTGAATTTCGGTTCGGGTATGCTTTCAGCGATCGCGACCGGGATATCGAAAGTCTCTATTGCATCGGGGTAGACCGCCTTGAAACGCAATGTGGCAGTTGTGTCACTCGTGACACGGCCAGCGTCGAAAACGAATCCGAGCCGGTCAACTGCAGCGAGCGTTTCATGTCCATCGCGGATTACCGACCAGTAGATCTTCTGTGCGCCACCAGCCTTTGCCGAAAAGACGATGCTCTTGCCTTCGGCCACTTCCGCCTTTGCGGGAGTAACTGCGAATGCCTTTCCCGGCTGCACCAGCGGCCCGACCAGAGTTTGTAGCGGCTTCTGATTCTCGTACTGCAGCCGAATCCAGTCCGAAGAGCGGACAACCTTGGAGACCCGTGTCTCATCAATGTCGCCTACGAAGCTATAGTTGTTGTACCAGCCGCCGATCCAAAGTCGTGCTGGGCTTTTGATCGACAACGGTGTTGCCTGGGACTGCCTGGCGGAGTCTAGCTTACCGTCGACGTAAAGCCGCGAGTCTCCTTTTTGATAGGTATGCACAACGTGAACCCACTCACCGGTTGGAATGCGAGCCTTCCCTGCGACGTTGCCATCCGAAAAGTAAGCGTCGATTCGAGCGTGTGGCGGGCTGCGATAGCCCATGATGATCTTGCCCTGCGCGTACTCCTTACCCCAGCCGATGACGATGCTGTTCGGCTGGCGAGGCCGGAACCATGCCTCGGTCGTGTGCGGGGCTGATCCGACGGGGTAACCGTCGATCTGGTCGCCGCAGTAGATACCTTTGCCACCGGGGAAGGTTCTCGCTCCGCCGATGACACCGGTCGTCGGCGTCGTTCCGGTATCGGTGGACTTGAGCGTACCCACCGCGTCGGTGGCCGAGTCGTTCATGTGCCATACGCTCAGATAGCCGTTGGACTCGTTGAACACCGCCCTCCCATTCGACTCGGTAGCAGCGTCCGCATTGCCCCAGTAGATCTGGATTTCCTGACGGGCGTTTCCCTTGATCGACGGGATAAGCACCCAAACGCTGGCCGACCCTGCGGCAGCATCCCAGTGCTCAATTTGAAACGACAACGGTTTGCCGATAGCCGTGGCAAAGCGAATGTCCGCCCCATCGGGTTTCGCCTGGCTAAAGTCAAACCAGTCCTTGCTCAACCGGATCAACAGCGGAAAGTTCTCTTCCGATATCGCTTCCGGCAGATCCGCTCCTTCCGGGGTTGTCAAAATGTAAAGTGAACTGGAATGCCGCCAGTTTTGATATTGGGCTAGAGTTGATTGGGCAATTGCCAGCAACATTGCAACTGCCAAGATCAGTTGTTTCGTCATAAACATTTCTCGGCGACTTTTTCATTACATAGATGGGTCTCGTTCGCGTCCATCATAATCATGTGCCTCCAGTGAATTGAAAAGGCTGGAAGCTGCACCTTTATGAGGTTAGATGCGGCCAAACCGTTTTTCGCATACAGGAGCTTCGGCATCGTCATTCAGGAGTCACTTAAATACCCAACACGGAAAAAACAAATCGGT
>JBLINZ010000366.1:0-6489 GCA_047639375.1 Mariniblastus sp. | reverse complement strand
ACCTAACCCTTGATTGGCTTAAGCACGGACGCGATCAGGACAAGCCATTTTTTCTGATGCATCATTACAAAGCACCTCACGATTATTTTGAGTACGCAAAACGCTACGAGGAGTATTTGGCGAATACAGAGATTCCTGAACCAGCAAATATGTGGAAACAAAATCCCAAGTTCGGTTCACTGGCGACACGAGGCGTTAATGACGAGTTGGTTCCGCACATCGGAACTTCAATCGGACGACGCAACCCCAGACGAAGCTACGCCCAGGACTTCAAGGTCGACGACAGTCTCAGCGACGAGGAAGCCAAACGGGTGGCCTACAACATCTATCTCAAATCATATCTCCGCTGCGTCAAAGGCGTGGACGACAATCTAAAACGCCTGTTTGACTACCTTGATGAAACCGGTCAAATGGACAACACCCTGATTATCTACACCGGCGATCAAGGATTCATGTTGGGCGAACATGACTATCAAGACAAACGCTGGATGTACGAAGAATCTCAGCGGATGCCTTTTCTGGTCCGCTATCCCAAGTCCATTCCAGCCGGAATCAGGACCGATGCCATCATCGAGAACGTTGATTTTGCTCCCATGATGCTGGCCTTCGCGGGCGTTGAAACGCCTGACTATATGCAGGGACGTAGCTTCAAGGAAATTTGTGAAACCGGTCAGGAAACGCCTGGTTGGAAACAGGCGGCCTACTATCGATACTGGATGCATATGGCCCACCATGACAATCCCGGTCATGTTGGGATTCGAACGAAAACCCACAAACTGATCTTTTACTACGGATCAGGGTACCGGAAAGGCGACGTCCAGACGCCACCCGCTTGGGAACTGTACGACCTGCAGAACGACCCTAGCGAGAATGTTAATCAGTACGACAATCCGAAATACGCAGACCTCGCAGTCAGCCTCAAACGCCAACTAGCTCAATTGCGTGAGGATGTGGGTGACACAGGCGGTGATTACCCGGAAATCGAGGGAGTGATTCGAGATTTCTGGGACTACGATGCGAACGACCGGAAGGCAGCCGCAGAAATTTCCGGCGAATTTCGTCGCACTCGAGAACAATCGCTTTCCAAGCAGAAGTAATCACGTCAAGATACACTTAGAAACATCTGACGTCTTCGGGGCACTCCTGCCTGTCCCGATTCCATCTGATCAATTCTGAGTAACCAGCGGTACGATATTTGTCGCCCGCATGGCAAATCCATTGTCGTGCCTAGGGTTCGACGTGTTTTGACACTCAATTTGGATCGACGACATGCTAGAAGTAACCTGCCCGAGTTGCCAGAAAAGCATGACGCTCAACAAGCCCAAGCCGGGAAAATTTGGGCCCACATGTAAACGCTGCGAAACCCAATTTCGGCTGGTTATCACGGAATCCGGCGGACAGTTTTCTTGTACGACTCAACCTGTCTCAAAACCGAGTCAGGATCCCCAAACCAACTCAAAACGCACACACGACGAGACCGTCCTAGCCGAGAACACAAATTCCGATTCCGAAGCGACGCCGGTTCATCCCAGGGGTTCGAATACGCCCACTCTTCCAACCGGCAAGGAGACCAAAACGGCGATGCGCCACCAAGATTCTCCGACTCGCTCGACACAAGCACAGGGAAACAATCTAACCAAGAACGATTCGACCAACGCCACAGTGATCTCTGATCGCCAGACTAGTTCGGCCCCCGCCCAACTAACAGAGCGACTTGGCCCCTACCGACTCATAAGCATTCTTGGCGAAGGCGGCATGGGTTCGGTGTACCTTGCCAAGCAAACGACACTTGATCGAAACGTTGCTTTGAAGGTCGTCAAATCAAATTTGACATCCCACAAATCAATGCTGGCCAGATTCACACGAGAAGCCTACGCCGCTGCTCAGCTAGTACATCCTAACGTCGTCCAGATTTACGACATGGGTGACGATGGAGGGAATTGTTATTTCAGCATGGAATTGGTTGAAGGCCAATCGTTGCTAGAACTTGTACGGAAGCAGAAACGGCTTGACCCGGATCAAGCCGCCAGCTTTATTTTGCACGCCGCCCGAGGCCTGCGATGCGCCCACAACGCTGGGATGGTCCATCGCGATGTGAAACCAGCGAATCTGTTGGTCACTGAAGATGGGATTGTCAAGGTTGCGGACTTGGGCTTGGTCAAAGTCTCGGACCAAGACGACATCGAAACAGAAGTCGATCAAGCCGCCGCGCTGTCGGCGTCCCAAGATCTCACGCGTATTGGCAGCACGTTAGGGACGCCCTATTACATGGCGCCAGAACAGGCCAAGAGTTCTATCGACGTCGATCATCGAGCCGACATTTATTCACTTGGCTGCACCTTCTACGTATTGCTAACGGGTCAAAAACCTTTTGATGGCGATACGGTACAAGAGTTGGTTTCGAAACACACTTCGGCGCCGATTATCGTACCCAGCAAACTTGTCGAACGCGTCCCGGAATTGCTTTCCCAGATCGTCACTAAGATGATGGCTAAGCAACCCAGCGATCGCTATCAGACCATGGACGAGCTGATCGTCGAACTAGAGTCATTCCTCGGACTCGCCTCCAACACCGCCTTCACCCCTGACGAACAAGACGCCAACCTGATCGAAAAATGTGCTTCGGCATTCAACACCCTTCCGATGGCGAAATTTCGTGGCATTATTCCGCTCGCTGGGGTTGCCGGCTCATTGTTGTTCGCATCCGTGATGCTGTTTGTCGGTTGGAAATGGGCGACGGCGTTTCTCATATTACCACTCGCCGCATTTGCAAGCTATTTCACGATCAGCGGAATCCTAGACGCCTCCGTCCTGTTTGCAAAAACAAGGGAACTCATCGTTCGCTCAGGAATCATCGCTTGGTTAAAATGGTCTGCCGCAGCGATGCTACTGGTCATCGCCTCACTGATGATCGGCGTTTTCCCGCACTGGTTATTCCTCAGCTTGATCGGGCTTGCTGCAGGGGCCGGATTCCATTTTTTGATCGATCGGCCCATTGAGAATTCAAGGGCGCCAACCATCCTGGAATCCGAGCAACTGCTTCGAGGAATGCGGCTTAAAGGCATGGACGAGGCAACGCTGCAAGTTTTCGTCGCAAAGTATTCCGGGAAGCATTGGGAAGAGTTCTTTGAATATTTATTTGGCTACGCCGCCAAGAGGCGAGTTCGCGATGAACTAGGAAAGACGGAAATTGGTAAGCAAAAACCTAAGTTCCGCAGGTGGCGTGATGGCATCGCCGACAACCTCCAAGCTCGTATCGATGGCATCAATCACGAAAACGACCAAAAGCACCTACAAAAAACCGAACAGGCGGGACTGGTCGAACAAGGTGTCTCGGCGGGAGAAGCCAAGCAACAGGCGAATCAGATGGCCCATGCCTTGGTAGACCACGGCGACAGCATCCGGGTGGCAGCACTCCAAAAACAACTCGTGGATTTGGACCCAGACGCCAAACGAGAAGCACAACGCAATAAAGTCAAAGCATTATTGGCGGAGGCACGCAGCGGAAAATATCAAAAACGCCAGTCTTCGATCCAAAAAATCGCACCGATTCTAAACGCTTTTCTGGGCGCTTATCCGCGTTTTCTGCTTGGCTGTTGCCTGGTTGTTGGTTGCTTGCTGTGGGCCAGCCAAAACAGCCTCCTCTCAGTGGAAGACCTTAAGCAATCCGCCACGCAAGCCCTGGCGGGCGGCAGCGATCAAGCCGCGCAGGAACTGGAGAACGCGGCCTCCAAGATTAGCGCTGACCTACAAGAAAAACTCCAACAACCTACCCAGCCCTTGAGTATCCCCATGCTGGGAGGAGTATTCTATAACTTCAATTCCTTGCTCGCTGGCTTAATTCTGATCTGCTCAGTCGTAGTGCTCGGCTGGCGAATTTCCCTGTTCGTCTTGCCCGCCGCATTCATTACGATTTTCGGAAGTAGCCTTGGGATCCCCGAAATCTTACAGATCAATCATGTTCATGCACCAAGCGCGTTGGCTGGAATCGGTTTACTGATAGTTGGAATGCTTTTTGGACGCTCGGATGCTTAGCCGGTTACCATGGAAGCCGATCAACCTTCTACACCTCACTTAATGAAATCAAACCCGATCAACGCGTCACAGACGCATCGACAGCGAGGATCCAGCGTTGCCCGGAACTTGACGATCCAATCACAACCGGTCGCCCAGCCGATATTTTCGCCACAGATTCATAGCTCCAAGTGGCTAATCTTGCCTTTTCAATAGCTTGATTTTCATCGGAAGATTCAATTAACTCCGTCTTGGAGATCTCTAACTCCAAAAAGATACCGCCTCGTTCGACGGTGGGCGAAACACGAACGTTCAAACCGATCTCAAGCTGGTTATGAACTTGAGATCGCCCTCCAGCAGCCGCAGCCTTAATAAAGTCTGTGCCCCCGGAAACCAAAGTCGCTTGTTGACCTTCTTTGGCAGACATCACCACTTGATCAAAACTCGTCACTCCTAGCTTGTCAACGAACCCCTCGACGGCTTCGGAAAAATCAGCTGGGGAATTTTTGAGTTTATCAATTTCGCTTGACAGCATACTGGCCGCTGTGTCCTCCGGGACCCGCACCAAGTAGAGCTTCACGTCGACCAAATGTTGTACATTCTCACTAGGTACATCCAAGCGTTTTCTGGTTCGACTAATTGCAGCCAAGCCATCGCGGCTGTTTGAACCTGACAGCTGTTTCATGATTTCGAGCATTTCGCCGCTCAATAATCCAGCAGGAGCGTTGGTAAGTTCGTTCGATTTAGCAGTGGCTTGATCAGTGATCCCGTTTTGTTTGACGTTGGCAGCCATTCGGAGAAAAAACTGCTCGTAGCGAGTCTGCAATTCCGTCTCATCCAATTCGCCATCGCGATTGACATCAGATCGTTTCCAATCATCCGTGCTCCATTTTGCTTGGGCGATCTCCTTCCCATCAAGCACCCGGTCTCCGTTTTTGTCGTTCTTGATGAGAGCCGCTTCAAGCAGCCGCTTCCCCATCGCTTGGGTACTACGGTCGTAGCCCGGACCGATCACGATGGTGGCATTCGAATCGGTAGTTGGCGCCGGGCTCTGTTTTTTTAAAGGTTGCGATGCATCTTGAGTTTTGGATTGATTGAGGAGATCGGCTGTCGCTTCGTCTTCTGAAATCTCACCATTGCGATCGGAATCAATCTCAAGCGAAAAAGGTTTCCGCATCGCTCTTAACTCAGATGAATTTAGTGAACCGTTCTGGTCCGCATCGTACTGCCTGATTAAACTGCTCGCGTATCTTCGCAATTTAATTTCAGTTTTGCTCGCGCGATCGTCTGCCCCCGCGTCGACCAGCGGTTTGGCCTCGGGTGTCACCACATCGGAAGATGGACGTCGGATCGCCCCAACGATCTCGTCGAATGACAATTTCCCGTCCGAGTTCTTGTCAAATCGTCGCTCTGACAGCGGGCCTTGCATTTTCCCCAACTCGAATTCCGAGAGCGAACCGTCTTGATTGGCGTCATTGTTGTCCATGACCCACTTGGCATAAGTTTGATAGGTCTTTTCACGCTCGGATTCCTGTGCGTCGAGAGCTTGCCAATCGTCAAACGAACTCGTTTGCGTGGCTGCCATTCCGAAGTCGCAAACCAGGGTACCCGCCGTAGCCAAGCAAAGACATATAAGCTTGAAAGACTTCAATCCAAATTTCGTCATGCCAATCCGATCAAGTTTATGTTTCCAAACAAGCGTTACCGTTTCAAACACGTCTCATCCTTCAATGTTCCGCCATAAATCGGGTATATTCAGATTCCGAGAATCACACCGAGAATCCTAGGCGGTTCAGTAGATGACAAAATTGACAATCAATGGCGAAGACGGAATCAAACGTTGCGGGTGGTGCGGCAACGACTCCCAATACGTTCGATATCATGACACTGAATGGGGGATCCCCGTCGACAACGACCGCCGACTGTTTGAAAAAGTCTGCCTCGAGGGATTTCAGGCTGGACTCAGCTGGCTCACAATCCTGAGAAAAAGAGAGGCATTTCGTGGCGGATTTGCTAATTTCGAATTCAATAAAGTCTCCAAGTTCACTCAACGTGATGTCAGCCGATTGATGAACGACGCCAGCATTGTGCGGCATCGAGGTAAGATTGAATCAACGATCAACAATGCCAAACAAGCGATCAAGATGAAGAAAGAGTTTGGCTCGCTAACTGAGTTCTTTTGGCAATATCAACCCAAACGAAGTCGAGTCATCCGTCGAAATGCTGACGTTCCTGCCAAGACAGAGGATTCAACCGCACTCAGTCAAGAACTTAAGAAACGCGGTTGGTCTTTTGTCGGCCCGACCACAGCTTACGCCTTCATGCAATCCGTCGGGATCGTCAATGACCATGCCGTCAATTGCGAAAGCTACGAAGAGTGTAAACAAGCCCGCGCCGAGTTCCTGGCCGATAGATAACCCAACCCGTCAAAGAAGAATCATTCAGATGGCACACATCACAGACATCAAAATCAAA
>JBLINZ010000365.1:0-6511 GCA_047639375.1 Mariniblastus sp. | reverse complement strand
CCTGACCAATTCGCCGATCCGCTTCAGGGCGATCTTTCGCTGAACGAGTTAGCGTCCTTGATTAGCAAAACGATGCCCGAGGACGATCCTGATCTTTGTGTGGGTGAGAACGCACAGCAAGTCGCGCAATTCGTTTTTGATAGATTTTACTCGCCGGCTGCTCAAGTCAAAAATGCGAAACCAAGAATCGAATTGACGCGTCTGACGGTTCGGCAATATCGTGAATCGGTTGCGGACTTGATCGGTACGTTTGGGCATCCGATCTGGATTCCCGAAGAGCGTGGACTCAAGGCCAACTATTACGCGGCTCGACATCAAACGAAGAAACGCCAGTTATCCGAGCAGGTCGATGCGACAATCGATTTCGCGGACGCGGTTCCGCATTTTGATCCCCAGGGCGAATACAAGGGCATCGAGAAAAAGAAGAAATCCGAAAATGCGATGAATGATGGATTCTCGGCCTATTGGTTGGGCGGGATGCTCGCTCCGGAAACCGGCACCTACGAAATTGTCGTTGAGTCGTTGAATGGATTTGAATTGTTTGTCAACGATATGAATCATTCGTTGATCGATCGGGTGGTTCGCTCCGATGACGTGGTCCAACACCAGGCTTCGATATACTTGCTGGGTGGTCGTCCGTACGGGCTGCGACTTCAGTTGTTTGCTTATCCCGATCCGCCGGCAAAAATCCGATTGTTGTGGAAGCCACCGGGCGGTCAGCTTTCGGTGATTCCTGAATCAGCATTGCTTCCGCATACACCGTCTGAAACCTCAGTCGTCTCAACGAATTTTCCGGCTGACGATGCCAGTCAGGGATACGAACGCGGTGTTTCGGTATCGTCTCAATGGGAATCCGCGACCACCGAAGCGGCGATCGACACGGCAAATTGGATTGCTCGGCGGATTTGGATTTTGGCCAAAACGAAAGAAGGCGACAAGGGTTCGGAGGAGCGTGTCAAAAAGTTTTGCAGTGAGTTTGTGTCGCGTGCGTTTACGAAAAAATTGAGCGTTGAGGATCAACGGTTTTTCGTTGATCAGCATTTCGATTCAGCGTTGTCGATTGAAAATCAGGTCAAACGGGTCGTGATCATGGCTTTGAAATCGCCACGATTCCTCTATCCAGGGCTTCAGCAACGCGACACAAATCATGAGTTGGCTCGTAGAATGGCGCTCAGTCTCTGGGATTCGATGCCGGACAAACGATTATGCGATTTGGCCGTTTCGAAGAAGCTGACGGACGATTCGGTCTTGTCGGGCGAGTTGTCTCGAATGCTGGAAGACTCACGCTCGAAACAAAAATTGCATTCGTTTTTTGGGTACTGGTTGAAGACCAATCACGCCTCCCAGGCAACCAAAGATCCCGAGGTGTTTCCCGAATTCGACGAAGCGTTTTCGGCGGATCTGAAAACGAGTCTGGAACTGTATCTCAACGAGGTTGTTTGGAAGGGTGAGTCAGATTTTCGTGAGCTGTTTCTGGCGGATTATTTATTCGTCAATCAGCGGTTGGCCAAGTTCTATGGATTGGAAGTCGACGGGCCTGGATTTCAAAAAGTCAAAGTCGACGCGGAACAGCGAGCTGGAATTCTAACCCATCCGTTCCTGATGAGCGGTTTGGCTTACCACAAAGACAGTTCGCCGATTCATCGTGGCGTGTTTGTGGCGAAACAGATGTTGGGACGCAGGTTGAGGCAGCCGCCCAACGACGTCAAACCCTTGACAGAAGAGTTCAACCCGGAAATGACTACTCGAGAGCGTGTTGAGCATCAGACGAAGGAAACTTCATGCATGGGCTGTCACACGGTGATTAATCCTCTGGGTTTTAGTCTCGAAAATTTCGACGCTGTTGGTCGGTTTCGAACCGAAGAAAAGACAAAGACCATCGACGTTTCTTCGATCTACAAAACGCCCGATGGAAAACAAGTCAAGTTGAATGGGCCTCGAGATTTGGCGGAGTTCTTGGTCAGCAACAAAACGGCCCAACGTAGTTTTGTGCATCAATTATTTGAGCACTACGCCAAGCAGCCGATTGGGGCCTACGGAGAAGGCCAGCTAGATCGGTTGCACGCAAAATTTTCCAACAGCGGATTCAACGTTCGCCGACTGCTCCTTGAAATTGCCTTGGTGACGGTCAAGCATGAAACCGAATCGTCGGATGTGGACGGTTCAGCTGCCGTCGAAACGAATGGTCGACTTAATCAAACCTCTGAGTGAAATCATGAATTTGAAAACCCATCGTCGAGAATTTATTAAAGGTGCGGGTGCCCTGGCGCTGGCCATTCCCGGATTGTCTAGCCGGTCAGGCCTGACGTGGCTTAATCCCGTTTTTGAGCCGACCAAGAAAAAACGTTTGGTCATCATGTTTACCCCCAATGGGATGGTCCGGGAGGGGTTTTGGCCTCAGACCGAAGGGGCCGATTTTGAAATGGATCGAGTCCTCAAGCCGCTGGAGGATCTCCGGGAAAAAACGTTGGTCGTACAAGGGATCTGCAACCAGATTCGCGGTGATGGTGACAACCACATGCGTGGCATGAGTTGCTTGTTGACGGGCAATGAATTGTTTCCCGGCAATATTCAAGGCGGAAGCGATACACCGGCTGGATGGGCGAAAGGGATTTCGATCGACCAAGAAATCAAGAATTTCCTCCAGTCCCAGGATGCCACGCGGACCCGATTTGGAACACTTGAGTTTGGGGTCCAAGTTCCCAATAAGGCTAATCCATGGACCCGCATGGTTTACGCGGGACCCAACCAACCGATCGCACCGATCGACAACCCGTATCGGATGTTTAATAAAATGTACGGGAAACTTAAAGACCGTGAGAATTTGCTCAGCGTGTTGGATTTCGTCCAGCAAGACATTGAAGCGACCAAGGCAGCAGTCGATCCTCGCGATTTGAAATTACTGGAATCGCACCAACATTTCGTTGATCAAATGGGGGCTGATCTGAAAAACGCCGGCGATTCGAAGTATGTGGTTGAGCCTGTTGAGCTTAATCGCAACGTGGTGAACTCAAATGACAACATGCCAGAGCTTGCGAAAATGCAAATCGATTTGTTGGTCAATGGGTTCAAGAACGACCTCAATCGAATCGCTACACTCCAGTTCACCCAGTCGGTTGGTCAGGCCCGAATGAAATGGCTTGAAATCAACGAAGGTCACCATTCGCTGTCGCATGATCCGGATAACAAAGACGATTCACAGGAAAAACTTCGCAGGATCAACACGTGGTATTGCGAACAAATGGCCTGTCTCTGCCAGCAACTCGAAGATACGCCAGAGCCTGGAACCAATGGTTCAATGCTTGATAATACGTTGGTCGTTTGGACGAACGAACTGGGGCATGGCAATTCGCATACGTTGAATAACTTGCCGGTCGTGATGGTCGGTGGTGGCTTTGGTTTCGAAATGGGCCGCTACACCAAAGTTAACAAAGTCTCGACGACAAGGTTGTGGCTGGCGATTGCCAACGCCATGGGGCACGAGATTGATTCCTTCGGGTTGGCGGGGTTGTGTAAAGACGGTCCCGTGAAGTTGTAGCGTGACTTATTGATACGCGTGGGAGATTGGAGTAATTGAATAAGGAGTTGGGAGTAAGTTACCCCGATAGGGGTTCTGGCTATTAGCCAGTGATTGAGCGCAGCGACACCACATACGCATCAACTTATGCGATCTTATCCTAGATTAGTGTGTGATTAGCGTTGATTAGTGTTCCACAACCTCACGCGAAAGAACACTGATCTCCGCTAATCGAACACTAATTCATCGCGATTTTACTTCCGCTTTTTCTTAAGTTGATGCCTGTGCGGTTGAGCGCAGCGACACCACCGGAAAGCAGATCCCTCTGATTCATGCACCCTGGAAGGGTGCCAGCCACTGGGAATAACATGAGCTACATCAGCATTCACGCTCACATCGTTTTCGCGACGAAGAACCGACATCCAATGATTAAGCCAACATGGCGGGAACGACTGCACGCATACATCGGAGGTACCGCCAAGAGACTTGACGCATTTCCGCAAGGAATCGGGGGAAATCCGAATTCTTGCGAATCCGGCTACCCCAATTTCAAATCTGGATGAAGCACTAGTCTTGAGAAGTCACCGGTCGACTGGCGTTTGAATCTTTGAGCCAGAGTTCCAGTTTTTGCCGCAAACGTTCTGCTGTTTCTGGGTCATGTTTTGCTAGATTCTTTGATTCGCTGATGTCGTTTGTCAGGTCGTACAATTCGATTGAATCGTCGTCATAGAAATGTAAGAGTTTGAAATTGCCGCTACGGATGGCGCTCCCCAAGCGGTTCTTTTTATGGAACGCGTAGTTGGGGTAATGGAAATAGATCGCGTCGCGTTGCAGTTTCTCTTCGCTTTTGAGCATCGGGAGAAGGCTGACGCCGTCTGGGACATTAGTCGGATCGGGCTTGATTCCGGCGGCATCCAGAATCGTGGCATGGACATCCATGCTAATGACAGGCGTTGCGTCTTGTCGGTTTTTCCCAATCGTGTTGGGCCAGCGGACCATCATGGGAACGCGAATTCCGCCTTCGTACAGATGGCCTTTTTCACCTCGCAGCGGTTTGACGTTCGCCGCAAAGGGGCCATTGTCGGAAGTGAAAATCACCAATGTTCGATCACTCAGTCCGTTTGAGTCGATGGCTTTGATCACGCTTCCAATGGCCGAGTCCATGCCTTCGAGCATGGCGGCATAGGTTGGGTTTTCAATCCCAGGGCCCTGGCGTGCTTCATATTTCTTGATCAATTCCGCGGGTGCTTGGAAGGGATAGTGCACGGAGTAATTCCACCAGCAGAGAAAAAACGGCCGTTCACGGTTAGCCTCGATGAAATCTGTACACTCGCGAGCACATCGATCAGGCAAATAGTCGCCATCTTTTTTGGGTTTGATGGTGGGGTTCTTGTAGGGTTCGAAATAACTTGGCGGCCCTCCAAAAGAGCAGCCTCCAATATTGATGTCGAACCCTTGATGTTCAGGACGCAAATCCATTTCGGCTGGTTCTCCGGGCGCCTTGAGTTGATGCGACAAATGCCATTTGCCGACAAACGCCGTTGCATATCCGTTGGCTTTGAGTTGTTCAGCGAGGGTGACGCGATCCAAAGGGAGATTGCGTTGCCAAGTCGGTGTTTGTATCGACGTGCCGGGTTTCTGGAAATTATTGGGGTGGCCGGGGGCGTGGTTGGTGATATTCAGTCTCGCTGGCGATTCGCCCGTCATCATGGCGGCTCGGGTTGGCGTGCAAACGGGAGAAGCTGAATAAGCGTCGGTGAAGCGAACGCCTTCGCGGGCAAGTTGATCGAGGTTCGGCGTGTCGAGATTCTCGTTGCCGTAGCAATGTAGGTCTTTCCAGCCCATGTCATCCGCCATGATCAACACGATGTTGGGGGGGTGAGAACTGGGGCGTTCGTTGCCCTCGGCAAAAACAAGGCTGGGGAGAAACAGAACTAAGAGGACGACTCGAGAGAAGCGTTTCATCATTGCACCGCATGCCAAGAACAAGACTGAGAATATATCTGTATTCTATCAGCGGAGATGTCGAGATGTTGGGCTTGGTGAGGTGTCAAATTATGAAAAGTAATTTAACGAGGATGATTCGAGCCAGTATCGTATCTATCGTCTCGCATCCTAATGCGAAAATGCGAAAATGCGGTTTCGACAGGCTGGAAGCCTGGTTTACTTACGCAGGGCAATGGCACCAAAAAACCAATTAGCCAATCGCTGCCACGACGGCATCGCCCATCTGCGAGGTGCCTACGGGAGTTTGTCCAGCGCTGGCGATGTCGCCAGTTCTGAGTCCGTCCGCCAAAACTTGTTTGACCGCGGCTTCGACCCGATCCGCGTTTTCTGATTGCAAGAACGTAGTACGCAGCATCATCCCGACGGACAGAATGGTCGCCAATGGGTTAGCAATATTTTGCCCAGCGATATCTGGGGCCGAACCGTGAACCGGCTCGTACATGCCCTTGTTGTTGGCATCGAGTGATGCTGAGGGGAGCATTCCGATCGAACCTGTTAGCATCGACGCGGCGTCCGAAAGGATGTCGCCAAATAGATTCGAGGTCACGATCACGTCGAACTGTTTCGGGGCTCGCACGAGTTGCATGCACGCATTGTCGATGTACATGTGTGACAGTTCGACTTCGGGGTACTCTTTGGCAACATCGGTGACAATTTCTCGCCACAGTTCCGAGACTTCCATCACGTTGGCTTTGTCGACGCTACACACGCGGTTGTCCCGTTGACGAGCGACTTGGAAAGCCGAATGAGCGATGCGTCGGATCTCTGGTTCGCGGTAAACCATGGTGTTGTATCCGATCCGGACGCCGGCCTCGTCCGTCGTCATGGCTCTGGGTTGGCCAAAATAAATTCCACCGGTAAGCTCGCGAACGATCATGATGTCGAGCCCGGAGACAACCTCAGATTTCAGCGTTGACGCGTCGGCGAGTTCCGGGAACAGGATCGCAGGTCGTAGATTTGAAAACAGTTCCAACTCGCTTCGGAGCG
>JBLINZ010000364.1:0-6520 GCA_047639375.1 Mariniblastus sp. | reverse complement strand
GGGCTTGCCGCAGGATCGCACGCTTCATTTTGGGGTAGAATGTAATTTTGCGGGCTTGCCAGACGGCCAAGACAATCGCTACTTCAGCGATGAGTCAGGGCAACGGCTGGGACACTTTGGTGAGTCGTTGGATCTTGGTGACATCCAATCATTGAAGTTGACCGACGAGTGGTTGGGGCTTGAAGTTGGCGTCTCGTTCGACCAACCGGGTGGGATTTTTGCTTATCCGGTTCAAACGGTTAGCCAATCTGAATCGGGATTCGAACTCGTTCATCAATCGGTTTGCGTTCAACCCCATTGGATGATCCGGGGCGATTCCAATGGACGCTGGGCTTGCCGGATGAATTTGAACTTGCAAACCGGCGCGGTTGAAACTGAGCAGGCGGAAAACGAAGCGATCGCGTCAAATTAAGTGATTGGATTGGTTTTTCCTAATCAATTGGTATTCGATCTGAAAGCAATCGAGAATGGTAACCCGCCGCCCGAAGTGGCAGCGAGGAAGAACACGCCTTGAGGGCGGGACACCAACGAGGGCTCTCCCTCGCTAACGCATTCGGGCTACCCTTGTGCCGCTTAACCGGCCAATCGATCAGCCCTGACGCATTCGGTTTACCAGAAAATGTCTGCGTCTATCCTATGACG
The DNA here is from genome assembly GCA_047639375.1 of Mariniblastus sp. Lineage (GTDB taxonomy): Bacteria > Planctomycetota > Planctomycetia > Pirellulales > Pirellulaceae > Mariniblastus. The sequence continues at coordinate 5,878 of JBLINZ010000364.1, read as the reverse complement.
TTGCCGTCAACGAATTTTTGGGCTCACTGGATCACTCGTCTTTCAAGACTTTCAACTCGATCCAGCTGGCTGCTTTTGGATCGTGATGGACGGTGTGCGTGGCCTTGATAAAGTCCTCGGCTTTGGCCTTGAAAATGTTGTCGACGTAGGACTGCGGGTTGCGGTCGATCAACGGGAACCATGAGCTTTGGATATGGACCATGATCCGGTGTCCGGGCTTGAAGGTGTGACAAACGTCTTGAAGCGGAAGATTGATTTCTGCGACCTCGTTTGGGACAAACGGTTGTGGTGTTTCGTAGCTGTTTCGGAATCGGCCGCGAATGACTTCGCTACGAACCATTTGCTGAAATCCACCGAATTTGAGGCCGGGCTGTGAGCCAGCCACGAACGGGTGATCTTCAGGATAGACATCGATTAGTTTCACGATCCAGTCTGCCGACGAGCCGGTCGTCGAGACCTTCAAATGAGCCAAAATGTCGCCGGTGAGTGTCACGGACTCTGTCAGCGGTTGCGTTTGAAAGGCTAAGACATCAGGTCGGCCGGTGGCGAATCGTTGGTCGTCGGACATGTAAGGTCGCGGGGTGAATCGCATCTCGATGTCTTGTCGATCGCGGTGCGGAACCGGATTGGCTGGATCGCTCACGAATGACGATTCGGCAATTTCGGTTGCTGTTGGCGGTGTGGTCGAAAGCGATTTGTCGCCGTGCAGATAGTGTTTTACGGACTGAGCTTTGGCAGGCGGCCACTTCTCAAATGTTTTCCACTCACGCACACCCGTGTCGTAAATCAGGGCTTCGAATTTTGGCTTCTCGCCGGTTCCCTTGAGGAAGTGACGGAAGAAAGGGGCTTCGACCTCACGTTGGTAAAACTCAGAAACTTTTTCGCCAAACGCGACCTTGCCGACGACGGCGTAATCGCTTTGCCGGGCCCAGTCTCCGTGACTCCAGGGTCCCATGACCAACACGTTGAAGGTATCGGGATTGTTCTTTTCGATTTCTCGATAGATGTTGAAGGGTCCGTAGAGATCTTCGGCGTCGAACAATCCTCCGACGGTCATGACGTTGGTCTTGATGCCTTTGAGGTGCGGGAGGATGCTGCGTTTTTGCCAGAACTCGTCGTAATTAGGGTGCTCGGAAAGCTGTTGCCAGAAGAAATTGTCTTCGTCGAATAGTTTGCCGGCTTCGCTCATTGGGCCCAAGCTCATGTAGTAGTTCCACGCATCGCGTGAAGAGGGCGTCAACGATTGATACCAAGCGGTTTGGGTGGGGCCATCGTGCTGATAGCCAAACGTTGAGGTGGCCAGGAAATAGCTCAGCAAGTACGCGCCGTGGTGATGGAAATCATCGAAGTAAAAATCGGAGATCGGTGCTTGGGGCGAAGAGGCGACTAGCGCCGGATGATGTTCGGGAAGTGCGGCAGCCGAATAAAAACCTGGATAGGAGATGCCCCAAATGCCGGCGTTACCGTTGTTGTTGGGGATGTTTTTGAGCAACCACTCGATCGTGTCGTAGGTGTCTGAACTTTCGTCGATCGCTGAATCGCCGGGGACGTGAGGCCGCATGTTGTCGTAGTTGTCTTCCGAATTCCAGCGACCACGGACGTCTTGATGGACGAAAATGTAGCCTTCGGATTGCATGTATTTCGAAGGCGCGATCCGGCCGGAGTATTTGTCGTCGCCGTACGGTTGAACGCTATAAGGCGTCCGGTTGATCATGAAGGGATACTTTTTCGATTGATCCCGTGGCGTGTAGACCGAGGTGTATAACGTTTTGCCATCTCGCATGGGAATGCGATACGATTTCTTGGAATAGTTTCGCTCGACCGGATTGGTCGGCTGCTGCTGAATCGTTTTGCCTTGTGCCGGCGCGGTGTCGACCGTGGCGACGGACAAAAGACTAAAGAGGCAAAAGAAGCCAAGCCAGGCAAGCGGGCGAGAATTAAGCATCGGAAAACCTTAGGCAAATAGATGTCATGTTCAGTTCAATAGTTTATCCGCTGGAAGCGATTCCAGAAAGCGATCAGGCCACCGATGTTTTTGGCTCGAACGTGCGTGGTTTATCTTACGAAAAAAGCGTCACCACAATGTGATGACGCCTTTGATGTTGGGATTAGATCCGTCGAATTTACCGATTAAAAGTTTCCAAAACCGCTTGCCTAAGGGAGGTGATTCGGAGCCCGGGGCGCGGGCGGGTTTTGGTTAAATGGATTGGCTGGCAATCTCATGTTGGTGTTGGGACGAGGGCCGGACTGTAAAACAGAGGGGAAATTTAGCCCTCGAACTGTGCTGGAAAACGCTGAACCCCGTTGGTTCTCGGGCCAGCCCAATCCGATTGCGTCGTACCAGATGGTGTCGAGTCGAAGTTTGACGAGGTCGTCTTTGGCCTTTTTTCGTGACTCGAATTCAGCCCGAAGTTTCTCCAAACGCTCTTCTAGTTGCTTGAGGGGTGCTTCGTGGTGTTCGAGGTAGGCATCGTATTTTTCATCCAGCAGGGTTTTGATTTTGGCCTTGATTTCAAGCTTGGGCTCTTCGTCGTCAGCTCCTTTGAGGGCTTGGACTAAGACAGCCAGTTTTTGGTTGGCTTGCTGGTAGGTGGTTGCGAGTTGGGAATTCATCTGGCCGAAGGGATTCCCGGTCAAGTTATCTTGACCATTGAGCAGTCCGTTGAGCAGTCCACTGGTGCCGAAATTGTATTGGTTTGGGAGCTGTTGGGGAGCGATGGCTGTGCTTCCTTGAAGTGCTCCGAAAGATCTTGCTTGTGCATCACGCTCGCCTACTGCTGGGTCACGTGCGAGTGATGCTGAAATTGTATCGGCTTGTTGGCGTTCTACCGCTTTGGTGTTGGATTGTGTGCGGGCGGTTTGTCGCTCGTCTTGATCTAACTCGGCTTGTTGGGCAGCGCTCATCGAGGTAAGCATCAGGGTGACGACGGTCAGATAGAGCGTCCAATTAGTATTCATTCTCATCGATTGTCCTTTGGGTTTCGAGGGGTTGAGTTTTCGTTGAAGGGATTGTTATGGCTTCTCAGATCCGATTCAAATGAATCGAATTGAGTTTCTAGCTGGTCGTAAGCTGGCAAGCGAGAATTTGGATCCCAGGTCGCCGGCTGCGAAGCTGGCGACTGTAAAGGCGTCGAGTTCAAGCTACGTTCAAGAGACTCGAGTAGGTCACCAGTTTGGGAGAGCTCTTGCGAGAATTCATCGTCGCTGAAAAAACTGAACTGCGTTCTGGGATTCGTCGACGGTTCGGGACTAGGCGTTGCGGTAGATGCGCCGCTCGTAAGCGGCGAGCCCGAATGGGTCGAGTTCGTCATCGGTCGGACGCTAGCAGGGGCAGTTGCGTTGACGGGTTCTGTTAGTTCGCTTGATTTCTCGGTGCTGATGGGTTCAGCACCACTTGTCGCAGCCAGCTTGGGAGTTGCGGGAGTTGCGGGATAGAGAAACGCCAATGTCGCAAAGCAAGCGGCTCCGACGGCAACGGTCAGACAAGTTCCCGCGGTCCAGGCTCGGTTACGTTTTTGTCGCGCGCTCAGGATGCGTTTTGGGGCTCGTGTTTTGGTCGGCTGTTGCAAGTGGGCCAGGTACTCTTCCAGCACATGGCAAACTTCGTCGGCCGATTGGAATCGGTGCTTGAGCTCTTTCTCTAAGAGCTTTTCGATGATCTCGGCTAGGGCTTGGGGAACATCCGCATTGGCATCGGACGGGTGCGTTTGGGGTTGGTTGATGATTTTCTGGATCACGGCGTACGCTTGGTCACCACGAAATGGCTCACGTCCTGTCGCCAGGAAATACATCAGGCTTCCCAGACTGAATAGGTCGGTTCGTTCGTCCAGGGCTTCGCCTTTTGATTGTTCTGGCGACATGTAATGTGGCGTGCCAGCGAGCCAGCCGGTTTGGGTCATCCCGGCATCGTCCGCGGCTCGAGCCAACCCAAAATCGGTGATCATGACCCGGCTGACATCACGTTCGACCAGCATGTTGCCTGGCTTCACATCACGGTGGATCAAGCCTTGTTTATGGGCCGCCGCCAGGCCGGCTGCGATCTGCATGGAGATGCGGACGACCTCTTTAGGTTTCAAGGGTCCTTTTTCTGCGACCAACGATTGAAGCGAATGGCCGGAGACCAATTGCATCACGATGTAAGGCCGAGTTGAAGACGGGTTGACCGAGTAGATTGGGACCACGTTAGGGTGCATGACTGCCGCGGCCGATTCGGCTTCGCGGGCGAATCGTTTCCTTGCGGTTCCAACGACGGCCAGGTGCGGCGAAAGAACTTTGATCGCGACGGGGCGATTGAGTTCGCGGTCGAACCCTTTGAGCACGATGCCCATTCCGCCTTGTCCAATTTTGGACTCGATTTCAAAGTGATCGATTCGTCCTAGCATTTCAGGATGCGTGGGTCGATCGAGAATCCGAGTCCAATCTGTGTCGGCGGAAAATGCAGCGACGTCGTTGGGTACCTGGGAAGTCGGATCGTTATCGTCCAATGCTGGAATCACAAACGCGGTTGTTTCACTAAGCCGCGAATTCAAACGGGCCGGCAGCTCGATTTGATCGGCGCTCGAGAGGTGACCGGAAACTTGATTCCAGAGGGCTTCATGAGCCGCCAGATCTGACAATGACGCTTGGCAGATTAGGCACGTTTCTAGATGCAACTCAAGCTCCAGTTCTTGGGCATGGTCGCAGTCATTGTTCAGCAGGCTCTCGAGTGCGAGTGTGTCGCAGTGGGGCTGATTCATGATGAGTTCCTTTCTTCAGAAGAAAGTGAAGCTGGTGTTGCGGCTCGGCTTGGAGAATCGGTTGCGTCGGATCGATCCAGTTCGGAAGCCAGTTGTTGGGTCGAAAGGTATTGGGATTGATGTAAGACTTTTTGTCTCAGTTTCGCCATCACACGGCTGCGAGCGATGTAAATAGCACCTTTGGAAATCTCTAATTCGGCGGCCACGTCGTCGATCGAGCGATTCGCGACAGCGGTCATCCAGAACGCTTGCCAAGATTTGGGCTTGAACGAGTCGCGAACTTTCTCGGCGGCCCACGCGAAGACTTGTCGCTCGTGTTCGAGGTCGAACAGCTCCGTTTCAGCGGATGATTCGGGCGTGGCGTTGATCATTTGAGCGATCGAAGAATCATCACTGGTCAGTGGGCGTCGCTTTCTAGAGCGAAGCAGTTCGATGACGAGGTTTCGTGTGATTCTGCTGATCCAGCCACGAAATGAACCTCGTTCCGGGGAGGGGTCGAACCCGTTGATGGCTTTGGCGACCCGGGTCATGACCTCTTGGGTGGTGTCGAGTGCGTCGGCTTCCTGGAGTCCCTTGGCACGAGCCAACCGAAAGATAAGCGGCTGGTAAATTTCCACGAATTCTTGCCAGGCGGTTGCGTCATCGGTGTGACGCAGTCGCAAGATCAGGCTCAATCGAGTTTTAGGTTGTTCGCTCATAAAATAGACTCCACCAGTCTACACGTCTGAGCGTCGGGAATCTTTCAGAAAAACCGTGATAGTTTTGCAGGCACAAGAAAGGCCGGCGAAATTATGTTTCGTCGGCCTTTGATGAATCCGTTGTGGAGCGTCTGAGTCGTTGGGCTTGGGTCACGCTCAACATAAGGCAACCGTGGCTAGCACTAAAACGGCTCACTCATTTATTGAGCTCTGGCCAAGTACTAGCGAATAATTTTCACGTTCGAGCCGTCCGACAAGATCGCAAAAACGTCCTTGGAATCCTGGGCCGTCAATCCGATGCATCCGCTGTGACCGTTGGTTGCTGAATTGTCGATCGCGTGAATACAAAGACTTTTGGAGAGACCGATCCAGTTAGGGCCATAGCCATTTTCCGGCGAGCTTGGCGGGTACTTGTTTTTGTCAGCGTCGAACCAATCGTGGCCT
>JBLINZ010000363.1:0-6528 GCA_047639375.1 Mariniblastus sp. | reverse complement strand
GAGTCACAGCCTCGTCGGGATACCAATTTCCCTTTCGCGAAAACAACAATAGAAAATTGTCAGGCTCGACGCGAAAGGTATCAATGGTAACGAGCCAGTCTACCTAAAACTTTGTCGAAATCCCAAACAGCACACTGTCGCCCAGAGTCTCCACGCGCGTCTCGTTTTCAAATTCAAACTCACGAGAGAAAGCGTATCCGATTTCAGCTTTGATCGTCTTGCCCATTGCAAACGGCATCCCACCACTGGCCGAGGGTCTGGATTCCCAGCCGACGACGACACGTCGATCATTGTACGTCAGTCGGTCATCAATCATCCCCGGTTGCTCGTACGCCCAAGTGGTGCCGTTGATGCCAAATCCGAAGTAGGCCCATTGTTGACGAGCGCCGTCGTCAGACAGCAAGAGATTGATCTTGGGTTGTGGAAATAAAAGATCGACTCGGGTGAAAGGGTTGGGTTGCCAGACGGCTCCGATGGCTGGGATCACGGGCAAGTCATCGCGACCGGTTGCCAACGCGCCAAAGGTCCACTTCCATTGTTCGCTTCGTTCATAGATTGCAAATGCACCACCGCGGAACTGCCAAGCATCGCTGGAGGTGTTTTGATTGTCGGTCGCCATCCCAACTCCCAACATGGTGCGGACCGTCCAACGTTGATTGATCTGACGAACCCAAGCCAATCCGACTGAGTATTCATACAGGTTGTCCGGCAACCCCAACGATTCGGCGGCGAACAAATCGGTTGCGGCAAAACCAAATTTCACCAATGGCGGAGGCGTTCCGAACATCAACAGCGGGAGCGTCGTATCGACTTTCGCCGTGGCTAGGCCCGTGTCGGAATCGGTGATCCATTCAGCCGTGAAACCTACAGGAGGCCGCCTGGGAGGTTGCGCCTTTTCAATATCGCTGAACGCTGGGTAGGCATACGCTTCTGACGCTGGTTGTAAATTGCTTGAGTCCGATTCAGCCTGAGATTGAGCTTGTGGATCCAATGCAGTGCTAGCGTTGCACGTGACCATTTCAGGCGACAGGCAAATCAGCGCTAAACAAAACAGTGTTGACCGAGCAGTTTGAATCCCCATTCCAATTCCTTTTACTATCATGACTTCCCGCTGGACCGCAATCTGCAAGGACCGTTAACGAACGATCCGTCAAAGTCGAATCTTTTCTGTGACGGGAAAATTCGATAACGCTTTTGATAGCGAGGGCAGATTTTAGACGAGTTTGGTAAGTCAAAGCTAACGTTTGACGGACAGCGACGTTTTCGTCAACTGTATTTCATCAATGACTTGATTTGGACGTTTTCAATTCGGAATTCAGTCAACATTTAAGGGCCGCCGAGTACGTTCTTGCCATTTCGTGATGGTGCCGAGGGGCATGGTTGTGGCTTGTAGGTTGCGTGTGAATAATGAGGCTTCTTGGGCTCATTGCATGGATGTGTTTTTTTGGAAGAAAGTGCGAGCTCACCCATGAAGGCGATTCGTTCAAGCCAATTTCGAATCCGCTTAAAAAATGGGGCGGACATCACGCTACGAGTTTGCTTGACGCTTGGCGAGTACGGAAATTTTGGCACAAATTTTAGGGCACTCAAAATCATGAAATCGCAACCATGGAAGTTGATGGGAAGTTTCGAGGAAATGCCGTGTTTTGGGTTAGCATTTCGTCTGTCGACGTTGCTCTTATTGGTGTTGAATTCTCCATTTGCGAGCGCTCAGGGCGATGTTCAACACACGTCTAAGGCGAAATCGACGATGCAATTGGCGGTTTGCGATGAGACCCGGGACGCTATCAGGGTCAAGATCGGGAATCGAGCGTTTTTGAGTTATCACAAAGGGATCGTTCAACCTCCAGCCGGCGTTGATTCGGTTTTTCAACGCAGTGGATACATCCACCCGCTGCTAACGCCAGCAGGGAGCGAAGTGACTGGAGATTTTGCTTCCGACCATGCGCATCAACATGCCTTCTTCATGGCCTGGGTGAGCACTCAATTTTCGGGCCACGAGATCGATTTTTGGAATCAGAAAAAAGAAACCGGCCGCGTCTCGCACACGAGGGTCTTGAAAGTCATTAATACTGATTCGTATTGTGAATTTGAAGTTGAGTTGTCGCATGACGATATAACGTCGCCTAGTCAACCAATTCGGGTGCTTGCTGAGCTTTGGAATATTCGCGTTTACAGTCACGCAGAAGGACGGCCATTCGTATTTGATTTCGAGTCGAGCCAGACTTGTGTCGCCGATTCTGCTTTGTCGATCAATCAGTACCATTACGGAGGGTTCGGGATTCGTGGGAGCCACCAATGGGAGAAACCGAATGCCACGGCCGAGTTCAAGGCCTGGGGCAAACAGTTTGCGAGTGCGAAGCGGAATCAAGACGTGCCGTTACCCGCTCCCCCAGGTATCGACATGATGGGACACGATTTTCTTACCAGTGAAAATAAGATGCGTCATGATGGGAATCATTCGGAGGCACGTTGGACGACTATTTTTGGTCCTGTTGACGGAGCCATGGCAGGAGTAGCCATTCTTTCTCACCCGAAAAATTTTCGCTCTCCACAATCAGTCCGATTGCATCCGTCAAAGCCGTATTTTTCTTACGCCCCCTGCGTACAAGGGGCGTTTCAGATCAAGCCCCAAGAAACCTACACGACGCGTTTTCGCGTTGTGACTTACGATGGTGAACCTGATGAATTAGCGCTAGATGAGTTGTGGAATGATTTCTCGACGGATAGGTAATTGGCAGCTTGGTGGGAAGTCAGATCTAATCGGCCGCATGTAACCGGACCGATCAACGAGACTTAGTCTTTGCTGTTGTCAATCTTTCGTTGCCCGTCGCCGCTTGATTCCCGATACTCTGCCCCGGTCAAGCTGTATTCCACTGACGTTTGCCAAGCGTGCAATTCCTCGGTCATTTGCTCTACGATTTGTGGATAGTGATTGGCAACGTTGGTCGTTTCCTGGGGGTCGTTTTGCAAATCGAACAGCGAAATGTTGTCCTTGATTGGAGTGATGACTTTACTCATGTCGCGATGCATTCCGGTTGTGTCAATCATTAGCTTGAATCGATTGTCGATCCACACGACGTTGCCTGGGAAGTCCTGGGTTTTAGCAACTGGGTGTTTGAAGTTTTTAAACTGCGTGGCTGGATTACTGACCGTGGGCGTTGTTCCCGTTTGGGAATGGAACTCCATCCAGGGCTCATTCTCAGCGTCGCCTGATCCGTATCGCCAGACTCCAAAGGGCTTGGGACGCTTTTTCATGGTTCCTTTGACCACGGCATCCAAGCTCATGCCGTCCAGTATTCGGTTCTCAGGAAGTGGGATGTCGAGCCAATCGAGTAATGTAGGCAGCATGTCGGAGGTCACGCAATTCACGGAACTACTTCCAGGGTTGGGAATGCCATTGGGCCATTCGATCATCGCAGGAACGCGAATCCCACCCTCAAACATATTTCCTTTGGAGCCATTGAATCGCGGTTTGTACCAAGAGTTGGACGGTTCCCCGTTGTCGCTGCAGTACCAGACGATCGTGTCACGGTGAACATCGAGGTCGCGGAGCGTGGTTCGAAGCATCCCGACTGCCCGGTCCATCGCGGAAATCTCTCCGTATCGTTGAGCAAGTTTTTCCGCGATTGGACTGTCGATGCCGTCGTAGGGCTGGCTGTCTTTTTCGTAAGCTCGATGGGGGCCGTGGCAGGAGCCAAACCAGACCACGGTGAAGAATGGTTGTTCCTGTTCGACGGATTTCTTGATAAACGAAATGGCTTCGTTCACGATTATTTCAGAGCCTTCTCCAACATAGATCTCAGGCGGGGCGCCGTTTTTTGATAGCGGTGGGTCGATTTCAAAATAGTTGTCATGGGAAAGCCATTCGTCAAATCCTTGATTGCCTGGGCAATTTGGCGCTTCTCGTTTCACTGGACCTAGGTGCCATTTTCCGTAGTGTGCGGTTGCATAGCCATGCTCTTTGAGAATCTCGGCAATGGTGATTTCTTCCGGTCGCATTGCCATCGTGGGCGCGAATTGGCCGAATCGCGTTGAGTTGCGGCCGGTCATGACACTGCCCCGCGTCGGCGCACAATTTGGAGCATGCGCGTAGAAATTGTCGAACCGAAATCCTGATCGGGCCATTTCGTCCATGACTGGCGTGATCAGTTGGTCGTGTCCGTTAAACGCAACTTCGGACCAGCCCTGGTCATCAGCCATGCAGAGGATGATGTTTGGGCGTTTGGAAACTGGCTGATCTGCAAAGGCAGCTCCAGCATGGAAGAGCGTCATTGCGGCGGCTATTGCCAATAGAGTATTCGGGTTTCGCATGCTGAAATTGCCTGAGGAATCGGGGGGGAGCTTTCTCGCCAGAGCGTCGGCAAGAAAATCTGACCGAAAGCCTTGGCACATAAACAGCTGAGTTATTAATCGTCTTCGGCCATTTGGCGCAATCGCAATCGACGTTCTTGCGTATAGGCATCTGGGCTGCCTTTAAAATAGGAATTGTCGGGGTTCCATTTTGGCATTCCGTCCAAGACTTTTTGGAGGTTGTTTTTTACCGATTTGATCTCGTCGCTTGCCGTCGCTAGATCCAGAGGATTCTGTTCCTCGAAATCTTGGTCCACGTCGTGCATTCTGCCATCCATGTAAAGCTTATGCTTGCCGTCGAAAGCAAAGCGAGTGCGTCGAAAATCCGGTTCGGCATCATCAGGACTTTTGTCGTAGTGGATGAAAATTGCGGAACGTGGAGTGTAGGGTTGCCCGGAATAGGAATCACCTGCAAGTCGAGAGAGGAAGCTTCGTCCGTCGATGACGCGATCGGATGGAAGCTGGGCCGTGGCGGCCTCGGCAATCGTGGGCAGGAAATCACTGAAGTCGATCAAATCGTCACAGCTCGTTCCTGGTTCGATTTTGCCTTTCCACCACGCCATCGTCGCGGCATGACAGCCAGCGTCCAATGGAAGGCCCTTTCCTCCGATCACGGTTCTGCCGTTCATTTCATAGACCAGCGAGCGGTAGTTGCCATTGTCGGAGGTAAACATCACCAGCGTGTTTTCTGCGATCCCGAGTTCTTCGAGTTTCTTGAGAAATCGATCGATCAAGATCCCGTTGTAGCGAACCATGTCGGGGAAGTGTTTGGTGTCCGCGGATAGCTTCTGATCGAGCGTGAGTTGGTCTACTCCTTCGGTGATCGGCATGGGCACAAACGGATTGTGTGTCAACGTCATGGGGTAGTACACGAAAAATGGTTCTTTGTGATTCCGCTCAATGAAATCCAAAAGAAAGTTGCTGTAGATGTCAGGGCCGAAATCGTTTTCGTCGGTATCCATCAGTTTTCCATTCTTAAGAATTCCTGGATACCAAAACCGAGACATTTTTTTCTTCCTGCCTGAGGGGAATTTTTTGAAATAGGCGTCTGCCTGCTGTGGGGTCACGTCGCGCGCGTAAGCCCACATGCAGGTCTCATCAAACCCACAGTCGTCTGCGTAAGTCCCCCGACCGTCTTTGGTGCCAGTGCCACCGCCGCCACCGGTAAGTTGCCACTTACCTGCGATCGCCGTCTTGTAACCGGCTGATTGCATGATCGTGCCGAACGTGATTTCGTTCTTGTCCAAGTGACCGAATGATTGGTAGTTCCGAGCGTTAGATCGGCCCGTCATGATTTTGTTGCGAGATGGCGTACAAATGGGTTGCGAGTAACAGCGTGTGAATCGAATTCCTTGACGGGCCAGTCGATTCATCGTGGGGGTCGTAAAGCTCGTTCCGCCAAAACATTCCAGGCTTTCCATGCCCAAGTCATCGGCCATGATCAGAATGACATTTGGCCGATCGGAGTTGCTCCGGGATGGCAGGTCAGTTTTGTGGCCGACTTGATGACTCGCCGTAGCAAGTGAAGAGAACGTCGCCAACGCGAGCGACGCCAAAATCAGATAACGTAACTTCATTTGATTGATCATAAGCGGGATTGGACCTCAAAACCGTTGAAATAGACTTGCGTTAGGAATGCCGGAGGCGCTGCCAAGCAAACTTTGCTTTTGCACCGACGATCTGCCTAGTTTTTCAAGAACAAGACAATCGGCGAGCTTATTGCATGCCCCTGATTCTAATGGAACAAAACCATCAGGTTCATGGCAGAATCGAATAGAAGACGCAAAATTAGTTGTCGATTTGCGTAGTCATTTTCATGAGCCATGGTGCGAGTGCGAACTCGATGAGTCACATTTTAGTGGTATCGAGGCGTGTTTTGCGTTTGCCTACTCCTCCGGTGTGGCTGTGAAGTAAGCCGTTCGTGGTCAAGAATATTGGGGTCGATTGAAATGGTACTTCGCTTGGGGCCGTCCAAGAGTTACGCTAATGTCTTGAGAGAGTCCATGTTTCCCAACTACAAATGAGGTTTGAGATCCGATGACCAGTAGAAAGCAAATCATTTTTTCTTCCGTCACTTGCCTGTTCTTGGTGGGGGCGATTGCTCCCGGTTCTGCAGATGCCCAGGATGAAAAACAGCCGAACGTTGTTGGTGTTTGGAATGTCGTCGCTGAGTCG
>JBLINZ010000362.1:0-6560 GCA_047639375.1 Mariniblastus sp. | reverse complement strand
GCTCTGCGAACAGTGTGGCCTTCAATGTTTGTTATCCGCAGCCCAAGTCCGAAACGAAATTAGCGTCTTTGGTGACTTCGTCTGCGTCCACACCTAATTGTTCAACAATTATTTTTTTAAGCACCACAAAAATATCGCCGGAACCAAATTTCTGCTCTGAGTTTTTTAGTTTGTCCAAATTCAAGACCAGTACTGACTCTGATAGACCCCGGAAACTTCCCCAGTCACGCTGGAAGCAGGTCGCCAGAGGGATCGTCAAAGTATACGTCCCAATTCCTAAGACAATCAACGAAACGAAACCATACGAGGCGAATTCGTATCCGGAATAACTCGACTGGGAAAATTCAGCAGCGATCCACAGAGATCCCACAAGGGTAATGACAGTAGTTAACAAATTAATCCACTTCGGTCGAATCAGTTCTGGCAGCTTTAAATTTGTATTGGTTGAGAGCCGATGCCAAAAGCTTCTTCGCCCTTTGCGTGGGACGACGTTTTCAAGCCGGGTTGATGGGCCGAACGTCTCCGTTACGCCCGCCGCCTCCAAGCCACGCTTGATCGAATAAAAAGTCGACGCCGACAGGCAGGTTCCGGTTGGACTGAGTTGTTCGAACTCTTCGACGATACAATCAAACAGCTGGCCAACATTTACAATCGATTGGGCTCGTTCGTCAGAAATATTGATGTCAAATATCTCTTCAACTTCCATGACAAGCTCAACGGTATCCAATCCCATTTCAGCTCCCTGATTTACCCGTTTCCTTAAAATAGTTTCGACTATCCAATGATTGGATAGCTGGCATGATGATTACTTCGCCGGCTGTTTCACTAGATTAGCCATCTGAAACTCAATGTGTTGGGGGCGGCCAAGTACGTCAATGATGACGATTGCCGTTTGAGGTTCAAGGTCAACGGATTCGACCACGGCGTTATAATTCGCAAAATAGCCAGTCATGATCCTGACGTGATCGCTGGGCAAGATATCTAAATGGTCTCCTCTGGGAGCGATCACCAACGCACCTCGCGGAATAATACTTGTTGTTTGGGTCATTCATTGTAGCGAATTATAATCCATTCGGGATTGATTTAGACGAATAGATTGACCGTCGTGCTGATCCGCTATCCTTGATCAGAGGCCGTCAATGCATGCACGAGTGTGAAGGATTGATTCAGGCGTCGGGTGTAAATTACGGGCTTTGTGCTTTTCCTGTGGTCCCATGCCTGCTCCTCAGAAATCAGGCCAGTCGTGAATTTGCCTTCGTTGATTCGACTCATTTGACCGGCATCTAAGATCGCGGTTCGTGTGGGTGACTTATTTGGATCATATTAAGTGACCCGCTCCGCAACGATGAAACTATGCGAACGCACCACAACCCACTCGATCGCTTTCAAGTTTTTGGTCAATGTTTGTACGCAGATAGTTCGCGAAGATTCGTCGAATGGCCATCTAGGCAGCTTCAGTAGTCCTACGTTTAGGCTGCCCGATTTAATCTCAAATCGAGCCCGCTATGGCAATCGCCTTCAGAACGCTGTTTTGATCGAGCGGTAGCTGCACGATAACGGGCCTTGAAGACTGGCCAGCCGGATAGACAACTACTGCGGGTAGATTTGGCGATCCTGCGACAAGTGTCAATTCTCTCTCGAGGTCACTGTTGCTCAAAGTGCGATGAGCAACTAGCGGCACCACTGCCAAACGCCGCAGCTCCCGCTCGATTCGACTTGAGTCAAGCACATCTTTTTGAATCGCGTCGAATGTAAGGCTCCAGTCATCGCGGAAATAGACGATCACCAGTTTGCCTTGTTGCCGGCTGTCTTGAAAAACATTCCAAGTAAATGGCTGCCAGCCCGGCCAATCAAACCAAAACGGCCTCAACCAATTGGTGGAGAATGCGATTAGGACAATCAACACGGATAAATAAACGAAGCGAAAATGAAACCGTCTTCGAGATAGTTTGTGGCTCATCACAATTTTCCCTTTCATCATTTTCCCACGCTCAGCAAGATCACCTAGACAATCGACGTTATCAATTCCGGTCACTTGCGCGCGATCCAATTGATAGCCATCATCTTGCTGGCATGGTCATCCCGAAACGGCCTTTTAAATCGTTTGCGAGTAGTAGAGGCATTCAGGCCCGTGGTATGTCAAGCATGATGTGGCACGTCTTCCAAGCCATGTGAAACTTTTACTTGGTAGTGTCGTGGGGTGAATAAGTCGTTGTCCTCGTCTTGTCGCTCCATCGAATGTGGGCGATACTGAGCGCTCCCAGCAGAACTGCGGCATGGCTGGAAAATGGATTATAGCGTGCGTTCTTGAACGCACACCCTAAACGGATTTACCTTCTGGCCCATCATGATTAAGAAACCAATTGAGTTTCTCGAGAAGCTTCTCTTGCTTCACCCAGCCTACTTTTACGCTGGACTCGCCGCGATTTGTTTTGGTTTGTACTGCTGGTCTTATCTTGGTTCTGGCGATTCTAAAGAGGCGACAGCGATCGAAGTATCGACGAGTCTCCCATTCGAAAAATCGCCTGAGCCAGTTTCTGAATTTACGGACCTGCTAGCCACGATGGAAGCATCGGTTGAGCCTCAAGTCAATGATCTCGGGGATTTTGCAGCTTCCGTTCGCCAACTAGAAAAGCACATCACAGCGTTGGTGACGGACAAATCAACGGCGTCCGAGCAGTTGGTGTCAGGCAAGTTCTTCGCGACCGGCATCGACCGAGCCAAGTTTGTTGCCAAGTATGCGACTTCACCAGTGGGCGTTCAGCGTTGGCGGAAATCGTCGACTGCTCCCAAGCTTGAAGGCGATGCGGCGTTGTTTGAGTTCGTCCAGAGCACACTGGAGCCATGGTTGGATACGGAAGATTTCAGAATCTCACTAAAGGTCTACGCGTCCGAAATCAACGTGTCCGAAGTCAACGCGTCCGAATCGACTCGGCCCAATTTGGAAGCGAAGTTGGTGGTTGAGGTGTTTGGCCGCAAAGGAGCAGGGCAGGGTATTCAAGCGACGGCGATTTGGAAGACGAACTGGATCAAAGCCGGAAAATCCGAGCTTCTGGATTCTATCGAAGTCCTCGCTCAAGAAGAGGTCGCGATCAATGTCACCGGCGGTCAATTGATGCTTGACTACACGGAATCAATTTTTCAGCATTGCGACACGCTCAAAACTCAACTTGGTCATGGCATCGATCAATGGGCTCGTCGAATTCCTAACATTGACCTTGCGGGCAACCATGGGATTGCGGTTGGTGATCTCAATCAAGACGGAATGGACGATATCTATATTTGCCAGCCGCATGGTTTGCCGAATCGGATGCTGATTCAGAACCCTGATGGCACCGTCGATGACGTTAGTCAAAAGGCAGGGCTCGACATCTTGGACGAGTCACGCGCGGCATTGATCATTGATCTCGACAATGATGGCGATCAAGACCTGGCAGTCTCAACGGATGAGAATTTGGTGCTGTTGTCGAACAAGGGCGATGGAACATTTCAGTTAGAACATACGCTGGCGATTGGTCGGAACTCGCACAGCATATCCGCGGCGGATTTTGACCAAGACGGCGATCTCGATTTGTATCTTTGTAAGTACCTGTCGATCAATCGCCAATCAGATTTGTTGATGTTTCCGGCTAATGTGGCTTCCTCTGAGGATGGCGGCCGCAACGTGTTGTTGCGAAACAATGAAGGCTGGAATTTTGACGACGTGACGGAACAAAGCGGAATTACAACAAACAATCGCAACTACACTCGCTCCGCAATTTGGAATGATTTCGATTTGGATGGTGACCTCGACTTGTATGTCACGAATGAATTCGCAACGGATCAACTTTTTGAAAATGACAACGGTTGGTTTACAGATGTTGCGGCGGAGTTGGGCATCGACAATGCTGCCCGGCATCGTAGCGTCTCGATGGGCGAATTCAATCAAGACGGAAAACTCGATCTGTTTGTCGCCACCGACGTGCCATTAGCTTCTTATCGCGCCGTCAATCGAGCTAAATCGGCATTGCTTCCTTCGAATCAACTTTCCAAATTTTCAACGTCCTTGATCGGCGAGAACCAGGTTTGGCTGACGGACTCTGAGAAGCCTGCCTTTCGGCCTTTCTTTTTGAGAGCTCCAGTGTTTTCAAGTGAATCGGCGTTCGGCTCGGTCGCCACCGACATCAATAACGATGGACTCGACGATGTGATTGTCACCAACGGCTACATTTCGCGAATCGGCAAAGACGTCGACGACTTGTTTTATGCGGCCCCGCTGGCGACGGAACGACGAAAAGATGATCTGGGCCAGCGATTCGAAGCGGCAATGACGAACAGTATCGCGGTTAGTGCTCATCAAGCAGCGGACCTCTGCCGGGAAGGGTATTCGCTTTCGTCGCGGCAACGCAATCGCTGTTATCTAAGCATTGGGGAGATGGGATTCGCTAACTTCTCAGCTTTGTCGGGAGTCGATTTGCCGGACGACGCTCGGGCCGTAGCTACGACCGATTGGGATGGAGATGGAGATGCTGATCTCGTGATCAGCTGCCGGTCGGCTCCCCAGATTCGGATTCTTTGCAATCAGATCAATTCGATCAACCAGTCGGTTCACTTTGATCTAAAGGGGACGCTCTCGAATCGTGACGCCATTGGTTCTCGAATTGAGCTTTATCTAAATGGGGAACCTAAACCCTTGATCAAGTCGCTGACGGCAGGTTCGGGGAATCTCAGCCAGTCATCCAAGCGGTTGATGTTTGGGGTCGGTCAAAATCGCACGATCGAGCGGGCGGTCGTCACCTGGCCCAACGGCCATTCCCAGGTCTTTGATGATATCTCGGTCAACCGTCGTTACTCGATTATCGAAGGCAAATCGCAGGCGATCGAAAAGAACTTCGATCGTTTTGATTTGGCGATCTATTCTGGGGCATCAGGATCCAACTCGGCCTTACCAGCCGTCCCAGAGAAATCTGTGTTCTATCCCCGGGCTCCTTTGCCGAAACTTCAGTTCAAATCGGATTCAGATAAGTGGTACGCCTTGGAGTCAGTCAATGATCGCCCGACGCTGGCAGTGTTTTGGGGGAGAAACTCCAATTCCGAACAGTTGATTCAGCGGCTTTCCGAAGAGTCCGCCCGGATTTCCAAGCGTGATCTGGATTGCATCGCAGTGATGGTTGACGATGCCTCAGATGATCTCAAGCAACAAACCCAGTATGCAAGTTCCGTGGTCGAACGGACGGGATTCCCCTTTCGAAGTGGCATCGCGGCGAAGTCTACGATCGATAAATTACGGTACTTGTCGGGAGAGTGGTTTGGCTCACAGCAGCTGCCGCGGCTGCCTTTTGCGGTGCTCTTGGACTCCAATGGCAATGTGGCTGAATATCTTAGTGGGCTGGAATTGAACACGACTCAAATTCTGGACGATCTCGCCTTGGTCGAGCAGCCGGTTTGGTTGTATCGCCAGCAAGCCGCTCCGCTCGGAGGGCGCTGGACGTCGAATTACCGGTTTGCCAAACTCAACCGCTTGCGGACCCGATTTAGAGAAATCGGTTATGACGATGACGATCAACTGTTGTTTGGGAAATCAAGCGGTCAGCGTGCCCACGAGCTTTGTCAAAAAGCGATCGAGCTGAAGTCCGTCGGGGAATATGATTCGTCACTTGGATTTTACCGACAAGCGATCGAGATGTCGCCAGACTATGTTCCGGCGTACGTAGGCGAAGGCGATTTGCTGCGGCTGTTGCTCAAGATCCGGCCAGAGCTTGAACCGGAAGTACGGCTGCGGATGTTGGCGACCGCCAAATCAGATTTTGAATATGCGTTGGAACTGGAACCCGCCAATGCAGCCGCAATCATGGGGCAGGCAAATCTTTCAATCGGTTTAAAACGAGTTGACGAAGCGCTCGCTATTCTGATGGAGTATGTCAAGACAGACCCGACTCAATACGAGATCCATGCGA
The DNA here is from genome assembly GCA_047639375.1 of Mariniblastus sp. Taxonomy (GTDB): domain Bacteria; phylum Planctomycetota; class Planctomycetia; order Pirellulales; family Pirellulaceae; genus Mariniblastus. The sequence goes on along the minus strand of JBLINZ010000362.1, from coordinate 624 downwards.
TCATTGGGCGGTTGCTATTTCAACAAGACAAGGCCAAGGAAGCCGCAACGTTTCTGGCTAAAGCGTTTGACAATCGCCCGACGCTGCCCTTTGTCGCCGGTGATTTGGGATTCTTGTATCTCAGGGCTGGGGAGTATCGTTTAGCGAATAAGTTTCTCCGGTTAGCGAATCGGCTTCAGCCCTCGGACAAGAATATTCTGCGTCTCTTGGCGGAAGCAGAGTTTGTGTCGGGACAGTTGGACGAAGCAGTTCGGTTGTTTGAGCGGGTGGCCGAAGGGGATCCCAATCGACGACGCTCCAAAAACGTCCTGGCGTGGTTGCTGGCGACTTGTCCCTATGAGAACCAGCGTGATGGCAAGCGAGCCATGCAGCTGATCGATCCGATGGTGAACCTGTTTGGCGATTCGTCTCCGGCGACGCTGGAGATCTACGCTGCCTGTTTTGCGGAGAATGGGCAGTTCCAACAGGCGATGAAGTTTCAACAACAAGCGGAGTCAATGATCGACACGGATCAGACGATGGAAAAATATTCGAAAGAGCAATTGATCGGGCTGAGAAATCGCTTGGAGTTGTATCGCAGGAACCGTCCTTACCGAATGGCGGACCTAGGTCAAATCCCAATCG
>JBLINZ010000361.1:0-6561 GCA_047639375.1 Mariniblastus sp. | reverse complement strand
TTGTCGGAATCCAACAATGGCGAACGTGATCCTTCAGCTCCGGCATCTCACTGGCACAATCATAGCAGGGAGTCTCGGGGAGGCAGTCTCGGGGGACAGGCTGTGCTAATGCGAGTCTCGGGGGACAGGCTGTGCTAATGCGAGATAAGTCCCCTTGAGCTGGCTTGAGGCGGGTTAACGGTGAACTTCGCACAGCGACTCGTTGCCTGTCCCCGGTTCATCGCCTTTGTGGATAAACCGCAAATCGTAATTGATTTGAGAACGCGTAGGATATTGGGTTGGCAAGCGTCGGCGCAATGGCGAGCCGAGCTTTTTCAATTCCCTGCTTGCAACAGGCGCGAATCCAACGATAAGCGTGACTTGGAGAGCCAGGGACCGGCCAGTTCGGATGAAGCCGCGACCTGGTTTTACGGCAAAAGAGCGATTCAGAATGTTGAGATGATTTTGTTCGACTGGGCCGTTTGGACGTTCGACGTGATTGCATGGTACCGCACCGCTCTTTATTTGAGTGAGAATTCCAGTTTCGTAGTAGATTATTAGTTGACGGCTTCCGTCAAGCAGTTCTTTGTTTTACATCAATCCGAAGTGCCCGATCACGAGAACTAAATATTTCCGAACCACCCCTCCTCGACAGTCAGACTAAGTTGAATAGGCCGAGGAGAGGTTGTCCCAGTCAGAGAAATAACCCACGGTTTATTTCTTGGAACCTTTTTTTCCAAGATTGATGTCGCCGTTCAGTTCCCAAGAATAGGTCCAGACATCATCCGGAAGAGGGTCGCCGGATTCATCCAATTCGAAGGGGTCGTTGATTGCAATGACGTCGAGCGGTACGCCGTCATCACTCACATTGGCAAACCTACCGGTGCCACCGTCGATATAAAACTTTCCCGACCAGACTGCAGAAAACATGTTTCCACCAAGTGGGATGAACTGAAGCTCGCCGCCACCATGGAAGCAGATCTGGTCACCGTTTGCCGCCGTCATTTCGTAATCTAATGCCATCCATTCAAACTTCCCGGGTCCTATTGGATCTCCGTCTGGAAACGCGATTCCCGACGCGGTCACCTTGCCCATGTGGGTCGCTTTTCCGACGGCAGTCGTGACTTCGTCTTCCGGGAAATACTGTGCATTGTCGCCACTTGCCTTAAAAGGGACGACTTGGGCGTAGCTAGTCTGAGTTGCCGCCACAAAAGCCAAGACAGCAATAATCGTCGAGAGCAAAGTTCGAGTTGTCTTCATGGTATTCATCCCTATTGTGAGAAAAAATAAAAAACTGTTTTGTCCAGTACGCGAAATCGCAAGGTGCTCACGCAGGTCGAGACCGCAATCAAAACGAATGACTTGCCGCATTTTGAATTGGAACAGCAACCTGTCAGCGATCGCAATTTCCGATCGCGCGAACTAGACACTGTTCAATGCGTATTTAGCCAGCAAACGACCCAGCCAAAAGCCAAATAACTTGTCAAAAAAGGAAAAGTTTTTAACGATGGGCTAGTAAAGCAATGGAAGCCACTTAGTTATTTTGGAGAAACAGGTGCGATAGGCGTTTGGGCAATGAAGCCGAAGCGCATTAAAGCGGCCCAGGAAATCGGATTGCGAGCTCGCCAAAAAAAAGAATCGTTTTTTACGTCGCGCAGAAAACAGTTGAGTTGTTGACACAAAACGAGCTCGATCTGGCGCTGCGGCCTGTTCCGGACGAATTGAAGTCATGGGCGAGCGTTCGAAGGAGATTCGACTTAGGTTTCTTGTCATCAACAGATACCATGCGCTAATCGGTTACCGGCCCTTCGATTAAATGGGTCGCCTCGCGAAAGAGTATTTGACACCGAAGCCAATCCCCCCAGTACTTTTCCGGCGCCACATTTTCAAAATTGAAGCGTTCCTTCATCAACTTTTTTGCCGCGTGCAAAGATGCCTTGGAATTTTCTCCATGTTTTAGGCGGTGTTCGGCCATCGCTTTCGTTAACAATAACGCTGCTGACGGATAGACAACTCGCCTATCCTTGTCAAATTCATTCACGCACACAATTGCGGCTTCAAAGTCGCCACGGCGGTAAATTACGAGTGCTTTTACCATTCCTAGCCAAACACGAGCTCCAGGATCTAAATCTTCAACTTCAACTGCGCTATCGGCAAAAGATTGCAGCAGTTCCAGATCAATCGTTGTTCCAGGTAAGATTGCACACGTCACTGAAATCCAAGCACGAATACCGGCGTCGTCAGACTTCGAAAACTCACCAAACATTGTTTTGCATTGTTGATGATACGCCTCCAAATTTCCTGTCTCGACGTATAACAATGCCGCAGCTCGTTGGTCGTAAGCTCTTCCCTGTTCATCTTTTTGTTTGTCTAGTTCAATCTTTCTTTTGAACCCCTTCAGTGCAGTTTTCCAATCTCCTGTTTTTGCTTTCTGCGAGAAATAATGCGATTGATACAATTGAATCTTTTCAGATTCAGTATCATCTAGTTCCATGAACCGTTGAAATACTGGAAGCGAATCCAGTTGATGTCCCATTTTTTCATGCAGATGTACTAGAGGTATTAGCGTTTCAATTGTTTGTGGGTGCTTGCCACCCAACAACTCAACTCGCAGTTGATATGCTTCTTGCAGCTGAATCAGTGCATCTTCGTGATTTTTCATTTCATAAAGCGTTACACCTAGGTAGTGGATCGCTGAAGCTGTTTCCGGATGCTTACCGAACACGAGTTGACATTCTTCGACGGACTGTTTAATGATTTCCACTGCTTCGTCGTAATTCCCCATCCCCCGGACTGCCATTCCAAGTGCGTACTTTAGCGTGGCGGATTCAGCCTTCAAATCAAGACGTTCATATAGCTTGATTAACGCACGGTAATCGCTGGCTGCTTGTTCGTATTGGCGCTGCCGATGTATGCAATCGGCAATCTGTTCTTGAATTTGAAATGTCAATTGATCCTCATTTCCAAATGCAACCTTGCTTCGCATAAACAATTCTCGAAGAGAATTCTCTGCATCAGCGTATTTGCCTTGACGATAAATTGACATGGAATGATTGTATGTGCTCTCAATTGTTTCTCGATTAGACAAACCTAGTTCACGTGCCCGAATTTCCACGGCGCGTTTGGAATGGTGTTTGGCTTGTTCATATTCCCCCAGCCCGAGGTAAGTCGAGCCAAGTGTGTGATGAATCGCAGCTGCTACGAGTGGACTCTTTTGAAACCTTCCGTCATCAACTTTCTCGGCAGCACGATCGACGACGGTTCTTAACGTGATGTTGGGAACCGCGCCTTCGTCCGGATTTGCCTGGCCCAGAAAATCTTCATTGATGAACTCAACAACGGCTTTGGATATTGAGGCCTCGTTGTTTGCCCTTCTGGCCTCATTGGTTGCGTGCGATTCGGATTTCACGGCGCGGGCCTCGGATTGGCTGGCTTCTTCGCGAGCTAACTTTTCATTTTCAAATCGAGTCTGAGCCAAGTGTGCATTTGAATTTGCCTTGAACGCGAACCAAGTCGTTGCAAAAATCCCAATCAGCAATGAGGCGGCAATTGCCAACATCGTTGCTACAATCGCACGATGCCTTAGTAGGAATTTTCGTGCCAGATAGGTTGGTGAAGGAGGACATGCCAATACCACTTCTTCATCTAGAAACCGCTGGATGTCCGATCCAAGCCCGTTGGCCGTCTCGTAACGTCGATCACGGTCCTTTTCGATCGCCTTCATCACGATACAGTCCAGATCGCCTCGCAACAGCAAACCAAGTCGTTTTGGCTCGGTGTGCCGATGAGACGCGACTTCTACCATAGATTCTAACGTGCTTAGCCGCAGACTCGGCTTAGGCGGTTCTTCCTCACGGATGATCTTCAATACATGGTCGAGCGCGACTGATCGCATCCGTTTTCTGTCAAACGGGGCGGTTCCGGTTAGCAACTCGTACAATAGTACGCCCAACGAATAGATGTCCGTCCTAGTGTCAACTTCCAAATGATTCATTTGGGATTGTTCGGGACTCATATATTCCAGTGTGCCGATAATCTGACCAAACTGAGTAAACATTGTTATGTCAGTAAGTTGCGATCCGGTCGCCTTGGCCAATCCGAAATCAATGATCTTGGGAACCGGTTCATCATCGATGACCTTTATCAGGATATTCGATGGTTTAAGGTCACGATGAATGACCCCTTTTTGGTGCGCGTGCTGAACGGCTTGGCAAATCTTTCGAAACAGCTGCAGTCGATCTTCAATCGAAACGAGATTTTCGTCGCAATAGCGAGTCACGGTTAAACCAGGAACATACTCCATTACAAAATAGGGATTGCCGGACGGAGTCGTGCCCGAATCGTAAAACTTAGCGATGTTCGGATGTTCCATCAACGCCAGCGCTTGGCGTTCTGCCTCAAAACGTGCGACGACCTGTTTGGAATCCATTCCGGATTTGATTACCTTGAGCGCGACGCGGCGCTTGACCGGCTCGAACTGTTGGGCGAGGTAAACGGTGCCCATCCCGCCTTCGCCAATGAGCTCAAGCAATTTGTAATGGCCAATCGTGGTGCCCAGCAGATCGAGGCCCTGATCCAAGGTGGTACGACCAATCGCCGGGCCCTCCAGAAAACTGTCGTCTTGTTCCTTGGCAAGCAATCGTTCCAGTCGTTTTCGAACGTCGGCGTCGGGGCAGACCTGATCCAGAAACTCATTGCGTGTTTCTATCGACTGGATCAGCCGGGCACGTTCGAAAATGTCTGCTTCACTGAAACTCATAGAGTAATTCCAAATCAGTTGTGAATCTCTTCCGTCCAGTTCTTAATGCGAAAATGAGACGCCCAACCGCCTTGAGGATTCAAGATCATTCACATGAAATGCAGACATCGTTAAGTTGTCTGCTGGTTCAATTCCAAAGCCGGACTGGATATCGATTGGGAATAGGCAGTCTCGCCTCATCTAATTGGGAACCTCGCCATCCGCCAACTCGACTTTGAGCCAGGCTTTCGCATAGGCCCAGTCGGTGTCGGCGGTTGACGTGGAAATGCCAAGTACATTGGCCGCCTCTTTTTGATTCAGACCGCCAAAGAAACGTAAATTTACAAGCTTCGCTTTTCGGGGCTCTATGGATTCCAATTTGGTGAGCGCTTGGTCCAGCTCACAAACCTCAACATTAGAAACGGAACCACCAGTCGGCTCATGCCAGGCCAAGCTGACTCGATTGTGATTCCCGCCATGTTTCACGCTTTTCTTTTTGCGGGCGATGTCGATCAAAATCCGCCGCATTGCTTCGGCTGCCGCCGCAAAAAAATGGCCTTCGGAATCCCATGAAGCCTGCGATTCATTCTGGACAAGCCGAATGAACGCCTCGTGAACCAATGCCGTTGGTTGCAACGTCTGCCCCGGTTTCTCGTTGTTCAGACGCTGGCGAGCAAGAAATCTCAACTCCTCGTAAACAAGCGGAAGCAACTGTTCCACCGCAGCGGGATCGCCATTTTCGATTTGATTCAGAATGCGTGTCAGGTCGCTCATACAGACAATGATAACTGATAAATTCGCACCGTGCGATTGTTGAGTTGTGACAGTGGAAGACCAAACAAAAATCGTTTGATTAATGGGGACAGAAATGGCCAAAACGACCAAATTGGCGATTGAGTCCCAGAAACCTATTTCAGACGTTTTTTGAACATGGTTTGGGTGTCCCGAGAAAGGTATGAGTATCTGCGGCCCCGGCCATCAAAGGGTGGTTTTTAGACCCATTCAATCTTCGTATGAATAGTTGTTGCCATCGCTGACTTAAGTAAAAAGGATTGGACGTCGCTTGATGCCTCATGGAGCCTCCACCCGCGGTTCACTCGCAGTTACAATTGCATCTCAACGAACGTAGATGACTGACGACGATTGGGCAAAATTATTTGAACTTGGGTCTATTTTTTATTAGCACGAACAACATCACGGTTGGACTATGTACGCCAAATTTTTGATCACCACGGGATGGGTCGTAACACTCGCGGCAATGAGCTTTTGTCAGCCGGTCATTGCACAAAATAGATGGCCTCCGCGTGTGGAAGCGGCACTACAGTTGGCTGGCGACAATCGAGCCGAACTGGAAAAGTTATTGAAGGTGTACCAGAAAAATGAGGATGATCTGAAATTCAAAGCCGCTTGTTTTTTGATTGAAAACATGCCGGGTCATTCTTATGTCAAAGCCGGTTTACTGGACAAAGATGGAAAACAAATCCCGTTTGACGTTCTTCAATACAAATCGCTCGGTGAAGCCAAGCAAGCCCAAATCGAACTTGAGGCCCAACATGGACCTCTCAAATTCGGTCGTACTGAAGTCGTCAAAGATATCGAAACCGTCAGTGCTGATTTTCTGGCGGAGAATATCGAGGCCGCCTTTCGGACCTGGCGAACGACGCCTTGGACCAAAAAGATGGCTTTTGATGCGTTCTGTGAATACATCCTGCCGTATCGAGCGACCAACGAACCCGTCGAAACCTGGCGCAATGAATGCGAGCTCGAAACGGAACGTGTCTTGGCGGAAATCAAGGACCCGTCAAGTTGGCGCGAGGCTGCGGCGGCGGTCGGCAAGTTGAACA
>JBLINZ010000360.1:0-6567 GCA_047639375.1 Mariniblastus sp. | reverse complement strand
ACCAAGCATCTTTGCTTTCGGTGTGGAGGATACAGGTGACTTCGGGGTTATCACCGCCGGCTCGAACCGCATTTTCGAAATAGCCCCAGATCGCAGCCTTCTTCAAATCGTCGTAATACTCTTTGAGCTTCATTCGCTCTGCCAACATCGCTGACTGGCCAGAAGCGTCGACGATCACCTTCGCCGAAATTTCTTGCTCTTTCCCATTTGCGGTCTGCAACGTCACTCGGTGCGGAGACTTCTTACGGATGTCGATATCCAGAACGCGGGTTTCGTCTGAGCAAGTAGCGCCGCGATTGAAAGCGGTATCGTATAACAGTTGGTCAAATTCAGATCGCTTCACGTGCCAGCTTGTCGTGCTAGGACCTTCGTCATGCTGAGCAAAAATAAAGGGTTTGGATTCCTTATCGCTGCTGCTGACAAATTGAACGCCATTTTTTCGAGTGAAACCTGCCTTGTCGAGATCCTTCAAAATCCCCAGCCGTTCGAAAATCCAATAAGATTCCGGCATCAACGATTCGCCGACGTGGAAGCGTGGCATCTTGTCCCGCTCAACCAGAAGTGTGGAGAGTCCTTGCTCCGCGACGATCGCAGCGGCTGCACAACCACCAGGGCCGGCGCCAATCACCAAACAGTCGTAACTTCGATTCGCAATCATCATAATCCCCTGCGTCTGGCCGAAAGAATGGATCGATCCATCCCTATCCGACTCGTTGTACCCCTGAAAATGGGGCCTGTCTTTATTTTGCTTGAACTTGAAATCACGAGGGCTATTTTCCCCTCAAATTCCACTGACTGGCGGCAGAAATCCTTGCCGTCACCGCTTAGAGCGCCGGCAATTGGATTCAATCCACTCATTCTAATCGCCACGAGTCACACAACACAGAATTGCTTGATTCCACGTCGCTCAAAGTTCCACGTCGCACAAAGTCTATCGGCTTCGCAGTTGTTTTAAACCGCGAAAAATCACTTGGAAGCAACAACGCTGGATTTAATTCAGTGAATGAAATTGAATTTGGTTGTTTTTCATAAAAATTCGCAGTCTCAAAAACGTCAATCTTGTACGATTCAGATCATCTAGGCCCTTGAACGTGAATTATTGAACTTATTATGCCGGTTAGGCGCTCCTCGGCTCCCCTGTATCGAATCGTCGCAGCCTAGATACAAACGGCGAGTTAGGCGAAAATAAAGAACACGGTACGATTAAGTATCGAGATTCACGACGCCCATCCATTTCCCTGTAAACCGATTAGGTTTTGCGAGGATTTGCCGACTGGCGTTTAGAATGGACACTCCGAATTCAAACGCGGAATTTCGAATTTGAACCCCCAACGTGGAATTGCCACACCAATATCATGAAGACCCTTTTAAGCACCATTTTGCTCACTACGTTTCTGTTTTGTTCACCAAGCTGGGGGCAAGACGAAGCTGCCGGCATCGAAAAACAATTCATCAGCTCCGTCCGCCAATTGACGTTTGAAGGCAAACGTGCGGGCGAGGGGTATTACAGCCCCGATGGCTCGTTGATGGTTTTTCAAAGCGAACGACGGGCCGACAATCCGTACTTCCAAATTTACCTGCTTGATTTTGAGTCCGGCGACGTTGAACCGATCTCACCCGGACACGGGAAAACCACCTGTGCGTGGATCCACCCAAACAACAATCTTGTCCTCTACGCGTCGACTCAAAACGATCCAGAAGCCAGAGCCAAGCAGAAGCAGGAAATTGAGTTTCGCGAATCGGGCCAATCCCGGCGATACTCCTGGGACTACGACGAAACCTACGAATTGATTGCCTACGACCGCACCAAAAAAAGCTACACCCAACTCACCAACGCCAAAGGCTATGACGCTGAGGGATCTTACTCGCCAGACGGAAAACTAATTGCGTTTGCCTCCAATCGGAACGGCTACTCGCAGAAACTGAGCGCTGAAGACCAACAGAAATTTGATACGGATCCAGCGTACATGATGGAAATCTTCGTCATGAACTCAGATGGCTCAAACGTTCGCCAACTGACCGACGTTCCTGGCTACGATGGCGGGCCGTTTTTCTCACCCGACGGCAAAAAGATTTGCTGGCGACGTTTTTCTGAGTCCGGCGTCACAGCCGAAATCATGACCATGGATATCGATGGAAGTGACCAAAAACAATTAACGAAAATCGGCGCCATGAGCTGGGCTCCGTTCTTCCATCCGTCCGGCAAGTACATGATCTTCACGACTAACAAGCATGGTTTTGGAAATTTCGAACTTTATCTAGTCGCCGCCAATGGCAACTCGACTCCCGTTCGCGTGACCGACACCGACGGTTTCGATGGCCTCGCCAGCTTCACGCCAGACGGCAAGCAGCTGACTTGGACGACCAATCGGAATTCGAAAAAGGAATCGCAGGTCTACCTTGCAGACTGGAATCACGAAGCAGCCCTGAAAGCCTTAGCTGCCAGCGGCTCGTCGCCCAGCGAAGAACGTGAAGCGTTCGAAACCGGCCAGCAGTCGGCTAAATCAGCCAACATCGATTTTGATCCCCGAGATATCATGCGTCACGTCGACTATCTTTGCCGCAAGGAACTTGCAGGACGGATGACCGGTTCAGCAGGCGAACGCAAAGCCACCGCCTACGTTGCGGCTTATCTTGATCACTTGGGGCTTCAACCAGCAGGCGACAATGGCACCTGGTTTCAAAAGTTTGACTTCCCCGATGGAGCCCGGCTGGGAACACAAAACAACTTGGAACTTAAAATAGGTGACGAAACAACGTCATTCGAAGTCAACCAAGATTGGCGTCCATTAACTTTTTCTGGCAACGTAAAAATCGATCCTGCCGACGTAGTTTATGCAGGCTACGGGATTATCGCACCCGAACAAGGTGAAAACGAAGAGTACGATTCCTACGTGCATTTGGACTGCAAAGACAAGTGGGTCATGGTGTATCGCTTCATGCCTGAGAACGTGACGCCCGAACGACGGCGATTTTTCAAGAAGTTCGGTGAACTCCACAAGAAGATTTTTTACGCTCGCCAGCAAGGCGCCAAAGGCGTGATTGTGGTGAGTGGCCCCAACTCCCAAGTCCGGAATCAACTCGTTGCGTTGAGAAACGATTTCTCGCCGACCGGTTCCAGCATCGCCGCCATTAGCGTGACCGATGATGTTGCCCAGCAAATGCTGAAAGCGGCCGGCAAGGACATCAAGCAATTACAAGACAAACTCGATAGCGGCGATCCCGTCATGGGATTCAACTTGGAAGGCTTCCAAGTCGGTGGTGCAATCGAGATTGAGAAAATCACGGGCAAAGGCCGAAACGTTGTTGGCCGCCTACTCGCAGGAGACACTCCGAGCGAAAAAGCCGTGATTGTCGGTGCTCATATCGATCACCTCGGGACCGGAAAAGCCGGCAGTAGCCTAGCCAAACAGGACGAGGAGAATGCCATCCATTTTGGCGCCGATGACAACGCCTCGGGGGTTGCCGCCATGCTGGAGATCGCCGAATATCTCGTGGCCAAACAAAGAACCGGCAAGCTAAAACTGAAGCGCGACATTATCTTCGCTGGCTGGTCGGGAGAAGAACTGGGCCTCTACGGCTCAGCTCACTACACCAAAAAGCTGGCGGAAAACGCGGCGGTCGTGAAGCAAGAAGAACCCAAACGAGACGCCTCCCATGACTTTGTGATCGGCATTACGGCCGACAACAAAGTCTTGCTCAACGGCAAACCTGCCAAAATGAGCGAGATCGGTGAATCGCTCGTCTTTATCGCCAAGAGCTACCCGGACTTCGCGATCGAAGTCGTCGCCCACCCCGATGCGGAGACTTCAAAAGTCGAAGAGATCAAGTCGTTTGTGCTTGACCGAAAAGTCAAAACCGTCAACGTCTCTGTCAAAGATCCAACGGACGACTCAGCGAAAGCCGAAACAGGAATCATTGCTGCCCTCAACATGGACATGGTCGGCCGATTGACTGACGAACTCGTGCTTCAGGGCATCAGCAGCAGTTCGTTTTGGCCTGGTGTGATCGAACGAAAAAATGCCGTTGTGGGTTTGCCACTGACGCTGAGCAACGAAACAGATTTACCAACCGATGCCAGCTCGTTTTATCGGGCTGGGATTCCGATCCTCTCCGCTTTCACCGGCTCGCATACGGATTATCACACCCCCCGTGACACACCGGAGAAACTCAACTACCCGGATGCTGCTCGCATCGCTCGACTGATGGGATTGATTACGCGAGAACTGGCAATGACGGAGGAGCTCCCAGATTTCATCAAGCAATCAGCCAAGTCAAAAGAAGCTCCTCGCGGCGGCCTGCGTGCTTATCTCGGTAGCGTTCCTTCGTACGGCGAAGACGTAGCAGGCGTCAAACTGTCTGACGTTTCGAAAGACGGCCCAGCCGACAAGGCGGGCGTCAAAGGCGGCGATATCATCGTCGAACTAGCCGGCAAATCAATTGAGAACATCTACGATTACACCGCGATTATCGATGCCATCAAGATTGGTGAAGAGACTTCCATTACCGTCATGCGTGGCGGCAAGAAAGTCGAACTCCGAATCACTCCCGGCTCACGCCAATAAGATATTGTGACACGGTGGCTTCCAGCGATTGCAGATTCAGCGAGTATAAAAACGAAAACGCCCAGCATCACATGAGTGTCGCTGGGCGTTTTTTTGCTTTTGCGCAAATGCTTTGTTGAAACTAAGGATCGCTCGATCAATCAATGTCGGATTTGGATGTACCCGGATTGGCAACCGTTGGGGATTCGCAGATGGTTCTCCCGAAGTCTTGCGTCTCTCCGGCTACGACAGTAATTTGTCGAACGGCCCTCAGTCGTAAGATTAGCCGTTTTGACGCCAACCCGAATTCCAAGTTTTGGACCAATCGCTGGGATATCGTTGCCCAAGAACTTAGCCAGGTAGATTTATTTTCCTACCGACCCGAAAATGCGGCCCCTTGAGTGGGCCACCCACTTCATAGGAGATTTCGTCGGGCGCGGCAGTGGGCACCAGCGTTTCGCTCGCGCTAACTCGCTGGGCCGCGGACATGGACTCAGCCAACGTCAAGCGGCCTTCGTAAAGAGCCCGGCCGATGATGCAGCCGTCAAGTTTGAGGGAAGCGAGATTTGCCACATCATCGACGTTGGCGATGCCGCCAGAGGCAAATACCGGCAGCCGAATCGCTGCCCGCAACTGACGCTGCAAATCAAAGTTAGGACCAGTCATCATTCCATCGGTGGCAATGTCTTTGACGATCATCCCGGCGATCGGATAACTCGCGATCGATTGAGCGAATTCAATCGCCGAAACGTCCCGCGGTTGCTGCCAACCATCGGTGGCAAGTTTGCCATCCCGAACGTCGAGCCCCACCAAAAGGCAGTCGGGATACTTTTGAGACATCACGATGGCCCATTGGGAATCTTCTAGGTCCCGTGCCCCGGTCACAAACCGCTCAACACCAACGTTTAGATATTTCTGAATAGTCTCTTCATCTCGGATCCCGCCTCCCAACTGGACTGGCACGTTGATCTGAGCAATTAGATTTGAAATCGATTCAAAATTTGGCGATCCACCTTCCCGGGCGGCATCCAGATCGACGACATGCAAACCACAAGCACCATCGTTGACCCAGCGAGTCGCCATGTCGGCCGGGCTTTCGCCGAACACCATCTCTCGCTGGTAATCGCCTTGTGAAAGCCGAACACATTTTCCGGATAGAATTTCAACCGAGGGCCAAACTTGCATGATCCGTCTCCTGGCTAGACAAGCCGCTTGAAAAGAACGGCCGTTCGTCGACGTCGATGAAGCAAATTCGCACAAGCAATTTGCCGATGCAATATCCCATTTCCTCCAAGGAAAGGCAAGGAAATTTCCTAACATGCCACGAGCCCTATGTCGTTTGGGCCAATTGCTCGAGTTTTCTACGAGAAGGCAAGCGACAATTGCCAAGAATCTCGTTTCACTGACTCGCGATCTAGGTTGCGTGACGTTTTACCTAAAATGATAACCCGACGAAATTAGGGCGAGTGGGTTTAATGAGCCGAAGGCGAGGATGACAACCCGACGCGTTAACGAGTAAGAACCCTGTTTGGTGGTTCGCCTTCAATGCAGGTCAATTCTCGCTAACGCGTCGGTACCATTTTGCGTTTCGCGAAATTGAAAACAACTAGATGTCAGCCTCGGAGCGAAAGGCGACTGTCGTCATCGCTCACGTGTTCGTGTCACGACGACTGCCGCTCAACCGAATCCAACCAGCCCCATTTATCCTCGGTCGTCCCGTCGAACAAACCAAAAAATGCACTTTGAATCACTTCGGTGATTGGGCCTCGCGAACCGTTACCAACTTCGATCCGATCGACCGATCGAACCGGCGTGATTTCAGCGGCCGTTCCCGTCAAGAAGACTTCATCGGCGACGTAGAGCAATTCCCGAGGAATCTCTTGCTCGATGACTTCATACCCGAGATCCCTGGCAAGTACAAAAGCCGAATCGCGGGTGATTCCGTTGAGAATTGCAGCCGACAATGGCGGCGTGAAGATCTTCCCGTCACGAATCACAAAAATATTTTCAGCGGAACCTTCGC
>JBLINZ010000359.1:0-6594 GCA_047639375.1 Mariniblastus sp. | reverse complement strand
GGAGCATGATAAATTTCTCTTGGGGCGGTTGATGATTGATGTCAATCGATATGCGGTCAGCATGATTGTCCCGTTAGGCAGTTTGATGATTTTGCTGCTGCCGAAACTTCGGCCTGGCTTCGACATCATGCTAGACGTCGTGAATCATTTTTACTTTAGGGCGACGAGTGCTGAGGATGCTTTGGAAGATGATGACGAATTCAATATGTCTGAAACCACGTTTGAGAATGGGGCTTTGTTTTTCTCGCGTCGCGACTCGTTGCATGCTCGGATCAAGCGAATTTTGTTTCACTATCGAGAACAGTACGACCATCAGCCCGAATTGGTAATCATCAGTCATAGCCAAGGCACGATGGTGGCGATTGAGGCTCTCAATGATGAGGAGTTGTCATGGCTAAATGATGGCTTTCAGTCGGTGAGCTTAATCACGATGGGGTCGCCGCTGAATCACCTTTATCAACACTATTTTGGGCATTGTTATCCAGCGCTTGACCAGCCATTTTGGTCTTCGCTTCGCCGGCGTCTGGACCGCTGGATAAATATTTGCCGAATGGATGATTTTGTGGGAACGGAATTAGAGTTTCCGGTCAGCCATTTGAAATCGACCAACGAACAAGTGGGATGGGCGGAAGCCAGCCAAATGCAGGCCGAGCGGAGCTCATTGGTTTCGCCAGTGGCGTATTCCAATTTCGCGGTGGGCCCGCGTGGGCACGTGAATTATTGGTCGGATCGAGAGGTGCTAACGATCCTTCGCGAGCAATTATTCAAGCAGGCAGAACAAGTGCGGCGGAAGTCAGCTTAGTTGTCTTGGTGGAATCTGCTCAAAGAGTTTTCTTGGCTGGTTGACCTAGAACACGAGATGAATCGTTGAGCCACGACGGTTTGTCCGAATCTAGGGGGCGAGACCGAATGAATTGCTTAACGTAATTTGTGTGCCATTCTCCCTGCAAATTCGGACGAAATCGGTGTGCCTTGTGTTCCAGAGAAAGGGCACTGGGTTGCAATGCGTGCACGCTCAGTGGGGTGCTGCGAACAGCCATTCGAGCAGTGATTCGACGAACGTCGGCTTAGGATTGTTCGATCAATAAATGTCCGATTTGGATGTAGCTAGACTGGTAACAGTTCGGGATTCGCAGAAGGTTTTCCCGTCTTTCGACTTCGGCTACGACAGTGATTTGTCGAGCGGCGCTTAGTCACGTGGCAGGTTGCTTGAGAATGAGTCGTAGAGGGAAAAGAGCGATTCTCGCAAATTGCCGTGGTGTTGGTGGAACACTCGGTTAAGCGTTTCGGCGTCAAACGAATGGTCGGGGGCCAGGCGTTGGACGAGCTGATGAAGCGTTTGGGGGGTGGGGACGGTGCGATAGATTGTCGAAAATCCTGGGATCGCAACATGGGTGGTGAGCAGCAAGCCATCGTATGATCCGAGGTTGCGGCGAAAGCACCAGCGGTGGAACCGAGTTAGCTTTTCGATTCCATCCACGATAAGCAACCGACGCAAAGGCGATGTTGCGAGCGGTTTGGTGGGCCGTTGTCGGCCATTCGTTCGCCGGCCATTCGTTCGCCGGTCATGATCGATTTGCACGTCCCGTGACGAGCGAATAGTGAGCCGGCGAATGTGGTCGAAATGTGGTTCCAGCAACGACTCCATCGCGTAGGTGAGGCTCGTTTTTCCGGACCCATGCGGTCCCAGGATCTGCCCGACGCAATGGTGTTTTTGAAACGTTGATACGATGGATTCAACGACGCCGGATGCAGGCGGAAGGAAAGGGATTGCCCCTGGGCGAATGAACTGAGTCGCGAACGGATTGTGGACGACAGTATAGGGCATCGTTCTCAACCGATTAGCGATCAATTTTGGGTGTGATGGGAGGCTCGGGTTTGTTTTCTGATTCGGGCGTTTGACGGGGCTCAGGCGTTTTGTCGCGTGACTCTGACGCCTCGAGCGATTCCCATTGCTCGGCCGACTTGGCTTGCCCGAGTTTGAAAAACTTATCTTCTGTTACTTGCTGGCCATCGTCTAAAAACACCCGAACACGCACGCCCCAATGAATTTTGACGATCTGACCGTCGTAGGAATGCGGGCTGGCGGGAAGCACGGTACTCAGTCGCTGGCTTTGATTGAACGTGTCGCTGGTCAGCCCTTGTCGTTGGCGTCGTTCAAAGAAATGAACGCCAATGTCGGTGTCGCCTTTACCTTCCGTTTGCCAAATCACGGACGTTTCGATGGCCTGTACGATGTGTTTTGGATTGAGCGAAACGGAGTATTCACAGATCAAGAAATCGCCTGGTTGGAATTGTTCGTGTTCCTTGTCAAATTGAATTTGAATTTCGGGAAGCGGGATCAATTCCGTTTGGGCCGAGTCTTGAGAGGCGCGGGAGGATGGACGGAAAGCGAAAAGTTCCTTTTTAGTTTTGGCCAACTCTTGGCTTGTCCGGTGACCACGATTTTCCATTGGACTCGATTGTTGGTTGATTTGAATGAATGCATCGCGCCTGCCGGAATCCGCAAATCGAATTCAGCTTCGAAAGGTTTTCCTGACCGCAGCGATACGCCTCGTTGCCGAAACAACGTGTGGCTGAGAACGATTGAGCTTTCTGTCCGAATGTCAGTGCCTTCGTTGAACGTGGCTTCCTCTTGGCAGACCAAGGTAACGTCCAGTAATTTTAGCCTGACGCGGCCAGCTTGCGAGAGGGAAATTCGGCAGCTTGCACCGGGGGCCAGCGGATATTTGGAAACTTCCAATGACGTCGGTCCGATTCCGGTGAGTTTTAGTAGTTGTCGGAAAAATTGATAGATCGCCCAACCGGCTGCGAACGCGATTGGAATCAGCCAAGCGACCGCTAGCCAAGGGCGACTGGAAAACGTATCCAATTGGTTTCGCGCCAATTTCTCTTCGAGTTGAATGGACCATTCGGTGGTTCCGTAACCAAACGACGTCGCCACGATGATGATTAGTACGGTGGTGATAGTTATCAGAATGACACTGAAAATCGTAGCGGTCACCAGGCCCCAGATGTTGCGTGGAAAAGGGGTGAGTCGAAACGTTTGCGCGATTCCGGGGCGGGGGATGAGTTGATCGCGGGGGACGGTCGGCAAGTCTTCGCGTCGTCTTCTAATTTCGTTGAGCAGTTCGTGCTCATTGGCTCGAGTCGCGATCGCGCCGCGGCGTTCCGCGGAAATCCCGACGTGCCACAGGAGTCGAGCGATGCAGAAGGTTCCGATTCCAATGAGGACGGTCGCGAGGCCAAGTTGCAGGGCGAACGATCCGGGCGAAATATACAGGCCATTTTCAGGCGTCCAATTGAGAGCCGCCAATGTCAAACTGACAACGAACAAGACGACTCCGGCCAGCAACAGCGCAGCGACTAATAGGGCTTCCGCGAATCCCGCCCACCAACGGCGATTGGACCCGCTAAAGGGGCGGCCACGTAAAAAAAACTGAAACCAGCGTCGCACAAGTGGCTTTCAAAAAACGTTCAGGCAAAGACTTCGAGATCGGCTCGCCGGCGCACGTTTAAAAACTGGTCTCCCATTTCACCGTCGCAGAACGCCTGCCATAGCGGCCGGTCCGTCAATCGACTTAAATGAAGAAACTCAAACGCTGTTGTTAATCGGCTCAACGGACCTAACTTAGAAGAACCCCATGGTAGCATCGACTCGAACCATCCGTCTACGACTAGCCCCTACTGTAAACATAACCCCTTGGATTTTGGGACTTCTGCTCGTCACTGCCTGCTGCGGTTGCGACGGAGTTATCGACGCCACGGCCGACAAAGCCGACAATGACGCTCCCACCGCTGCACATGAGGCCGCTGCACCTGAAGCCGCTGCACCTGAAGCCGCTGCACCTGAAGCCGCTCAGCCAAAAGCCGCTCAACCTGGAACTGCTCAACCTGAAGCCGTGGGAGCAGGAAACCAGGGTCTAGGCAACGACTGGCCTCAGATCAATGGTCCCACTCGAAATGGGGTGGCGTCAGGGGAGACGCTATTGGAGCAATGGCCTGGGGGCGAATTGCAAGAGATTTGGTCTCATCCCGTTGGGCAGGGATTTGCAGGTCCAGCGGTATCGCGGGGTCGGTTGGTTGCATTTCATCGTCCGGGCAAGCGGTATGTAGTCGAGGTCTTGGATGCTCAAACGGGAAAACTGATTTGGAATCGTGAGTTGATAACGAAGTACGGCGGTGGGATGGACGGTGACAAGGGGCCCAAGAGTGTCCCGTTGATACATGGCGATTTTGTTTACGTTCACGGAGCCGGCGGCATTGTTTATTGTCTTGATTTTCAAACTGGAAAGCCAGTTTGGGAGCTGGATACACAGGCTGCCTATCCAAGTCAGGCGGGATTTTTCGGAGCGGGTTCTAGTCCCATCGTGTCGAGTGGAAACTTGATTTTGAATGTTGGCGGACGAAACACTGGAATCGTGGCGCTGGATTTAAAGACGGGAAAAGAAGTCTGGACGGCGTTTGACGATCGAGCCAGTTATTCGTCACCGATTGAAATTCAGGTATCTGGCAAGCCGGTGGTGGTCTTTATCACGCGTTTAAAAATGGTGGGACTGGACCCGACCAGCGGGAACGTTCAGTTCGAAATGCGGTTCGGAAAAACGGGACCGACGGTCAACGGTGCGATGCCAGCTCAAGTGAAGATTGACGGTCAAGACTATTTATTCCTCTCAGCCGCTTATGGAGTGGGGGCCAAAATGCTGAAGGTGAGTGCTGGCGGAATCGAGCAAGAATGGGCCAACGATGAATCCTTTTCGACTCAATTTTCAACGCCGGTTTTCTATCAAGGCAATTTGTTCGGGACGGCTGGACGGCAAGATCATGCGAACGGGACTTTTCGTTGTGTGGAAAGTCTGACCGGCAACGTGCGGTGGAGCCAAGCTAAAATTCCGGTTGGGCACTCGATTTTGGTCGGCGACAAGATTGTCGTTTTGGATTCAGACGGTGGGCTTCACGTGATCGAGGCCAACGGCAAGCGATTCAAGCAGCTTTATCAGACACAGCTCTTCGAAACCAATGTGTTTGCGATGCCGGCTCTGTCGAACGGGTTGTTGTACGCTCGCTCCAATGCCGGGAGAGATGGGCGCGGGGAGTTGATTTGCGTGGAGATCGGCCAACGTACGAAATGAGTTGTCAGAGTTTGCTCGGCTGGATGAAGAGCTCGCAAAGCTGGCTTGTGACTCAAATAATAGATCTTCTCAATAGGCCCGTGAATGTTCTTGAAAGGTTTTTTGGCTTGGTTTCGCGGCCGACCTGAACCCAATTCACAAAAAACAAGTCAAATATCGATGCGGATTCCGATGGGTTGTGTGGGTTGTATCGGCCTCCCATCCCGGTGGCGGGTGGTAAACCTGTGGCAATCGTCTCAATCCATAGGTGACCACCTTCCGGCCCCGGAAAACATTGGGCTATTCAATCATCTTGCCTAATCGTCATCTATATTTCTGTGGCCCGAAATAGTCACGCGTTCTCCTCCTGCCCCTGTTTCTATTCGCATATTGAAATCTCATGTTTCCACAAGAAATGTCGTCCATCATCTTTATCGGAATCTGGTCTTTGACCAGTGTGGCCGTTGGATTGATGAGTGGCTTCTTTATCGGACGAACCTACACGCTTGCCAATGAGCCAAAGCGGCTCAAGAGCGATCGTGAATCGACGCTCACGGCGTTGCTAACTGTAATGAATAGTACAGATCGACTGAATGAAGATGTTGATTCGCATAACGTTGCGTTGCGTAATGCACAACAAGAGCTCGCACAAATCGACACCGAAGACCAGTTTGCGGACTTGCAGTCTAAGCTGATGATGAACATTACCCGAGTCGTTCAATCGAATCGAAAGCTCGAAAATGATCTCGTGGTTTCCAAATACAAATTAGAAACTCAGGCTCAGGAACTGGATCGAACGCGATTGGAAGCTCGGACGGATCCTTTATGCGAGGTTGGTAATCGGAAAGCTGTCGATGAGGCGTTTCAATTCATGGTGTCTCGATACCATTCGGAACAAGTATCGTTTGGGGTGATGTTGATCGATATTGATCACTTCAAACGTATCAATGACTCGTTTGGACATCAGGCAGGCGATGAAGTTCTGACGAGTATTGCCAAGGCTCTCCAGGAGTGCGTTCGACCTGAGGATTTTGTGGGCCGATTGGGCGGGGACGAATTCATTATTTTGCTGGACGGACTTACCGAACAGAACGCTGATTTAGTAGGCGCCAGGATTCGCTCTACGATTGAGCTGTACGGTTTCAGTATTAACAGTTCAGGCCAATCGACGGTCGTGACGATGAGCATGGGCTTGGCGGTGGTGGCTGCCAGTGACGATGCCAAGCGGCTGTACGAACGGGCCGATCAAGCACTCTATCGCTCCAAACAACTGGGGCGGAACCGGTTGTATACCATCACTGATTCGAATGAAGAGTTCGAATCCACTCCCCAAAAAGAAGGGCACGAAGACTCGCTCACGAGTTACGAAGATTTCAAGGCTTCTTTTGTGGAATCCAATCTGGGCGATTAGTTTTGCCTGCCAATCTGCTGGGAGTTACTTTGATCGAAGTTACCGAATTCTGCAAATCTTATGCCGAGACAG
>JBLINZ010000358.1:0-6610 GCA_047639375.1 Mariniblastus sp. | reverse complement strand
TAACTGCGGAAACGGGTAAGCAACCCAAAGCTTCGAATAATACTCCAACGCATGCCGACTGATGGATCCCGCACGCTGAAACAGGTGTGCTCGTTCCGGCAAAAAGAACATATGAACCGGAATAGGGCCCTTGCCTGGGATGGTGGCCCGGGTTGATTTCCAAACGAAATTCTTGGCCGTTGCCCATGCGAAATCGTTGACTTTGTCGGCGTGAAAATGCCAAACAAGCCGCTCACCCTCAGCCGTCGATTTCCCTGGCCCCACTTCATCCGGCCCAACAATCGTGACTTCCGCGTCGGATTCCAAGATCGTTTCCAGTCGCTTTCGCGCTGTCTCCGTGAGGACTTCTTCTGGATTCTGAAGAACGCCCGTGCCAGAAACAAGCCACCCACCCGGGGCGTCAATTTTAACGTCAAACTGGCCGAAGTTGTTGTAAAACTCAGCCGGACCAAGGTACAGACTGACGTCCCAACCGCTCAAGTCATCGTATTTGGCGAGTCGTGGAAACCACTGCGTTGGTTGAAATAGCGTGTCCTCCCAACGTTGCGTCATCCGGTGTCCGCGGCCGTTAGGGCCACCCGGCAACTTCGTCGTCCAATCGATCTCAAGTTTCGCTTGCGAATGCGCTGGAATAGGATCGACCAACGAAATCGTAGCGACCGTTTGCTGAAGTCCCCGTACACGGATCTTTCCTGACTCGCGAGTTTTTAAATCAATATCGGTTCCATTCAAGGCCATCCGCGAGACGACCATCCCGTCTGTTGGCTCAGCCGGAATCGAAGCCCCTCGTTGGGCCAATGCCCGAAACATATTGTGATCCAATCGCAACACAATCCGATCCAAAGCGTCCGGACTATTGTTGTGAATCACGATCGTCTCGCTCCCCGTCAGCGTCTGTGTCGCTGGATCAACGCTGACGTTGATGTCAAAATCGGTTTCTAACTGCCAATAATTCGGACCTGGCTTCCCACTAAAATCACGAGTCCCGGCATCAAAGGCATTTCGAATCGTTTTCGGCAAGGGCACGTCACGACGAATTGCACGCTGAGTCGAATTGATCGACGGCTTCAACAGATCGGGAGCTCGATCCGCCGCCGATTTGGGAGGATCCTGTGCCGCCGCAGTTGAGCAAAGACTCAGACAGGCGAAACCAAACAGGAGCAAGCAGCAGACACTAAAGCTGCGGAATTTTAGGCGGTTGACGCTTGGCATCTTAATCCCTTGAACATGAAAACAAAACGATTTATCGATATCCGATATTGTATCGGTTGCGATTGGAATCGATAGCTGCGCAGCTATTGAAAACCGAGTTGAATGCCCCACGAACTCAAGGAGACCGGGAAAATCAATAAGCCACGAGTTCTTTCCGTTTTCTTAACCTCCCAGCAAGCAAATTCGACCGCACTCAACAACGTAATTTGTTAAAACTAGAACCAAAGTCTAAATGTCGCTGTCGTTGATGCGGTCATCGACTTGCTCTCAGTTTTATTCACCATTCATCGAGATCCCCATGCCGAGCCACGCCAAACAAGCACAACACGCTATTTTTGTTTTGATCGCGACGTGCTGCTTCGCCTTTTTTCCCATTGCAGATTCGGCCGTCGTCAGCGCTCAGGATGCAGGAACAGCGTCAACGCTGAATTCAGACTCCACACGCACCCAAATCAATTCAGATGAAGCTGAAGGGTGGATCGATTTGTTCAATGGCAAGAATCTGGATGGCTGGACCGT
Source organism: Mariniblastus sp. (assembly GCA_047639375.1). Classification (GTDB taxonomy): domain Bacteria; phylum Planctomycetota; class Planctomycetia; order Pirellulales; family Pirellulaceae; genus Mariniblastus. The sequence continues at coordinate 4,879 of JBLINZ010000358.1, read as the reverse complement.
CAAGATCGCGGGACACCCTGTGGGTGAAAATCATGCGAACACATTTCGCGTGGAAGACGGAATTTTGAAATGTGAGTACGACGACTACGGAGACTTCGAAGGCAGATTTGGACACCTCTATTCCAATTTGTCTTATTCTCATTACAAACTTCGAATGGAATATCGGTTCGTCGGACGAATGCTAACAGACGCCCCCTCGTACGTCGATTTAAACAGCGGCGTGATGTTACACTCGCAACCGCCCCAAAGCCTTGAACTTGATCAGGGTTTTCCGGCAAGTTTAGAAATGCAGTTTTTGGCCGACCTGGGAACGGGTAAGCGCCAAACTGGTAATGTTTGCACGCCCGGCACCCACTTAGTCTACGAAGACAAGCTGACGAAGCAACACATCGTTCGATCGTCTGGACCGACGCTTCCCGCTGATGAATGGGTCGCGGTCGAAATGGAAGTTCGGGGACACGACGAAATCATATATCGCGTTCGCGGCAAGGAAGTCTTGCGCTACACGCATCCTCAACTTGATCCAGACAGCAAAGAAGCCAAGCCAATTTTGGCCCAAGGAGCGGACCTCCGATTGTCGCACGGCCACATTGCGCTTCAAGCCGAAGCTCAACGCGTTTGGTTTCGAAACATCAAACTCTTGCCTTTGAAAGAATAGTTTTTAAAACTTGAACAAACGCTGAGCCAAGCACACCAACAGTGTCGCCCGGAGGGAATTCACCCCAGCAAGATGAACAAGATATAGCACTAGTCATCGCCCGATCAACACTCAATGAGAACGAGCCAGATTCCGTAGCGAATGTCGTCAAGAATTTCGGAACTGCCGACCCGTCGAAACTATTGACGAGTTGAGCTGCTACATTCCATCAACCCAAGACCGTCATCAATTTGATGTCTCAAGTGTCTTGCTTTGATGACAGACTGACCGATCGAGCCCGCCCCTATAAAACCAAATGTTAGAAATTACTTCGGTTTTTCCGCCCTATTACAAAAGCCAAATCATTGGCATAAAACCTGCATTCCTATCCCCTTGAAGAAGCAACTGGACTTCTTGAACTCGCGACACTAGGCACACGGCCAGCCGTCGCTCCCCCAACAGGAGAATGGAAATGAACAAGACTACATCCCGTTTGATTCGGTCCTCGGCGGTCGCCATGGCTGCAGTCGCTGCATTGTTTGTGATGTCGCAAGACGCAAGTGCTCAAAGCTGTGGATACGGTGGTGGCTATGGAGGTATCGGCATCAGTGCTGGTTACGGAAATGGCATCTCAGTAGGAATCAATCGGATTAGCTTCAATCAAGGTAACTACGGCTATAGCAGAAACATAGGATATTCCACCTATCGCCCCACCTTCCGACAGTCGTCCTACCACAACACAGGACATTATGATTACCACCCAGGAAGCTACGTTCGACATGGCAATCACTATGACTATCAGCGCGGACACTACGACTATCACAACACCGGCCACTGGCATCGGTAACATACCAACAAACTGCTTTTAACTTTGATTAAGAGCGAGCGGATTGCACCAAGCCCTCGAGACAACTCGGGGGCTATTTTTTTACTTCACTAGGCATTCAACCTGTGGCGTTGAATTGATTTCAGCAACGGCATTGATAGAATAAGGTCAGGGAGTCCAATGCCATTGTCAATTTCGAAATGAGTCGATCATGACGACGAACGAAGTGAGTGCGATCGGGACGTCGAATGGCCATTGGTTCTTGCGTGGGCTCGGTTCTGGCATCGTGCTGGTTGCTGCGACCAACGCCGTTTCATATTTTTTCAGAACGCCCAGCATTGCCGATTTGATCGGCTCCGACTCCCATGTCATCGAAGCGGTCGGTTTCCCGTTTGAAATTTGGCGAGAAGATTCAATTTACTTCGGCGGCCAATTCATCAATTATGCCAACGTTGGACTCAACTTTTTGATTGGGCTGGCATTAGGACTGGCGATCGCAGGCATCATGATTCGATGGCGCGACACGTTCAACCAATGGATTCGTGACTTCGAACAGAAACAGACGCCGGAAAGCTCCGTTAGTTTTCAATTCTCCGTACGTAGTCTATTGCTCACCACGACGGTCGCGGCTGCATTGATGGCGGTACTAACCACCTGGAAGGGAACACCAGAGGCTCTCCTCGCAATTTACTTTGCCGGACCGGCGGCACTCGTCGGAATCGCGATGATCCCTCAAAACATCCACTGGCATCACCGAATCGTGATCCTGACCTTGACCGCCGTGGCGATGATCGCGATCGCCGTCTGGAGCGGGCTGATACTTGGCGTCTCCCTCGACCGAGTCCTCTTGGGAATTTTCGTTTCCTGGACCCCACAGAGTGCGTTCGGGGCTTTTCTACTAACCGGTGCGATTCTATTTCAGCTCTTCCGGAATAAACGTCTCAGCCCACACGGCGATGACCAACACCCGCACTCGACCATCGCTTAAAAATCACCCGTAGAGTTTGGGTTGGGGACCGTCGCAGGCTCTGTGCCGTCCGCTTTTAAATCAAACCATCAATTCGCATCGAGCCGACCGCAACGCACGAACATCATCGCCTTCGCGACAATCTGTCATTACATAAGAATTAGCATAAGCTTTGACATTTGCTTTCTCAATTTCCAAAGCAGATTTCGAATCGCACGGCACCTCGGTTAGCTGATCTTGTTCAGCTGAAACATGCCATTTTTTTTTGACGATGACTCGTTCGAATCAGTGGCAACGCCACAGGGCCTGAGCCTTCTGGGCTTGTTGATTTTACGGGCCGAAGGCGAGCATAGTAGCCCGACGCGTGAGCGAGGAACAGCAACCATTGCAGGCGAGCCACCAACGAGGGTTCTCCCTCGCTGACGCATTCGGGTTACCATCGCTGCCGCTTAATCGGGCACTAAATCATCAAGCCCCTCTTCTGCGGGCCATGCCTGCTCTTGATGATACGGTAGACGCAAGCGGAGCCCAGCCCTGAAGTCGTTTGGGGAAATGTTTGAACTTTGAAACCACGTGCCCCACGACGACACCCATCGAGATGCAAATTTTAGCATTGGCTACTTATCGTGACGACGGTACCGGCTCGAAACCCATTCCGGCGACGCTCCTAGGCGATAGGCCAGGCTGAGAAACCAGTTTCGAACCGTTTGCCGAATCGGGCCGGCAGTCTCCCAGCGCCGGGCTGACACAAACGTCGGGCCCATCAACAGGCAAGGCTGTCCCAATTTACGTTTCCGCAGCCTTCGCGAAATCTCGAAATCTTCCATCAACGCCTGTTGGGGAAAACCACCGATCGCTTCGAAATCTTCGCGGCGAATGAAGAAGGCTTGGTCGCCATAAATTAGCCCCTGACATTTCAGCCGCATCCCGTTGCCCCAGGCGATCAGCCGATACACCGCTCGCGGGTGTTCGATGACTTGCTTGAATCCACCGAACGTTTTTGAGTTACTCGACAGTGCAAGTCGAATTTGCTCACATCCGTCTTCTACCAGCCAATTGTCGGCATGCAGGAACACTACGACGTTCCCCGTCGCGACTCGGGCACCTGCATTCATCTGAATGGCACGACCGGGCAACGATTCGACCAACTGGCAATCGAGCTCCCGGACGATCTCCGGCGTGGAGTCAGTGCTGCCACCATCAACCACGATCACCTGGCTCGCACCAGATTCCCAAGCCCGTTGAACGGATTGTGAAATCTGACCGGATTCGTTGATTACGGGAATGACAATTGAAACCTTCACTCCTGCACCTCGTTGCCCTTTTCGAATTCATCCACAAAAAAACGCACCCGCCGGAATCGACTGGTGCGTTTTTTAGTTTGCGTGACCGTAAATTGCAAGCGTCTCAGGTACGGAAACGGTTTTGGCAAGCCTGACTATTTATCAACGGTGGTTACCGCAGAGGCCGTGCGAACCGTGTTGGCCTGAGCGACAAACGCCTCAACCGTCTGGGCGGTTTTGTATCCACTCAGATAACGCCGGACCCATTTTCCCTCGCGTTTCTCGTACATGATCAATTGTGGAACGCCTCGGTCCCCAATCAACTGACGAGCGACTTTTCCGTCCCGATCATAGTCGACCGTGGCATAGTGAAAGTTTTTGAAAGCAGACTTTTGCATCAACGCCGGAATCGTCGTCCGCTTCATGTCTTGGCAAGGCGGACACCACTCGGCCGTCACCAGAACCAACAAAGGCTTGTCGCCAGCTTGCGCTCGCTGGTAGGCGGTCTTGTAGTTAACCGCTTCTTGTGCATTACAGTTTTGTGCAGCCAGTGCAAATACTGCTGCCGATAATAAGACAATGAGATGTTTCATATTTCCAACCTTCATCCTTGAGACCGACGCCTAACACGGGTGTGGCCAACCCGTGCCTGATGGCGTAATTGACATGCGAGTGGTGCTAGGAAAAAGTATCGGCGCATCAACTTGGGTTGATCGTCTCAAATCGGCATTTGGCAACGGCGTTTTGCACAATGTGGCAACCCGTAGTGGCGCCGTCCGCATGTTCCTAACAGCCCGAAACCAAAATGGCCTCGTGTTATAGGGATCTGGCAAAACCAGCCAATTATTCGGATCACTCGATCACGACCCCGCAAATGTTTCGGCTACGGTGGTCGGAAATCAAATCAGCTCAAACGCCTCAGTCCTCGACTGTCCATGAACACACAAATGCTCAACTCAATTCTCAATTCCCAAGTGACAACAGGAAGGGGCAGGAACACACCTCTAATGCAAACGATCAAACAAACGATCAAACAAACGATCAAACAAACGATCAAGCAAACGATCGCCCACGACTTGGCAACGCTGCGACGTCCAGATTCCTCATCCCTGCGTTGGTAACCTACCCAGAGCTTAGAAACGACCGAATAGCCGGCGTCATCGATT
>JBLINZ010000357.1:0-6621 GCA_047639375.1 Mariniblastus sp. | reverse complement strand
TTAATGGGGAAGTTGACACACCCACTCACTGCCTGTCCCCGATCAGTCTCCACGCCTTGATGCATGGCGTGAGCACTCGCGACGTGAAAAAAATGAAACCAAACTCTCCGGGTGTTGGGAAGTCAAACGTATCGCGGCATTGGCAAAGCGTCGGTCACAAGTTCGTTGAAGCGCTTCGCGAGCGCGATTTATCTCAGGAAAACTGGGTCGTATTGATGCTTGACGGGATTCGTTTGAGTAAAGACCAGATGGCCATCGCCGCGATCGGAATCACCACTGAAGGTCACAAACGGGTTTTGGATTTCGAGCTTGGCAGTAGCGAAAGTGCAGAGGTTGCCAAGGATTTAATGCGTCGTTTGGTCAAACGCGGCTTTCATTGCGACCGGCCTCTACTTTCGGTACTCGACGGCAGCGCGGCGTTGCGATCAGCGGTGAAAGAGTTCTTCCCGGACGCCGTCGTGCAACGTTGTTTGGTTCACAAGGAACGCAACATTCGATCAAAGCTGTCGAAGAAACACTGGGGCGAGTTGGCTCGTTTGTTCAAACGCCTTCGCCAGGTTCAAGGCAAAGACGCTGCCTCGGAAGTTGTCAACGAGCTGAGGGAATTCCTTCAGGGCAAGAATGCCGAATCGCTCAAGAGCCTTGAAGAAGCGGGCGAAGACTTGACGGCTCTTCAGTCTTTGAACGTGCCCAACACGCTTCATCGCAATTTACTCAGCACCAACGCGATCGAGAATTCGTTCCGCAGCACGCGCAACAAGCTTGGCCGTGTGACCCGCTTTCGGGCCGAAACTGATCAAGCAACGAAGTGGCTGGCATTCGCGTTGCTGGAAGTCGAAAAGGGCTTCCGCAGGATCTCAGGCTACGACGACATGCCCAAGTTGATCGCCGCACTGGAGGCCGAGAAAGCGAGCTAGGCCAAGCACAAGATTTTGTCGGCGGTAGCTTTTTTTCAGTCGCAAGCTCCTGAAAAAAACCTACCGCCGACATTCCGTTTGTATTCTCAAAACAATTCGTTTACGTTTTTAACCAGAGAGACCTCCGACAGTTTTAACAATCAAACGGACATCCCCAAGAATCCGTCGCTAGGAGTTTACTGGATCTTAGTTCGAAAGGGTTGAGTCCATGCTTTGGTTTTCTTGCCACTTGACTTCGTTCCAAAAAATTCGAGTCTGATAAATTCATTTTCTTTAGTTACTTCATCGGTTAATTCAAACTCAAACCGACCATCCTTCAAAGCACTTTCAAAAAGCACACCACCCGGATTTCCTATTACCTTCACCCTTTGGGCATTTTCACTAGCGACTTGGATAGTATCATCTTTTCTTCTTATTACGTTAAGAACCACTCCAGTTGTAGGATAAAAATTTCCTTTCAAAATATTTGAAAAAACTTCACTTTGTTGGTCTTTGTTACCCTTGTTGAATTTTTTATCATAAAACACATTAATCCAGGCTCGGCCAAAATCTTTAATACTATGGGCATCATCACTGGCTACAGCCAGCAGATATTTTCCATTATCGAGTGCCAAATCTAGTTTACTGCTGGCATCGGGCTCCCCTCCCGAATATTGCAGATACTTTCCATTATCAATTGCCAAATCTAGTTTACTGCTGGCATCGTAATCCTCATTAATTCGTTCAACAATTCCTGTATAAACTTCAACCATATCTAGGTGCTCTAATCGTTCCACGAATTCATCGTCGGTCATATGTTTAATATCAGCTCGCCCCTTCTTTATAATTGGTTCGTCATAATTCATATGCGTTGGAAAATTAAAGGAGGAGAGACCTTGATGCTTTTTATTTTCTTCGAGGTAGTTAAGAAGCTCTAAATGGTTGCGAATTTTCAGCGCCGAATTTAAAAAGGGATGAACAACACTAGGTTTTCCTCGGGCGACAATAACTGTATGGAGTAGGTTATCATCAGAAACCCATTCTAAGGCTTCATTTATGTCTTCCTCCAATTGATCAACTGCTGGTTTTTTAGCAGTAAATTTACCAAATCGATTATGAATCGTCATATCATAAAGCTCATCGTTTTTCGCATTGGCAATGGCCTCTGGAACAACGTCGAAAGTGTTTCTTACTGCTTCATCATCATCTGCTTCTTCAGGTGTATGGGTTTGTAGCTGAACCCTCACAATTTGTCCTCCGCCTTCATAATAGGGATTACTTTCATTAATTTGAAATCCAAAAACTTGGTGGGGAAAAAGAAGAAAAATACTGCAAATAATGATATATAAATTTCTCATAACTCAAGATTATCCGTCTTTCTAAATTTTGAAACGAGTAGAAGATATTTTAGCGGTCCGGGGTAAAGGAAGAGGCGCGGCGCCATTTGAAATTCGCCGAATTCGACGGGTTAACCAGCATGATTCCTTCGCCGAAAATCTTGAACACTCGATGGTCACCGTGAGCTTCCCAAGCGCCTTTGATTAGAAGGACAGACCGATAGGTCTTGCGGTAGTTCTTTGTTTCTTCAACATGTCCGTTGATTTCCAATTTGGAAGTTTCCAATATCGGTCGCTGATTCAAGGATTCCGTGATCTGCTTGGCAAAATTCTGAATTGCTTCCTGGGAGTCAATTCTTTGAGGGGCTTGGAGATGCGCAATCGTGAAGTCCTCTGCGACTTCGTAGATTTCGGCGACGGTTACCGTCTCGTCGTCATGCGTTTCGGAAACTTCTGCGATCTGAACGATGATTGCGCCTCGTTTCACGGTTGTCTTTCCGGCTCTCGGCGCGTCTCTTGGCTTCTGTTCCTGGTCGAGTACTTTTGAGCCGTCCTGTTCAAGGTGATAACCCGGCCGATCTTTTGCCAAAATGAACCCCTGGATGCCGGTGTTTTGCCTGAATAGGTAATGCTCCTGCTCATCAACATCCCAGAACTTGGCCTTTCCATTCCCGTCATGTTGCAGATCGACGTATACTTCGTCGTTAAGGGCAACCAGATTGATCGGAGAGATGCCGATGGAAATTGATATCGAAGAATTGGGCTGAACGATCTTGCTTCCATTTGGCAAGTCCAGTCTTAGTGCACCAGGCCCTAAATTTGTGACACTCATGCGGGGCTGTTTTGCGACCGGAGCTGGGGGATTGAATTGCCTTCGCTCCTGTTTGTTAATCATGTGTTCAATCAACTGCGCTGACGCGAGCACGTCGCCAATTGAGTCCCATGAGTGCTCAATGCAGGCACGGTCTTTTTCTCGGACCCCGAGGGCCACTTGCTTAAGCAAGAGTGATTCGATTTGTTCTGTCGTCCGTCTCGCGGCGTTCGTTTCGTCCAAGATGTGTTTCAAATCGATGTTCTTCCATTTTTTGTTGTGCGCAAGATCATGGATGTGCTCGACTTGTCGCTCCAAACCAAGCAAAACTTCATCCAAATCATCTGAAACTTCATATTCTTCAAGATGCTCGTGGAATCCGTTGTGCAGTTCCTTTACCAATCCTTCCATTCGTGCAACTTGGCCGTCGAATACGTTCGTATCAACGGCTAAGAAATTATCTATGGCAAGTGTCGTATTGACGACGTCCGCAGCCACCTCGCGCACATGCGAAATTCCTCTCGCGACATCGGAATCTCGTGCCCATTTTTCGATCAAATCAACCGTACGTCCGATTTGCCATGAGAGTCGCAACAAGTCGTTCGTGTCGGCACGCAATCGGAGTATCGACTCTTCGCTGCCGTCGGCTTTTTTTGAAAATCCAGAAAGAGATTTTGCGATTCTCTCCATTTCCGAAACGTCTGAATCAAGCTTGCCTCCATGCTTTACTGATTCCAAGTGTTCGTGATATTCATCATGTAATTCTTCGGCGTCACTGGTGAGGCGATCCGCAAGTTTTTCGATGTCTCGAAGATTTGCCTTTGACAGGCCCCGAGGCTGAACTTCGATCACGCCCCCATCGCCAGTGGTCTCGCTAGAATCGTTGACCATTCCCGAGGCCGGATACGTCATGATCATCAACAACGCCTCCGCCATTTCGTTTGCGTCGCGGACGCGTACTGAGATATTGAGGCCTTTGTGGGGAAACGAAACCAAAAGCAAGTCATCGTTTCGATAAGCGAGATGAATAGGTTGCCCATTCACGGTTTGCTCGCGATACCAGCGAATTTGGTCCTCTCGTTGTTGCCGAGGACCGTCGATAAAGCTGCCACCGGTTCGAGCCCGACCCGGCTTAGTGACGCGTCCAATTTCATAGCCGAATCTCAGGCCATTGGGCTTGCTGATTCCGCCAATGAGGCTGTCGATGCCCTGCCTGGTTTGGTGAGTGTATCCTGGCAGTAGTTGCATATTTCCCAGTCGACCATCCTGAGCAAACAGGTCAGTCGCGATCAGACCCAACATAAAAACCACGCAAAGTGGATAGTGCATACGCTTCATGAAACGTTCCTTCGGATGTTCGCCAAAACTGAAATTGAGTTGCAACAGCCCGCAAAGTTTTGGCGCAATTTTGGCTGATGTTATTGAGTTAGACGCGTCCCTTTTATCTTAAGATTCTGCCGCACCTTGGTTTTCGGGTAGTGGACGAGGCTACGAGTCCTTGGAGGTGCGATAGATTGCCCGACTCATGGCTTCATCTCCTTTTCGTCAGAAAGTGACCGATCCCTGGTGAAGCCGTGTCCGGTGCTTGGCCACCCTGACTGACACTGCTCTTATCCGCTTTCGTATGAGCAATCACCTGCTTCGACTGGCTCAGCTCGTCTGACACCGGCCACATGGCACTGGTGGCCGGGCCGGGCATTGTCCGGCCCAAATCGCCAAAGTCCATCAAGAACGAAGACGCGGGTGACGCCTTGGTCGTTGTTACGTTTGCCGAGACAGTTTCATAGCCAGCCTGTGCCGGACACCGTGAACTGTAAGCAAACGCGAGTCCTGTTGTAATCACAGCTACCAGCAACGTTTTCATCGTGATTCTCTCTATGTTGGAATGATGACTGGAATGGACTCTAGCCGATTCCGTCCCTTGTTCGTCTCTCGTTTGTTCTGCGACCGTCGTCATACCTTTTGTGGTTAGCCAAAACCGTGGTCAAAAAACGTCGAAAAAAGGTTGTTGGGACTCTCGATCGCGGATTTGGCCATTTTGACGACTTCTGTCCCCATCTAAGGAACATTATGCCAGCGATCCTTCAGCGGCTTTGGTACTAGTCTGAATGAGACGAGTCAAAGGATACTACCCACCAAAGGCACCACTCAACTTCACCAGCTTTGGTACTAGCCTGAATGAGACGAGTGCGTCCCCGGCAAAAAAAGTTTTAAAATTGTGATTTTTTTCGTGGGGTTGACTGAAAGCATCGGCGACGAATGTTAGCTTGTTTAGCCTCAACGCATCACTTCGATACTTCATTGTGATGACCGCCTGCACATCGAATTTGCGAGGCGGCTCGTCCCAACGAGCTGTGGTCCCCCACCTTGTTTCACCCGGCTCAATATTAGGAAGGCCACGGATTTCCACCTTCAGAACATCGCCACCGCATACCTTCGAGAGGGCTTCTTCAGAACCCGGCACTATCGGGTAGCGGGAATAGGCAGCGGTTGCGTACAGTTTGCAGCCTTCCTCTATTTTGAATAGAGGTTTGAATTTGGCGTTGAAGTTCTTCTCGGCTCCGTCAGCGAGATTCTTTTGATCCCGGTTTACCGAGCCACGATCAGACTTGAGTTCCGATCTGCGGCCTTTATCAAGAAGCTCGTACATATCAACTAAGTCGAACTTGATGAACCGGTTTCCATCACTGTCCGTTCCCGAGTTGTCTACCGTACCATGATTCTTCAGAACCTTCACGGTGAATCTGCTACGCTGTTCGGCAGCGGCCTTTTCGATCTCCGCGTTCAAGGCCTTGTTGTATTCGGAGGTAAGTTTGATTCGTCTGCGTCGATAATCGTCAACCCGAACTGACTCTTCTCCTAAAGCCGCATACATCAGGATGTTGTCAATGCAGTCGATGTGGAGATGGCAAGCGCCAGCATAATAACGCAAGCCCGGAGCTGCCTGTCCATCATCGCTGCTAAACTGGTTTATCTCTCTTGTGATATCTTTCTCTAGATGCATCCAAACTTTAAGCCTGTCTGCATCATTATCAAAATTCAGATCCTCTAATTCCTTCACCAGATAATAGTAACCAAGAAGCAATTTTCTCCGATCGCCCAGAGCCTTGGCACTGAGCTGCTTGTCGGTATACCCTTCCCATTCCTTCTGCATCACTTTGTAACCCGGATCACTTTCCGCTACGAAGAGCGTCTTGCCAAAAAGAGAAAGGTAGGGTCCGATCGTTGGGATTTGGTTAGCAACGAAATCCGCGGCATCAATGTACATCTTGGAATCTTTGCCGACCTCGATCACCTGCGCCTGACATTGCTGAAGACTAAGGAGAAGGAAAGTTACCGCAAGTACGATTCCTCTAGTGGAACCACCGAGGTTGCATTTTCTCATCATGAATTTTCTTTCTATTTGGAGAGTCGCTTGGTCACAGTCCTGCGGAAAACCTTTTTTGAGGTAGGCCGCCTGGCATCGGGTTATTCACCACCACAACGAGCCATGACTGGCGAGGGATAGGGGTGCCTCTTCAGAGATAACCACCGTTTGCCCAGGAGCTGTGCCAAAACAATTGGAATTATTTCCGAA
>JBLINZ010000356.1:0-6643 GCA_047639375.1 Mariniblastus sp. | reverse complement strand
TTTCCATTTGCTATGGTCGAAAGTCGGTTTGGCCCACGCTTCATCCTTTGATCCTGGATCGACTCCCGCGATCAGTTTCGACCAGTACGGCGATTCCTTCTTTGGCAACTTCTCAATCAACTCTTTCTCGTTTAGACCAGCCAATTCAATCATCGGATTGTGAGTCAGGATCGGATTGCGATAGTGGACTGTCTGAGGCGGCCCGCCGTGAATCTGAAACGCGATCTTGCCTGCCAGTTCGCCCTCGGGGTCTTCGATGGCCACGCAAAGCTTGCCGTTGATTGCGGTCCAGATGCGATGGCCGTCGGCGAGAATCTCATACTTGTTCCATTGGCCGGGCTTCACGGCGCCTGCGGCGTTGTCGTTCCAATCGAGTTTGCCACGGCCATGTTCATGATACAGCTTGCCCCACACGCCGGCTCCAACATCCGCTTGATAGCCATGCGCTTGCCCGTGGGCATCTACCTGCTTGGAGCGAAACTGTATTCCGGCGTTGCGGTCATCTGGAGTCAGCTTTACGTCCACCTCCAAATAAAAATCCTTCACCTCAACATCGGACCAGATGAACTCGTTCCTGGGCACATTCTTTTCCGAATGCCCGACGATGGCGCCGTCCTCAACGGACCAGTAACCATCGTTGCCGTTCCAGCCGGTTAAGTCTTTGCCGTTGAAGAAGCCGTTTTCCAACTGAGTCGGGAGATTCCAGGGATCGCCACCAGCCACCACCAACGGAACGGCAAATAGAAAAATGGTTGTGATGAGTTTGGTTTGGTTCATCTAGCAACCTCTTCTTGTATTGGTATCCGCGTTTTCATGAGCGAGTTAAGCAGAACGTAAATTCGCGGGATTGCTACCCTCCAATTGTAATTAACCGTGTCGGCGTGCGGACGTCCCGCGATTTCGAGCCTTTTGGCCGAGTCGAGCCCTCGTTATTCAATTTCGTGCGAGCAAGTGAGTGCCGCGATTGAGATAATCGGCGATTCTCGGATTTGACAGTTTCCGCCGGCTAATCGAACAAGACGAATAAAGCCCGCCGACTGTGGCCGACGGGCTTTTTTGAAACATGGTCAGGTTGTAAGTCCTCACCAAAAAGTGGAGTGGAGGAGGCCACCAGGACTTACAACGGTGCTCGGAAATTCGAAGTCGGTCGTTTCGCACGCATTCGTCATCGATCTCGACCGAGATCCTATTTCGGCGAAGCGATTCGAGTTCGCATTTCGTCGATTTGAATGCTCGTTTCAGCTTTTTGACCCCACGGGTTATCACAACGCTAATCGCGGTAATTGATTCTTTGATTATGTGTTCCGTTGTCGACTGCATTCACGCGTGCGGTTTACCGCGTTGGCGTGCAGCACGTTGTTGTAAACGTTCCGTCTATTCAGAGCCTTTCACCTTCTTGAGTTTTCGAGGGAATGCGATCTCGGCCCAAATTGGTTTGTGATCAGACAAAGGCTTTTCTAGTTCGATTATGCCTCCCTCTGTTGCCTGGGCTCCAGCCGAGGTGTTGTACAAGATGTGATCGATAACCCCGAGATTCTTTTCGGGGTTTTGGGCGTTGTATGTAAACTCCTTGGAGACATCAATCTTCAGATCGTTCCACGTGGGTCTAAATCCTGCCCCCTCGACCGTTTTCATGGCAGCGTCGCCAATGTTGTTGTTGTAATCCCCAACGATGATAACCCTCTCAGTTGCCTCCTCAGGTAGAACCTTGGTCGCAAGGCTATGCGCATGGCCATCATTTGCACCCGACTTGCAGATATGTAGCGAGTAAAATGCGAATGAAACTTCATCAATCTTAGTCACCGCTCTGACAACCGACGCGGGATTCCAGCCGCGGCCCGTGAGTTTGTGTTCTTCAGAACCTACTAACGGCGTCCTGCTGAGAATCGTCTTGTACTTATTCTTGTGATTTGCCGAAGATATTTTGCTCACAAAACTATATTGCATCCCCAGCACCTTGCCGACGCGAGCCGTCCAATCACCATCTGGAGCTTCGTTAAAGCCGATGATATCCAGCTTGTATGGTTTGAACATCTCACCAATCTGTTCAGGGGTCGCGCTTTTGCTGAACTCAACATTATAAGAAGCAACACGAACCGTAATCGGCTTGTCTGGCACTGGAGATGTCTTCTTGTCTTTCAAAGTGACCTGTCTCCGATCACCGTGCTGCTTGTGTTCGCGGTTGATGCAGTGTAACTCCAGGTCAGCGGACGTTTCAGTGAGCTTCATATCGACCCAGCCATGTGCATGACCTTTTCCGAAATAGTAGCTGACTGCCGGTTGGTTAATGAGATGGAGATGGTTCCGTCGATCATGTTGCCACTCATGCGTGTGGCCATAGAAATAGGCCCTGGCATGTTTTCGTTCGGCAAGCAGTTTCAACAGAGACGCCCCGTCACGCATGCCCTTGATAGGACGCACGCCACGGTTGGGATACGGGTTGTAGTGACCAAAGATTAGGGCTGGCTTATCTGCTCGTTCGTCGAGTTGTTTGGCGAGCCAGTCCAGCTGTTTGTCTCCCAAGGCTCCTTTTCCTGAATCCAAAAGTACGAGGTTCGCATGCGGCAGTTCAATCACGCCCGCCTGAACGCCCATCTGCTCTTTCTTCAGGAACGGGAGCAATTTCCACAGATTCTCACGATTGTCGTGATTGCCAATCGTCACATGAACGGTGATGCCCGCAGCACGAATCGGCTCAACAAGCTTGAGAAACTGTTTGTACTCGGCTTCTTTACCATTGCTGAGAGCACAGTCGCCGTTGATGATCAAGTGAGCCGGCAGAGGGTCAAGCGCTATGACGCTCTTGGCCGCCTCTACAAGGCATTTTGCTATATGCACGCTTTCATGCTCGCCTTCCTTGACGGGCGAACCAGGCCACTTCGTCCCCGGGTAGACACGATCTGGATCGGCACTGATGTGCGTATCGGCAAGCAAAGCAACTCGGTTTTGGTCCAACCCGACACGTTCGCTATCCGCGGCCGCCAACGCGCGAGACGTCATCATAGCCGTGCCACCAAGAGCGATCGAGCGATTGATGAATTGACGACGAGTGATCGGCGGAAGACTAATTGGCATCTTGTATCTCGCTGGGGTTACGTGCTTGTTCGGTCTACTTACCCTTCAACTTCTTGTCCCATGGATTGGAAGCTCTTGGCTCATAGAGAGGATGGGCATCCTTATCGGGAAGAGAGTCGACGACATCCTGAAACTTCTGCAGGGTCCTTGTGTGCACGGCGAGTTCGCTATCAAGAAGGTTTGTTTTCTCCCACGGGTCCTTCTTAAGATCGTGCAGGCGAATGATCTTCTTTTCGGTGGAGACCCAGACCTTATACCGCTTGTCCCGAATGACTCGAGCGCCAAAAATCTCGCTGCCCCGCACCCCGTTTTTGTTCAGCCGACCGGCACCGCCACCAAGGGCCATAATCCACTTGCGTTCGCTATTTGGTTTTTTACCCAGAATGATGGGCGCAATCGAAGTCCCGTCGATGATGAGATCTTCAGGCGGTTCGCCGCCTCCGAGTTCCAAGAAGGTGGGGAGCATATCTGAAAAACTGGACTGTTCAACCGATTCTTCCACTCCCTCTGCCAGTTCTTTTACGTACTCCTTCTCCCCCTTTGGTATCTTCGACTCGAGGTATTGTCGCCCCCACAAAATCCCGCCAGCAGCAATCACGAAAACTCCCAATATGATTACCAGCCGACGAGCCGCGCGAGCAATATTTTACATCATCAACGGTCATTTCTCCCCCTATTTTTTGATTCGGAGAAGTCTGTAATTTGGCGATTGCATAGTGCGGATTTTAAGGACCTGTTTCGGCAAATGAAATCGGTATCTGTTTCGTCCAAGAAGATTGAGTTCTCGGCGGGTGGCGGAGACATGGCCATGTTTTTGAAATTCAACCTTGCGGATCGCGAGAATTCACGCAAGGTCAAATACGATGAACGATATGATGGTCCTTAGGGAGAGCTGAACCAAAGGAATCATTCCTCAATGATGGTAACCCTTCACCACGTTTTCTGAATCTGAACGCCGATTGCCTTGCATCTCGCTTACTTTGGTCAGTTCTTCTTCCCACCGTTGGGGGAGACGGACAGGGAAGTAATCGCCAAGACCAACTGAAATTACATTCAATGAATCGTAGCGAAGGAAAGCGAATTACTTTGACGCTAAAATCCTCCCAAAAATGTGTGCGGTAATAGTCGGATGCAGAGGCTTGAGTCATCAGCAAAATCGGTACCCCGCTCTCACAAAAGTCTATAGGTCAAATTCCTTGCCAGCCTTTAGTTTTGATGTGGCGGACCAGTGGATGTCATAACTTTTATTTGTCTTATGACTTCCCACCCCGACGATTTTGATTTCCGTAATAAGTCCGTCTTCGAGTTCTGAACGCACAAAGAAAACCGTACAAGAGCTGACCCCTTTCTTTCCGGCCGATGCATGCTTCACTCCCGTCCCTGCCTTGCTCGCGTCTTTGCTTCCAGTTCCAATGGCATCATTAAGAGCAGCGGATGCGTTCCCTTGCGACTTTTGCGGAAGTTCACTCTTGATTTTGCCCTCAAGGGCCTTTTGGGTTTTGACATTAGCTTTACCAAAGAGAAACGTCGTCGACTGCTCTTGCGCGGCAGTCTTCTTAATCGCCTTCGCATAGTTCTTGAGTTCGTCAATGAATGTTGTCACCGAAGAGTCCTTGCGAGACAGACTGCCGATCCCTGATTCCAGCTTACTGATTCGTCCCTCTAGAGTTTTTTCCAACGCGGTGAATTCTTTGTGCTTTTTTACAAAATAAGACACGCCTGATCCCGCTTTGGTCTTCAATAGGGCGAGAGACTTTGCTGCATCATTCATCACAGCATTAAGTTACACCCCAGCCAGTTCGCAAACGAGCGGTACATTGGTTCTACTTGGTTGCCATCGTTTCCCTATTGATGGGTAACTTGATTCGCAGACTCTAACCAACCCACTCGATCCATGCCCAAAACAACCCGAGTCAGTTTGTTGCATCAACTGCGAAATCGGCAGGACAGAAGAAATTGCGTGGCGTTGAAATCGGGTTATACGGGACTAACATCTTTTCTACGATTGAGCAAACTATGCCTTCGTCAGACTCAAAAAAGTCATCCAAAAAACGGAAAAAATCATCTTCCGGGAGCAGGTCGAAAAGAGACACATTCAACCGATGGATGAGAAGGAGATCTGCGGAAATCAGTCCCGGCCTCAAGGTCATCTGGTCAGTCTTGATTTTTCCGATCCGGTTGTTGCTTTTTCCGTTTAATAAAAAGAGCTTGAGCCTGTTTCACAATACTGGCGTGGAAACTTCGGGCTTGGGAACGAAGCGGCGCGGCAAATTCTTCAAGTGGTTGGTTTGGATTCCCTTCCAAATCGTCGTTGCTCCATTTCCGCTTATTCGGCCGTTCTTCAAAAAAACGAATCGTCGAGATCTCGTTTTCATTGCACCAGCCGCTTCGATGATCGTTTTTTTGACATTCGTTTGCTCCTACGCGTTCATCCGGGCGGACACGATAAAAGGCCGCTATCGGAAGGGCGCCAAGGTCGCATTTTTAAAGGGTGATTTCGATCTGGCTAAAACGTACTATCAGCGAATTCTCCTGGAAGAAAAGTTGCCGGCAGACCAAACGTTTTGTTGGGCGATGGTTCTCGCGCGAACTGGCGAAGGGACACGGGCCACAGAATTGATCGATGAACTTGCGCCTGATATGCAAATAGGATTGGGCGCTGCCCATCGGGTCAAAGCTCTCTACCTTTTCAAGGAACTAAAGAATTCGAGCCCTAAGCAAGCCAAAGACCCAGAGCTTCTTCAAAAACTGAAGTGGCACCTTGAGCAAACAACCGACAAGTCCCCAGAAATCAGCGAGGCGTGGGCGACCTACTATATGGCCACAGGCAATGTGGCAGTCGCCATCAAGCACCTCAATGACTCGGCCAAAATAAATCCAATGCATTACATTGTGGTTTCTGAACTTCATAAAGGGCTGGGCGACGCGATTTCGCAAAAACATGCGCTTGAACAAGCTGAAAAATCGTTTCGCAAACAACTTGATAAAAACCAATTTTACCATCGACCGCGAGTCACGTTGGCGAATGTATTGACGCGTCAAGGAAATATTGACGAGGCCAAACAAGTGCTTGTAACGGGCGTCCGTTTACGACCAAATTCGTTTATCAAGCAAGCGTCAGCCGACTTTCTTACGATGCAACACGATCGAGCTCGGAAAGCAAACAAGGATGCTGGTGAACAACTCGAGTTCCTGATCGAAGCGCTCAAATTGGATCCGAACCATGGCAAAGTCTTAAACTTCGTTCCCTAGCAACAGAAGAGACCCTAATTAGGGATCGAAATTGCTTAAATTTTGTTAGGGAAACCAAAGATTTGAAAAATAAAGATTTTTGGCTTTGATCTGATTGCGATTGAATTATAATTTTATGGTTCTCTTCTGAATGGACAAATGAGTCCTTTTATTTCGATAATTTCATGTGGTAATTTATGAATTCTCTCTTCTCAAAGCCAGCAATTTTGCTGTTGATAGTTTCCGCCGCAAGTTTCACAAATTCCGCAAAGAGCGAAATCATTGTGATTGACAGTTTTAATAAAGAACTAGAAGTGCCGGGCTTACTAGTGAATTA
>JBLINZ010000355.1:0-6652 GCA_047639375.1 Mariniblastus sp. | reverse complement strand
GAGAAAACGAAGCGAGAAAACGAAGCGAGAAAACGAAGCGAGAAAACGACGAATCGCCAGACGATTGGAAAACGACCAAGGCACCGTTCACAGCCAGCCTCGTTTGCTCAACGATCGTGAGCAGTGGCATCCTGATTTCTATGGCTCAAACCTTAATTAATCGGAGACAGGCTCGCGTTGCGTTTTCTCTTTCGCGCCCTCGATGTGGGACTTGAGCACGTCGTTTTTCTGCTTTGGCCGATCTAGATTTTGCCCGGCCCTCCCAATACAAACTCGCTTTGCTTCACCCTAGAGCCTTGACTCGACAATCACTTCATTGATCCATGGCCGTGCATCTTTTGTAAGTGCTTGGGGAGTTGATAGCCATCGGATTGAAGGAATGTCATCAGGTCGCCGATCTCGGCACGCGTCAATACATCGAGCATGCCCTCGGGCATCGCCGAAATCTTCGACTTGGCCTTGATTTCAATCGCTTCTTTTTCAATGCGTGTCAACTGCTTAGGAGTCAGCAGGTTAGTCATTACGTCGTAATATTTCTTGCTGTCATTAACGATCACACCACTAATCGTTTGTCCATCTGTTAAAAGAAATTTGTATGTCTGATATTTCTCATTGATCTCGCTAGATGGTTCAAGCAATTGAGCTAGTAGTTTTTCATTTTTGTATTTCTTTGTGACCTCTTTGAGGTCGGGGCCCAAGTTGACACCGTGCCCGGCAAGAACGTGACACTGATTACAGCGAGCTTTGGCAAAAACCTGCATACCTCGCATCACGTTTTCATCATTCGGATTGACGACAGCCAGATTCGGAAAATCTGCCATCGTCCATTCCTGGACAATCTTGGGCTGACTGTCTGCGACCATTTGGTCAACGTCCGCCAAGTCGTTCGCGACCACCATGATGCCATTCATGACGACCCAGTGCCCGGGAAATGTACAAACGTAGGGATAGATTCCAGGTTCAGTTGGCGCATTGAATCGGAGCACATGAACGCGCGCCGCACGCGTCGGCCCAATCATCTTTGACGCGTGAAGAATCATCGTTTTCATTTTTGCAGGAATGAAGTCCGAATTTGCATTCTTGGGATCCTTGGCCATTTCGTTGGCTGCCATTCCGACATCCGCCAACGCACCTGGTTTGACGATCACAAAGTTGTGATCGGTCGCGTCAGGATTCATGAACACGATCTTTACTGGCTGGCCAACTGTGACGGCAATCTGTGTTTTGTCAAACTGCATCACTTCTGGCAAACACGAAATCTGAATCTTGGTCAAATTGGGCTGTGAGTCAAACTGAGCGTGCTGTGCGCCGGGAGTGGGCTCACGAAGCGAAGATTCTGCCTTCGCATCGCGCAGTAACTTGGCCACGCTGGAATTCTTGTCGTTCTCCCAATAGGGGCGCAGAGTATGGGATCCCAATGCACATGTGACGGCGTAGGCAAGGTGGTCCCCCATCGGGTGCTTTAAAACATCCTTCATTGCCACGAAGGCTTCTTGGGTCCCGATGTAGCTCGCCGTGATTGCGGCTTGCATACGTACCATCGAATAAGAATCATTTGCGGCCCGCCGAAGCAATTCAATCGAATCATCTAAATGGGTGTGCCAGAATCGCAATTGCTCCGTCGCCGCTGCTCGCGACTGCTTGTTTTCGGATTTGAGCAACTCACGCAGAAGGTCAACATTCACATAGTCAATTCCTCGATAGACCCATAGAGCTTCTAGTTGATGATGGCGGTACCGAGAATCGCCTGGCGAGAGTGACTTGGTAAATACATCGAGGGCTGTTCGAACAACTTCACGTTGAGCTGGATTGGAAGCTCTCAATCGCAATTCACGTCGAATCCAATATCGGATACGCGACTCGGGTCGTTTCAGTTGCTGCAAGAGTTGGTCAATCGATGCGTCGGCGATCGCTGGCGGATCTTGAAGCGGTTTTCCTTTTTCAGTGATCCTCCAAATTCGCCCCGAGTGACGGTCGCGTCGTTCGTCGCGCAGGGAATACTGCGCGTGGCCTTTTACAGGATTGTACCAATCGCAAACATAAAGCGCACCGCGCGGGCCAAATCGAATGTCGACGGGGATGAAGCTTAGGTTCTTTGAAAAAATCAGGTCGCTGACATACTCTTCATCAAACCCAAATTCGCCTTCGACCCACTTGTGAATTTCGATCCGGTTGGTTGGTTTGTAGCGTGCTTTGATGAAGCCACCTTGAAGTTCCCCAGGAAACGTTCCGAAGTCAACAAATTCCTGGCCGCAAGTGCCACTGTAAGCTTGCAGTCCGGCCGGCTTGGGGTGCTGGCTTGGGTACGGTGGATCGAGTGAATGAAAGGCAGCAGCAAAAACGGGGTGACTTGCAACATGTTGTCCCCAATCGTCGAAGGTCACGCCCCAGGGATTGGTACTGTGATAAGTTCCAAAACTTGTCAGCCGCTGCGTGGGTGGATCAAACCGAAACCAGCCACTGTTTTGTTGCCGAATCGGGCCATAGGCTGTTTCGACTTGACTGTGATGGAAGATTGATTCGCGAAAGATCAAGTCGCCATCGGGCGTCCAGGCAAAATCATGAAGTGAGTGGTGCGAATCTTCAGTCCCGAATCCGCTCAGGACCCGCCGTCGATAATCCGCCTTGCCATCGCCGTCGGTGTCCTTCAAAAATGTCAGATGGGGTTCTTCGGAAACATAAACGCCACCGTCGCCGAACTCAAAGGATAACGGGATGTGCAAATCATCAGCAAATACAGTTGACTTATCCGCTTTACCATCCCCATCAACGTCTTCCAAGATTACCAATTGGTCGTTCGGTTCGTTGCCTGGATAAACATGCGGATAAGTTGTGGAACAACTCACCCACAACCTGCCTCGGTTATCCCATCGCATCTGGATGGGAGCGGCAATGTCTGGGAATTGTTCTTCGCCAGCGAAAAGATTGACTTCGAAACGTTCATCGATCTTAAACGCTTTCAGTTCATCCGCAGCAGACATCCACTGGTTGGCTCCGCGACTCTGCTTGGTGTCCGGCATCAAGGGTAGATTGGAATCGTCAATCTTGTCAGGGACAATTTTATGTTGAGCCAAATCCCAGATCCTTTGATCACGATTGGCAACCATCACTTCAAAATTGCGCATTGCAGGAAGAAAATCAAGGTAGCCATAGGTCTTGCTTCGCCCGCCGGTATAGTAAAACGTGTTCAATGGACGGAAGCGACGAAAGAACTGGCGGTTCTTGTCGACGACGACTTTTTGGATTTCGTTTCGGACGTCTGGTGCCGTTTCGCCAAACAGGCGTTTGTAAACCAAATTCGCGAAGAGCGAGTATCCATGCTCATTCAAGTGGACACCATTGATTGTCAAATCATAATCGGAGCTGTTCATCGCTTGCTGCGTTGGCGAATACAAATCAACGAATCCAACCTTCAGTTCTTCCGTGATCTCTCGCAGCTTTTGGCCGTAAAGCTCGATTGATTGGTTATTTAGATCGGCTGCCGGAATGCCTGGCAGATTTTCATTGGCGATCGGCGAAAGCACAATGATCTGCGGTCCTGATGTCCCGTTGTACGCGGATGATTGAAGTTTCTTAAGATATTGTGTGGTGGTAGCCGCGAATTTTTTTATTCCCGCAGGCCCTTCAAAAGATTCGTTGAATCCCAAAGCGACGATGATCACGTCTGCTTTCTCGTGAAACAGATGCTGCTCGGTATCCGCGAAATTATCCGGTCGTGGTTGAAGCGCGGCAGTGTCAGCCGGCCAACCCAAATGACGCACCACAAGATTGTGGTTGGGATAACGTTGATGCAACAACGATTCCAGTTGCCCAAAATTCTGGGAACGCTCCAAGAGCATGTTTCCGATCATGGCAATCTTCGCTCCCGGCTTCAGTTCCAAGGGAAGCTGCGTCGGAATGGGTTTCGTCGCAGGAGCGCGGGCAGCGGTCTTTGCATAAATCCCATATTGATGCAAAACCGGATCCTGGACAGGTTCCGGATCACCAGTTTTGCGGTTCTTTGCGTCCTGCAACGGTTGTGCGACAGATTGCGGAACCGCAACAAGACACACCCACAAAAAAATGCTTGCAACCGTCGCCAACAGGGTCGATTTTTTTAACATTCGGTATCGCAACTTTTGTAAAGAACCATGCGGTTCGAATCAGGATCAAGACTCGACGCATTTTATCAAGAAATGCGAGAGCTGACACCTGTAGAACCAGCTGCAGGGCTGGGGCCGCTATATTTCAGCTTGGTTTTCACAGAATCAAAAAAGGACCAGCAGAATCGCGAACTCCTGGCGATCTGATGAAAGAAAAACATATTTGCGATGCCGCGAAGCGCAAGCGACCGGCGGCGTCTGGGATTATCAAAACATTGACATCTTCTTTTAATAAAAAGATCGGTGCGAAGTCCAACTCAAATGGCTATCATGATTGATCAAACAAATCATGTTTCCTGCCAACAAATTCATGAGGATTTCGATATGAAGTTTTCCAACATTTTGCTGATCGCTACATTTGTTGCGATTCCCTTTGTTCAATCGTCAAACGCCGATGATTGGAAGAATTTTCGCGGCCCAGGTGGACAGGGATATTCCAGCGAAACGAATCTGCCTTCCCAATGGAGCGATGACGAAAACCTCACATGGAAGATACAATTGCCCGGCGCAGGTTCTTCAAGCCCAATTGCACTAGGCGACAAGCTTTATGTGACTTGCTTTAGCGGTCACGGAATCAAAAGCGGTGAAGGAAGCTTGGCGAACTTGAAACTGCACCTTGTGTGCGTTGACAGCAAAGACGGCAATCTCGAATGGGACACAAAGCTCGATGCAATCCAACCCGAGAGCATACGTGTCCGCGATCACGGTTACGCTGCGGCAACGCCCGCCACCGACGGAAAACACATCTACGTGTTTTTTGGAAAAACCGGGGTTATTAAGTTCGATCTAAACGGCAAAAAGATTTGGCAAACGTCGGTTGGGGATGGTGTGGACAAATGGGGATCCGGAACGTCTCCCGTTCTTTACAAAAATCTCGTCATCGTTAACGCCAGCGTCGAGAGCGGGTCAGTGGTTGCGATCGACAAGGAATCAGGTGTCGAAAAATGGCGAGTCAAAAGCATGAACAAGTCGTGGAGCACTCCGCATCTTGTCGATGTCGGTGGCAAACAGGAATTGGTCGTTAATTCGAAAAATGAAATTCTGGCTTACGATCCAGCAACCGGAGATGAACTCTGGAAATGCGAAGGCATCCCCGACTATGTTTGTCCAAGCATTGTCTCACACAAAGGAGTCGTCTACGTTCTCGGCGGGCGCACGTCGATGACCGTTGCAGTCCAAGCCGGCGGCAAAGGCGATGTGAAACAGCTTTGGCGGGCTCGTGTTGGTGCGAATGTCACTTCGCCTGTTGTTTATGAAGATCATCTTTATTGGGTGAGCGATCGAAATACAACTGCCTATTGTTTAAAATTATCTGATGGCGAAGTCGTCTATAAAAAACGAGTTGATTCGCAGCCTTATGCCTCTTCGGTGATCGCCGATGGAAAGATTTATGTGGTGACCCGCCGTGGCGGAACGATCGTGCTTGCCGCAAAGCCAGAGTTTGAAGAACTTGCCAACAACAAACTCACCGATGATGCGCAGTTTAACGCCAGCCCGATTGTTTCGGGTGGAAAGCTGTACTTGCGAAGCGATCAAAATTTGTATTGCATCGCCAACCAGGGCAGCTAACTTTTTTGGATCGTCAACATCAACCACGAAAACGACGCTTGCTTGGATTTGGCTAGAGGCTATGCAAAGGCAGAACAAATTCGCATGCCCCAGAACCTCGTCTCGTTGACGTTGGGCCCAACATGGCACGAGATCAAACGCGTCCGGATCTGGCCTGCCGAGCCATGTTCTCGATGGCAGACCAAGAAGACTGACGCGCTCAAGTCTGGCACGCCGTTCGATTCAGTTATCCATGCCTGCAAGAAACAATGAAAGCGTCCTCATGACATTCCGAATTCCCATGACCATCGCGATCTTGCTCTTGCCTGTTTTTGCCACCGCACAAGTGCCCCCGACCGACGTTCAATCTGGAGATCTCCAACTGACTTTTCCATCGGTGGACGAACTGCCGGCGGTCAAGGAATTGCCCAACCCTTTTGTCTTCCTCGACGGTACGCCGGTGAAAACGCGAGAGGACTGGGGGCGGCGGCGGGCTGAGATGAAGGCCATCGTGCTTCACTATCAGTTCGGACATGCTCCTGCGCTCCCCGCGCCCGAATCGATCGATGCAAAAATTCTTTCGGAGACCGATGCGCTCGACGGCCAGGCCGTGAAGCGAGAAGTGCGACTTCGTTTCGGGCCTGACAAGGCGGTCTCGCTAACATTGGGAATACACATCCCCAAGATGCGGAAAGGCCCCTTTCCCGTGATCGTTCACAACAGCCCCGGGACGTTTGAGGTCGACGACGCGATCGTCGCGGATCTCGTGCGCCGAGGCTACATGCTCGTGAGCTACCAACGAACCGACCTTCACCCGGACTGGGGGAAAGATCCAAAGGCCAAGAAACGGCGGGATCGAGGCGATGCGCGACGGGCTTATCCCAAACATGACTGGGGCTGTCTTCGTGTTTGGGCGTGGGGTGGCAGTGTGGCCATCAACTGGCTCTCAACCCTGCCAGAGG
>JBLINZ010000354.1:0-6658 GCA_047639375.1 Mariniblastus sp. | reverse complement strand
ATTTATGAATGGCTCTTGCCGATCACGATGCCGGGCTAACCATGAACACGGAAAAAGAAATTTCGAAACACGATACGCACGACGGCGACCCAAGCTGGCTGGAGCGAAACGTCAATCTGGTCATCGTTGGCTTGATCGTTGCGTGTCTGGGTACGCTTGTGGCCCAATGGCTCTACACGCCGATGTTTGACGAGCATCATCCGGCCCATTTTGAGCAAGAGAATATTTTCGGGTTCGAAGCGATGTTTGGGTTCGCGGCGTTTGTCGTGGTCGTATTTTTAGGACGCATCTTGCGTGTGTTCGTGAAACGAGAGGAGGATTACTATGATTCATAATCTTCCTCCTGGGCTGATCATGATCCTGGGAGCCTTGTTGCTTCCGTTTCTTGGCAAACGATGGAGTGCTTGGGGAGCGTTGGCTCTCTCGGTGACCAGTCTGGGGATTTTCTGGACGGCACCCAATCTGCATAGCTACTCGATTGAGCTGTTCGGAAACGAATTGAACATCGTGCGAATCGACCGATTGAGTTGGATCTTTGGGTTGGTGTTCCATGTCGCTGCGATTACAGCGTCAATTTACGCTCTGCATGTAAAGGACACCAAGCAGCATATTGCGGGGATGGTGTACGCAGGTAGCGCGATCGCTGCGAGTTGTGCTGGCGATTTGGTGACATTGTTTGTGTGCTGGGAACTGACGGCTGTTTCAAGTGTGTTTTTGATTTGGGCCAGCGGAACCGAGTCGGCTTATCGGGCCGGGATGCGTTATCTGATCATTCAAGTGATCTCGGGCGTGCTCCTGCTTTCCGGGGCAATCTTGCATTTCCACGAAACCAACTCGCTCGTGTTTGAGCATTTTCTCAACCTCGATCTGGGCGAAAAGGCCTCGATCATGGATTTGGGATGGGGCCCAAAACTGATTCTGCTGGCGTTTGGAATCAAAGGCGCATTCCCGTTGCTGCACAATTGGTTACAGGATGCTTATCCGGAAGCCACGCCGACGGGAACCGTGTTTCTCAGTGCGTTCACGACCAAACTGGCGATCTATTCACTGGCCCGTGGGTTCCACGGCATGGAAGAGCTGATCTGGATCGGTTGCGCGATGACGCTGTTTCCGATCGTGTTTGCCGTGATCGAGAACGATCTTCGCCGCGTGTTGGCTTATAGCCTCAACAACCAACTTGGTTTCATGGTCGTCGGAATCGGGATCGGAACGGAACTGTCACTCGACGGCACCGCGGCTCATGCGTTTTGCCATATTATCTATAAAGCGTTGTTGTTCATGTCGATGGGCGCCGTCCTACACCGCGTCGGAACGACCAAAGCCACGGAACTCGGTGGACTTCATAAGTCGATGCCGTTGACGACGATATTTTGCATCATCGGCGGTGGCGCGATCGCTGGATTCCCGTTGCTGAGTGGGTTCATTTCTAAATCGATGATCATCACGGCGGCCGGTGACGAGCACATGTTTGTCGTGTGGTTCATTTTGTTGATCGCATCGGCGGGTGTGATGGAGCACTCTGGAATCAAGATTCCATTCTTCGCGTTCTTTGCGCATGATTCTGGCAAGCGAGTCAAAGAGGCGCCTTGGAACATGCTGCTCGCCATGTCGATCGGTGCGTTCCTATGTGTGGCTTTGGGGATTAAGTACTCAGTGCTCTATCAGTGGTTGCCGAACTATGATCCGAATCATCCCTACGTGCCCTACACCGCAGCCCACGTCATCATGCAATTGCAGTTGCTGTTATTCGCGGCGCTGGCGTTTGTGTTCTTAATGAAGACAAAACTCTACCCTGCGGAAATGCGTTCGACCAACCTTGATACCGATTGGGTCTATCGGAAAGCACTTCCGTTTTTGATCGGCATTGGCGGTAAGGTGATCGCTGTCGTTGACAAAGGTGTCCGGTTTGGATTCCTTTGGATGTTGTCAGGGTTATTGAAGTGGTTCAGCCGCTTGTTCAGCGAGAAAGGCGCCTTGGGTTCGACATGGTCGACCAACGTGATGGCGTTCTGGGCCGCGATTCTGCTGGGTGCTTGCTTGGTGCTTTATTACATTCAGAGCCTCGCGTTGTAGCCGAGGAGCCCATCGCAACCCGTGGCGAAAAGGCTTGTTGATTTTATGGCAGGTTAAGCGCGGTTCAGCGCGGTTCAGCGGCAGCGATGGTAGCCCGAATGCGTCAGCGAGGGAGAGCCCTCGTCGGTGGCTTGCCGTCAGGGGAAAATCGCCCACGCTTACAAACGCTTTGCGTTTGGCACTGTCGCCTGCTGGCTAATCGTAAAACGATCTATCGTCTCGCATTATCAACCAACAAACTCGTAAGCAAGCGACCGTGTCTTTTTTCCCGGCGCGTCATTGTTTTCCATACTGGTGAGTTCGCCAAACGGGTAGCCGAATCGGCAAAGGCCGCCACTCGCCTACGTCACCAATGATTTTTTCCTGATTATCGCAAGCTTCGAACCGAATAACTTCCATTTTCTTAACATTTGTTGAGTTGAGATTCGATTCAGCTGGGATTCAGCCGAACAAAGTTACGCTGGGACCTTTGCTGAATTCAATTTGTGGTCACAATGTTCCCAACGGATAAATTTTTGCCAGACATTACACGAGCGAATAGCAGTCAACGAGTTCGCTTTCAATTGAAAAATCGAGATCGCATTCAATGGAATCGTTTCCATTTGGTTATGAAAGAATCGCCGGCACGACGTGGGCTTACCTATCGTCGTTGCTAATGCTGGCGTTGTTTTTCAAGTTCAATCGATTTTGGAGCGTTCGCAATCTAGATCTTGTTTTGATCATTCTGTTAGCTCCCGGGTTGCTATTGGTCGACAGCGGTCGGCGATGGGTCGCTCTGGATAAAGTGCAGACCGCCCGCGAGGCAGGCGTTTCCGTCGAGTTGTCGGACGATGGATTGGAAGTCAGCCAGCCAGTGGTTGACGTGACTGGCGACGGCCCAAACTCCGCTACTGAAAATCCCAATTCAATCGTGGGAGCTTCTAGTGCATTGGGTTCTGACCCAACAAGCGAGTTGGCTGGGCCAGGCTCCGGACTACAGGAGCCAAGCCTGGACTCTCAAGGGCATCGATGGCAGCGGTGGGGATACTACTGGCTATTCAGCATCGGTGGAATTTTTCTGGTTCGAATGCTAATCGATCCGAGTCTGACGCGGCGTCCGCTGTTGGACCCAAACCTTACGATTGGTGGATTGGTGTTTTTTGCGTGTAGCCTGATGATATTTCTGTTCGCAAACATCGTGACGTCGGCGCCCAATAGTGAAAATTTGACTGGGGCCCGCAATGCGGTCAAGCTTTTGCAACGTAAGGCGGCCGAAGAGAGTGACACCAATGAGTTGAGACGACGTGGACCCGGGTATGCGTTGTTCAATTTGTTTCCCATCATTCCGTCATTTGAAAGTGGCGACGCGATTTTGAATACGGACGCCGACCAAAAGACCGAAGTTAACATGTCACGCTACATCGTGGCGGCTAAATCGTTGGCGATTGCGAGTCAGATTCTCATGGTGTTGGGGCTGATTTTGTTCTGCCATTACAACTACAACAATTTCAAGGCTGGTGTGGGGGCGGCGACGATCTATTTGATGCTGCCTTATACGGCGATGTTCACGGGCCACGTTTTACACATTTTGCCGGCAGCCTTGATTTTGTGGTCCTTGGTTTGTTTTCGCAGGCCGTGGCTGACAGGGATCTTATTTGGATTGGCGATCGGCGTTTCTTATTACCCGCTCTTCCTGCTGCCATTATGGGTCAGTTTTTATTGGAACCGGGGAGTTGGTCGGTTTACCATCGGCGTTTTGATTTCAATTGGAATCTGTATCTGCGGTTTGTTGTTTACCAGCGTTGACATGGTTGTGTTTTTGGAACAACTGAAAGCGATGTTTGGTTTTTGGGAGCCGATGATGGATGGTTTACTAGGCATCTGGTCGCTTGGCTGGAGTCGCTGGTGGCGTGTTCCTTTGCTGGTCACGTTTGTGCTGTTCTGCGTTTCCTTTGTCGCTTGGCCAGCTGAAAAGAATATCGGAACGCTGGTCAGTTATAGTGCTGCAATCATGTTGGCCGTTCAGTTTTGGCACGGATTCTATGGCGGGCTTTATATGGCTTGGTATCTTCCGATGGTCTTGCTAATCGTTTTCCGCCCCAACCTGAGTGGGCGCGTCGCGATTGCCGAGCTGGGCGAGCCGAAGCGCCGCCATAAAGAAACGGCGAAAGATCTGTTGACCGAAGCGTAGTGGTTGCTCGCGAGTCGGCTTTGATCGCGGGGACTGCTGTTCCGCGAAATTGGGAATGGTAGCCTCGCTTACGCTCCGAGATTCTATGCTCGCCTTCGGCTCATTAAATCAAGACGCCCTCAACGCGTCGGGTTACCGAAGGTCGTTGCGCGTTTTGCGAATGCGTTGGTGAACTTGTTGACGGCACAGGGCCTGTGCTTTCTACGTTGGCTGAGCCAAGTCTTGGGATGCTCACGGGGAATGCGGCGGTTGTTGTGGTTGCAGGGATATTGCCGTCGGTTGGGCGGCAGGATCGTTGTGGATCACGGGAATGCGCAAGCCTGATTAGAAATTCTTTTCGTTGTGGCAGAATCTTCCGATACAGAGGAACAGTCCATCCGGACTGAGGGCAGTTGTCTGCGCCATCGCTAATAGGTCTGATATTATGAACGCGAGATTCGTCAAAACTCTGCTACTCGCCGTGGTGATCGTGGGCGGGATCTGGATTTTGTCGAACCGCGACAAAATTCGCAATCCACAAGACGTCGCTCAATTGATCAAAGAAAAGTTTAACGCGATTGATTTTGGAAGCTTCGCCGAGTCTGCTTTGCCCAATTGGGATGCGGAGCCAGTGAATTCGAATCCCAATGTTCAAGTTTCAGCCAAGCGAACCTCTGAGTGGATTGCCAATGTGATCCGTGTTGGCTCGTTTAAGCTCAAACCGGAGGTCACCAACGATCGTTCAGATGCTTCGTTGGATCAAATTGCTGATATTTGCCGGCGATACGACGCGGTCGTATTGCAAGAAATTGATGCGACCGATAACGCGTGGCTCGCACGGCTGACCGATGTGATGAATCTCAAGGGGGCCGTTGGGACCAGTTGGGCTGCAAAGAACGAACCCAACGCCACCCAGTATCGCTTTGTCTCTGATGGTGCTCACAATCAAGGGCAGCCGACTCAATCCGCCATTGTCTTCAATCGAAGAACCCTGGAACTGGATCAATCGCAGTGGTACACCGTCAATGACCCGGATGATATTTTGGCGAATGAGCCGCTGGTCGCTTGGTTTCGTACGGTTGGTCCCGCGCCTGATCAAGCCTTTACTTTTTCATTAGTCAATGTGCAGATCCGAACCAAACGTCCGGATCTGGAACAGGCGTACCTAAGCGAGTTGTTTCGAGCCATTCGGAATGACGGTCGAGGTGAAGACGATGTGTTAGTCGTCGGCGATTTCAATCGGGGTAAACAACAATCCCCGCCCCTGCAGAAACGGGACGGGATGACTTGGGTTGTTTCGAATTCATCAGACGTTTTGCTGAACGCATTAACGAATCCGTTGAGCGGCAAACTAGTTAATTCCAGACAATCTAACTCCAGTCAATCCGATAGTCTTATTTTCAATGACGCAACGACGGTTGAGTTCACGGGTCGCGGCGGCGCGTTTGATTTCCTTCGTCACTACAACCTACGAGCCGAGGACGCGCGTCGGTTGTCCGATTACATGCCGGTGTGGGCGGAGTTTTCTGCGGTCGAAGGAGCAACGTCCCGTCCGCAGCAGCTTTATTCTGGTACTAAACCGGGGAGAGTCGCTGGCGATTTGGGTTCTGACAGGAAGTAGCTAGAAGCTGGCCATCTCCCGTGGGGCCAAACACAGGGTAGTGGCTGCCGTCACACTCCATTTGGATTTTGAGGAGCGAAAAGCAACGACC
Source organism: Mariniblastus sp. (assembly GCA_047639375.1). Lineage (GTDB taxonomy): Bacteria > Planctomycetota > Planctomycetia > Pirellulales > Pirellulaceae > Mariniblastus. The sequence continues at coordinate 724 of JBLINZ010000354.1, read as the reverse complement.
TTCGGTGACCCGACGCGCGAAGGCTTGTTGATTTGGTCTGCGAGACGATAGATCGTTTAACGATTTGCCGGCAGGCGACAGTGCCAAACGCAGAGCGTTTGTAGGCGAGGGGGCTTGCCCAATGTCGGCAAGCCATCAACGAGGGCTCTTCCTCGCTTACGCGTCGGGCTACCATTCTCGCCTTCGGCTCATCAAATCAAAACGCCCGAGAGCAGGAAGCACTCGAAGCAGGAATCGCCTGTGAGCAGGAAGCGCTCGCGTTCGGTGGTTGTTGATTCTTGCCTACGCGTTCGGGTGGCCATTTCCCGCTGTGCGAGATGGAAAACAATAAAAGGTCGGTCTTGGAGTGGATCGCTCTTGGTATCTGGCAAATTGTGATTGTTACCGTCGTATCAAATCGACTTGCATGAACAGTCACAATCTTCAGCTTGAGATTCGGCCTTGATTGGATTGTCTTATTCGTCAAAGCAGTGAGACACGGCATCGGCATCAGCTGGATCGGCAAGCCAGCCGGTGAGTTCCGAATCTCCAATTGACAACGGCAATCGTGATCGTTGGAGACTTCCGATGCCAAATACTCTCAGGCTGGGATGTTCAATCGGTTGGGAAAACGGCAGGCTGGAATCTAGAGGGTCACCACTTTCTTGCTTGGTTTCGTCCGCGTTGTGTTTGGTCAAAATAAGATCAGGCTGATCATTTTGGTGCAAGATTTCGATCAGCGATT
>JBLINZ010000353.1:0-6659 GCA_047639375.1 Mariniblastus sp. | reverse complement strand
CCTTTTTCGGGCAGCAAGTCTGCATAGATATCTTTGAGGGCAATCAAAGCCAGTCGTTGTCCCACGACTTGCTTGTTTTTCGGATTGAATTCGGCGAGGTCTCCGACATCAGTGGTCACAACCATTCTCGAGTGCGGGTCGGATTTCAACGTTTTGAGTTGTGCGTCGCGGATTTCTGCCAACAGTCCGGGCGGTTTTTGTTCGTACCGGAAAGGGGCGAGTTGCACGATATAAAAAGGAAGTTTCTCGTTCCCAAAACTGGTTCTCCATCCTTGGATCAGGGCAGGCAGGAGTGTTCGATATTGATCGCCTCGATCAATGTTGGCTTCGCCCTGGTACCAAACCACGCCCCGAATTGGAAACTTGGTCATCGGGGCGATCATTGCATTGAACACGGTTCCCGGACGGCTGGGACTGGCGGGCTGATCGGTTCCTTCATCCCAGAATTGGAGTAAGGGCTTTAACGCTTCGGAGTCCTCCAGCGATTTTCGCGAAGCCCACGCTTCGCAGACGGTTTGATTGTAGGAGGCGTCGATCAAGCCAATGGGGACCCCTTTGAGGTCTTGGTTTTCCTTAAGTTTTTTCGAAATCTCGCGCCCGAAAAAGTAAGCGGTCGCGGAAAAGTCTTTGACAGTATCGGGAGAGCAAACACTCCACGGTTCGGCTTTGGCAAAATCATAGAGCGGTTCCACGGCGGCACCGTCCGCCACGGAAAACAGCCTGATTTCGGGAAAGTTTTTGGAAAGCGAAATTTCGTTTTCTGCATTCAGTGATTTGGAGACCGGCCAATCCATGTTGCATTGGCCTGCACAAACCCAAACTTCGCCGACCATCACATCATTGAACACGACTTTGGGCTCGCCCGACTCGGCGACGACTTCCAGTTGGTAAGGCCCACCGGCTCCTGGGGTGGTGATCACGACGCCCCATTCGCCATTCGCGTTGGCCGTGGTTTTTGACTCTTGGCCGTTGAATTTGACGATCAGTTTTTGCGAGGCCTCAGTGACTCCCCAAACTTGGACTTGGGAGTCTCGCTGCAAGACCATGTGATCCGAGAAAAGTTTTGGCAGCGAAATGTCGCCGCGCAATTGAGGCACCGAACAAACCGCCAAGTTGATCAAGCAGATGCACGCGATTGCAAAACGTTTCAGATGTCGCGGGGTCATAAAACTGCCTGTTAAAAAAATGAATCCCGGCACGCTGAGTGACGGAGAATTCGGAAGAAACCGTCGACCGAATTCAAGTTGACTCAGGGAATGTCCGAGAACACGAAGCCTGTTCAACACTATGAGTTTAGACAAACTCACTCGATGACTCCACCTTGAGGCGAATGTTTCAGGAAAGTTTTGGAGTTCCGTTGCAAATCAATACGACTTCGTCATGTTCTTGGAAAATATACTTTTTTGGGTTAACCACCGATTCCTGCCCTTCAGAATGGACGGCCACCAAGATCATATCGCCAGATTGTTTGACTTCCGCGAGTTTTTCATCGAACGAAACGCCTACCCAAGAATCCGGAATGGCTTGACGGTAGAACTCGTTCCCGTGTTGATAGGTAAGCAGTTCACTCAAGACTCCGATCAGGCCTTTGTTCATGGCGGCTTGGGCAAGCATGTGGGCGCCGTATTCTCCACTGACCACAAAGTCGTTGACTTGGCCTTGTTCCAAATGCGTGGCGTAGCTGCGGTTGACCAGCTCGGCACAGGTGTAGACCGACTCATTCATTTTCTCAACGGTCAATGATGAAAGAATGGTCCGCGCGTCGGCGTCTTGCTCGCTCCGCCCACCCGTGGTGTCGGTGAGGACCAGGCAGGTTTTGGCGTTGCGGATGCCGGCTTTTTCAAGCGCTGTGACTTTTGTGAAATCATCGTGTACGAAATGCACATTGATCAAGTCAGCGCAGTCATCCTCAAGTTCCTCACGGTCAATTTCAGTCACGACCACGATCGGAATCTTGCGAGTCTTGGGGCTGGCCCGATACTCATCGATGATGATCCTGGTTTTTGGCGTCCAACCACAAATGACAATGTGATTCTGCAAAGCGTCCCATTCCACAATTCTTCCTTCCACACGCATGCGATCGACCATGAACGCGGAAACGGTACCCGCGAAGATGGCGAAAATAGTGAGTCCCATGAACATCAGAAAAACGGCAACGATTTTGCCGCTGACCGTTCGCGGCGCCGCTGGAACGGGCTCTCCAGCGAACAGAGTATAGACGCTGAACCAAAACGAATCATCCAAATCAAATTCGCCATCAACGAATTCTGGAGAATCAAGCGAATCTGTCGAACTTGTTTCTGAAGCGACCGTTGAACCGGTTCCGCCGTTTGACAAATTCGACCGGTTGATTACTGGCGTGGCTTCGAAGTGCATGATGGCGAGCGTCCCAAACAGGATCGTCAAACCCAATAAGCCGCAAATCATCAGGAAATCGACGGCACCACGACGCAGCATTGAGGGGAAGTGTCCTGACAAACGGGAGATCACGCCCATCAATCGAAACAGTCGGACCAATCTCAGCAATCGCAGGGCCCGGCCAAAACGAAACATCCGAAACAGAGGAATCGTGGCGAGGATGTCCAGCCAAAACTCGCTGAAGTATCTTCGCTTCGAACTCGCCGCCATGTACCTCAACGTCAACTCAATTGCGAAAGTCGCTGTGATGGCTTCGTTGGCCAGCATGATCCAGCGTAAGTGGCCCCGTTGAAAAACTCCGAATTGAGTCGGAACGGCAAGCAGGCCTTGGTCAAACCGAAAGTCCAGCCAGAACTCCAGCAGCGTCAACGCGACGGACAAGAGTACCAACACGCCAATCGAAATCTCCACCCAGGCTTGATGGAAAAAACGGCGCAAGCCCAGCTGCCAAGCTTTGTCAGGCGGCTGATGACTTCCGGCGATGTGGTTGGGCGATTGATTCATGCGCGACTGTAAAATGACAAGCGTGACTGGCGATAACGTTGCGAGTAAGTGAATTTCATGGCCTGCTGCCAATCCGCTCAGCCCGGCTTAAACTCTGAGGACCATTCGGTTCAAAGCTGCGTTGCTTGCCTTTTGTTCAAGTTCCTTTGGTTTAAGTCCCTAAAATAGATTTCTCAAATGGAAATGGTGTTTGCCAAGTTTCCCGCCGTAGTTTCCAGCGCTGATCGAAATCACTCCCTCGCCCACAGCGGCTCGAATCCCAGCTTGGGTTGCTTGGGCTACGGAATCGAAACTCGTTCCATCGATCACAATCTCGTAGACGCATCCTACGTTTTTGGGGAGGCTTGAAGTGACTCTTCCCAGCAATGTTGGACAGTAGGCTTCGTTGGTGGATGCGCGGAGCGCTGCGTACCGCGATCCGACTTTGCTACCACTGCGGACAACGCCACCAGGAAAGGGCGTGATCACGTTGGCGAGTTCGGCAATCGCATCGACCGCTTTTTCGGCGGCGGTCAGGCAAGTCATTTGATCGGTGGCGAGCATCAGGAAATTTCCGCCGGCGACACCTTTGGTAACGCCTACGGTGTCTTCCACGATGAATTCGCCATCCATGACTGGAACTCGCCAGAAACGTCGGTCACCGATCAATTTGCTTTTCTGAAAACCATCTCCAAAAAAACGAAGATGTTTGCCAAGCGGAATTGACTCGACGGGAGATTCGGTTGACACAGCATCGCCAATCGGCAAGCCGTTGAACACGGCGGTGGTTGGACAAGTCATCAGGCATTGCCCGGTGCGGTTGACAATCGCTTTTTGAACGGCGTCGGCTGAAAATCCAAAGATCAAAAAACTAGCACCCGGGCGACCATCCAGTGTTTCCGAATCCGCGAGCCAGGATTCCAATCCGACTTCCGCGTCGCATCCGATTACCGAGCTGCCGTACCCAGAAAACTCATGGATCGCAGCGTCTAACCAGCGTCGATTGGCGGCGGTCACGACAATTCGGCTGTAACGCATTGAAAATGCTTCCGCGAACGTATCTTCGATGAACGTGGGACCAATGTTCAAAATCAAATTCCAATGCGGATAAGTTGCCAGCCGGCGAAGCCCCGGCTGATCAAAAAAGCTACAATAAGGCATCCAACAGGGCTAACGTCGGAAATAGGTTGATCTATAGTTATAAAGTCAACGGCCCCACTGTCGACAAGCGTGCGGATATTGCTTGGCTTGCGTCAAGTTGAAATCGGACCGCCCCGCGTGTTTTCATTGAGTTTTCCTCCTCGACGCTTTCGAATTACTTGGTTTAGCTAGTCGCATGTCATCCACGAGAAAACCACGACGTCCCTTGATGGTTCAAATTGGCCAGGGCTCCGTTCGTTGGTTCTTTCGGACCATGTTGATGTTCTTCTATCGGATCCGTGTTTATGGTCTGAAAAACTATCCTGAACATGATGGCCTACTGGTTTGCTCAAACCACCAAAGCTTTCTGGATCCATTGATTTTGGGTGTGATCTGCCCTCGGCCGGTGAATTATCTGGGCCGCAAGTCGTTGTTTAAGTTCGCTCCCATTGGCTGGTTCTTGAAGTGGAACGATACGATTGCGATCGATCGAGACAATACAGGTATTGGTGGTATGAAGGAAACACTGAGGCGGATTAAGCGTGGCGAATCGGTAGTTTTGTTCCCGGAGGGCACGCGAACGCCAGACGGCGAACTCCGTCCCATGATGTCGGGATTTTGCGCCGTGGCAAAACGTTCAAAATCGACTTTGATGCCGGTCGCTTTCGATGGAGCCTATCAGGCCTATCCTCGGAGTCGAAAATTCCCACTTCCTGGGCGTCTGCATGCGGTGATGGGCGAACCGATCCCCTACGAGGAATACGGTGAATTAACGGATCAGGAAACGACTGCGCTGCTCGAAAGTCGGATTCGCGAGTGCTTTGGAAAAGCCAGACAGCACTGGCTGCGATCGCATTCGCTCGCTGGCCGCACTTCGCAATAGTCCGTTTGTTGGGTATCGTTTTAGCGTTGGCAAATTTGGGTTTTGCATCTGCACGACTTGCCAAGGTCAAAACATAGAACTGCGCATTCATGAATCAACGCTTAGACTCAAATCTTGAATCCTCCCATGACTCGGCGGGTTCGACCAAGTCGCCCTCTCGAGGATCGCTGCTGGTGATCTTTCTGACGGTCTTCATTGACTTGTTGGGGTTCGGAATTGTCCTGCCACTGTTACCGCTTTATGCAGACATTTTTGGGACCGACCCCAGCGGATTTGTGATCGGAATGTTGATGGCTAGTTTTTCCATCATGCAATTTATTTTCGCTCCCATCTGGGGCTCCATTTCAGATCGGATCGGTCGCCGACCCGTGATCATTATTGGGCTCGCCGGAAGCGTCGTGTTCTACACGATGTTCGCGTTCGCAGCGATGTGGCAAAGTTTGACTTGGCTGTTCATCACACGAATCGGCGCGGGGATTGCAGGGGCCACGATTCCGACAGCCCAGGCCTACATCGCTGATACGACCTCGAAAGAAAATCGCTCACGAGGGATGGCCTTGATCGGAATGGCGTTTGGGCTGGGGTTCACGTTGGGCCCTCTGTTCGCTTATTTTTCGGTCCCAAGTCTGGCTCCCACCATCCCTGGCGACGCCGTCCAGCTTGGTGATCCAGGGGCTGGACCCGGCTTTGTGGCCGCCGGCCTATCAGCGGTTGCGTTGTTGATGGCAATTTTTCTGTTGCCAGAATCGCATCGCCCCGGCAGCCGTGTAACCGAGAGCGCACGCAAATGGTTCGACGTAGGAGCGTGGCGGACGGCCGTTAGCAGCCGCGCGATGAGTTTCTTGCTGGCTGGATTTTTCTTTTGCATTTTTGCGTTTGCGAGTTTCGAAACAACGCTGAGCATGCTGATCAAAGGCTCCAAGTCATTTGAAGCAGCCCCGTTCGATTTCTCGTTCAAGCAAGTCTGCCTGACGTTTGCCTTGATCGGATTCATGGTCGCACTGGTTCAAGGGGGAATCGCTCGGCAATTGTCGAAGCGGGTCTCTGAAAGAAACTTGGCAATCGCGGGAGCCTTGATCGAAGTTGCCGGGTTTGGCGTGCTCTCGTACGCCGTCAAGCTTGCATCTGTCAACTGGTTGTTTGGAGCGTTGGCCGTGATCGTGACGGGCTATAGCTTGATGCAACCCAGCCTGTACTCGTTGATTTCTCGTTGGTCTGATCCGACGAAACAGGGGAAAGCGCTGGGGGTGAGCCAAAGCGTCAGTGCGATGGCCAGGATCTTTGGATCGGCGTTGGGGATCCCGATGCTCAAGGCGTTTGTGTTTCTGCCGTATATCGTAGCCTCGGTGATGATGCTCTTGGTCGCGGTTTTGATCTCTATCGCGTGCCGGACCGGAACCGATTTTGAGGAGCCGGCGATGCCTGAGAAATAGGCTGGGGTGGCCTGCTTGGCAATTGGGTTGGCCCCTTCGGTTAGTCTTGTGCGTTGGAGGGAGAAGCTGACGTTGTTTCCTGATGAAATAATTGCTTGACGCGGCTGACACTCTATTTTGTTTGAGGTCGCCTAAGCGAGAACGAACAACCATCGAAGGCGAATCACCAGCGAGTTCGCCTTCGTTAACCCGAGTGACTGCCGATTTCGACAATCAATCAACAACTGATGTGGAATGAACTAGCATGACCGAGGAATATGATTTCACCGTTTCCGCCCCGCAATGTGCCGCCCGCTTGGCGG
>JBLINZ010000352.1:0-6674 GCA_047639375.1 Mariniblastus sp. | reverse complement strand
ACAACGGTTGTTTCAACTGCTGCAGGTTTGGCAGGAGGAGCAAGGTCAGCGATCTTGGGCGGCGGCCAGGTGACTTCTCCGTTATGAGTCACGAGCGTGCCCCGCACGACTTGGTCTTCGGTGTCGACGACCAGCTTGCCATCTTTGTCGGGCGTCATATCCGTCAATAAATTGACAATGTTATTCGCGTAAAGATTCGACGCTTGAGTTGGCAGGCGGCTTGGCAAGTCGGTGAACCCAATGATCGTGACGCCGTGCTTGACGATTTTTTCGTTGGGCTGGGTGAGCTTGCAATTGCCCCCGTTTTGAGCAGCGAGGTCAACGATCACGCTCCCAGGATTCATGCTCTTGACCATGTCTTCGGTGATCAGCTCGGGAGCCGGTCGTCCGGGGATCAAGGCCGTTGTCACGATAATGTCAACTTCTTTGGCTTGTTGAGCGAACAAGGCCATTTCAGCCGCAATGAACTCCTCGCTCATTGTTTTGGCGTAGCCACCTTCGCCTTCGCCGGACTCTTCGAACTCGAGCTCCAGGAATTCGGCGCCCATGCTGGCGACCTGGTCTTTGACTGCGAGTCGGGTATCAAAGGCTCGTACGATCGCCCCGAGGCTTTTCGCGGTGCCGATTGCGGACAAGCCAGCGACTCCGGCTCCGATCACGAGGACTTTTGCCGGCGGGACTTTTCCAGCCGCAGTGATCTGTCCCGTGAAAAATCTGCCAAACTCATTGGCTGCTTCGATAATCGCGCGGTAGCCTGCGATGTTCGCCATCGAACTCAAGGCGTCCAGTTTCTGGGCCCGTGAAATTCTCGGAACACAGTCCATCGCCAAAGTGGTGATTTTGCGACGGCGAAGTAAATCGAGCACGTCTTTCGAGCGAGCAGGCCAGACAAAGCTAACGAGCGTCGACCCTTCATTGAGGTCGTTGATTTCTTCCAGACGCGGGACTTCGACTTTGAGCGTGACTTCCGCTTTCGAAAGGACCTCTTGGGGGGTCGGCAAAACTTGAGCCCCAGAACGCTCGTACATCTCGTCAGTGAAGCAGGCCTCGTGGCCGCATCCTGCTTCGACCACGACCTCATACCCAAGCTTAATCAGTTTCTTGACCGAATCGGGGGTCACGGCGACGCGTCGTTCACCGCGGTTGAACTCCTTGATTGCCCCAATGATCATACTTGCGAGTCGCTAGAAGTCGGTAAGGTCGGATTAATGTGTCGTACTCGAAATCGTAATTGGGATGCGTCACAACAGCAAGGGCGCACCCCTCGAGAGACCGAATGCGGTTGCCACGTCAACGCAATTTTCAATGCTTGGGATTGCAATGTGGCTCCCGCTGACTTACGAAAACTCACACCCAAATGGTTCAAAATGTGATCGGGGAGTCGCCGAACCCGGTGTACAAGTCGACGGTGCTGGGGATTAGGGGAGACGCAAATGGGTTGTTCGCAAACGAAACATGGGGCTGCTTAACCGTTTTTTGTTCGGTATGAGATTTTACCAAATGCGGCATCCAAAGTGCGTTGTCGACGAGTTCTCGGAGTAACATCGGATCGATCGGTTTCTTTAAATGAAACGCTGCGCCCGAATCATGTGCTCGGCGAATCACATCCGGTGATTGGTGAGCCGTGACGAACATGACTGGGAGGTCGAGGTGCTCAGGGAGCTGTCGGATCTGATCGATGAGTTCGTCGCCCGTCTGGAGAGCAAGTTTAGATTCCGTGATCAACAGATCCAGCGTGATTTGACCAGCGATTTCAATCGCGCCGTCAAAACTCAGTGCTGTTTTCACGTCATGTCCATTGCCGATCAACGTCGTCGCGATCGATAGCAATGAATCGGTACAACTGTCGACGACCAAGATGGACGCTTTTGCGATTGCGTCGAATGCTGTCTTTCCCATAGGAAACTTTCAAACCAAAACAAGGAAAGCCGTTCCGTCAGCTGTGAGTGTAAATCCGTTACCCAGATACAAGGATCGTGGATCCTGTCGTAAAAGTTTGCCAAACCTGCCAGGTGCGATACAGCCGTCGGAATCGTCAGGACGCCGTTGAGCGATGCAACAGGGCAGGTTGAGTCGTCTCAAAACCGGTGATCAAGAGATAGGTTGGCTGGAAGCCAAGTCCGATGTTCAGTTGTAGGCATTGAAGCGGTTCTGGGTTCGAGCTTTGTGACAGCAGAATAGTGAATGCAGGTTTCGGTTTATGTCGACTGCAGCAGCTGTACAATTCAATCTGAATATCACTCTGCGAGTTTCCCAGTCGTGATGTTTTGTTTGAGTGATTTTTCGTAACGATCCGAACGCTACGCACAAACCGTTGAATACTTTCGATTCACATTGACAACCCGACGCGATGCCCCAACGTGTTCGTAAGAACGGTTCGGTCAATTTCAAAGTTCATTTGATTCAGACCTGATTGAATACTCACTCATTTGTGGCTTGTCGATGATCAAAAGGACGGGCTCAAACCAAGTCGCGTACTCGCGACGCCTTGTACTTCAGCCTCGTCAGAAAATCACGACCAGAGCCTAATGAAACGCGTCGTTTCATTTGCCGTCTCCGTCAACTGGCGGGTCACTCGTGTAGACCAACATGGCCTGCCTCTGGACGCGTCTCAAGATTAGACAAGATACTATTAGGAGTTATGTCAGGATGATTTTTCAAACATTTAAAATTGCCGTACTGGTAGCAGCGCTGGCTACCTGTGGCGTTGCAACGGCACAAGATTGTGGTGGCTGCGAATCTAAAGCTGGCATGGACTATGAAGTCAACAATTGCGGCCGGCGAATCACTCAGCAAAGTGCTGCCTCGTTGTGGGCCGGCTATTGCACCGAAACCTGCGATCAAGGTTGTGGCGGATATGATGACGGTTGCGGAAACGGGTGCGGCAGCAGCTTTGGCTCGCACGGCGGTAGGCTACGTGGCCTCTTCGGTGGATTCGGAAACAGTTCATGTGGAGGCGGTTGCCTTGGTAGTTCGCACGGTGGAAAACTACGTGGGATGTTCACGGGGTTGGGTGGCGGATCGGGCGACTGTGGCGGTTGCGATTCAGGCTGCTTTGGGTACCCACAAGGTGGTTGCGGGTGTGATGCAGGCGGGTGTGATGCAGGTGGCGGGGGATTCTTAAGCGGTGGCTTGCTGCAAGGTGGATGTTTCTCGCGGAGTGGGCAACGCGGCGGGGGCAAGCTCAAAGGCCGAAAGGGCTCGAATCGTGATTGTCTGAGTGGCCTATTCAGCCGAAGCCGAAATCAATGTGGGAACTCTTGTGCTTACTTTCAGGAATCCGTTGGGCATGAGCATGGCACCGATGGCATGCAAAGCTACGTGTCGGGATGTGGGTCGGCCGGTCTGGAAGGATCAGCCAACCAATCCCTAGTCGCACCTGTTCCCAGCGTCGAAGGTCAAGCGCCTCTGACAGGAAACTAATTCCTTCGGAACGCCAGAAACTTCGTTGTGAATATCAAGACTTTCAAGCCCCTTGTCGATTCAAGGGGCTTTTTGTCTAAAGTCGCATTCAAGTCGAGATCTAAAAAGCGGGTTTGATTGCCTGGAAATGGGCCATTACATCTTACCATAAACGTCCAACGGCGTTGATCAGGGCGGCGATTTACGGTACCCTAGATCGATTCCCAGCCTGACAGAGAACGTTGCTGGGCCTTCTTGCCGCCGGGATTGGGTGCTTGAAGAGTTTTCCCGGACCAATTTTGGCTCAACGCTCGAAGGTCCAATTAGAGTACATTCAGTTTAGTTCATCAAGAAAAAGAATCAGGAACCCAAATGGGAAGTGAAAGAGAAAGAGAGCTTCGTCGTCGACGCAAGCGAAAAAAGGCTTTGGGCCTTGTAAAGAAACGCGCCGAAAAAGCTTCATCTTCGGAGAAAGAAGTTCTGGCCGCCAAGGTTCGCCGCATGACTCCTGGTGCTGAAGAATTGATCAAAACGATGGGCCTCAAGTAATTCGCCCCAATCGAATTCAGTTCACGATCCCGTGAATCTAAAAGCCACGTTTAGACGTGGCTTTTTTTATGGTTGTTGCGTGGCAATTTCTTCGGTTTTAGTCTTAAGCGTCGATATGCAATTTCCGAGCTTTAGTCCCTCTCCCGTCGTTGGTGCCCAACCGAAAAACGCTCACGATCGAGTCCAATATCTGGGCGTCTTGGCGATCCACAACGTGGTCGCACCGAAGTCAACTTTTGGCTTTTAAGCCGATGGTTATTGGGGTAACCTCATGGTATAGGTCGCGTTCGTCGGTTCTCATCTGCACCCGCCAAACAGATTCCAAACAGTTTTTAAGAAGATTTTTGACATGCTCCAAAAAGCCAATCAAGCAAACGACAACCCGACTCAAAAATCTTCTGGCGAAGACGCGATGGCTTTGATTTTACAACAGGCTGGAAAGTCTGCTGACGAAGTTGCCGCGTTGTCAACTTTGGATGACGCGGATCGAACTGCCGAGAATCAATTCTCGGGAGAAGCTCCGACGATCGCGTCGTTGTTTGGAACGGGCAAAGCCCGAGAGTTTCATGCCGGGAAATTTTCGCCGACGGCCGAGGTCGCCAGGGTCATGGGGGTGTCGTTGGATTTCTTGTTGAGTCGGAAAAGCGCGGGCACGTTATTCGACAACGAACGAATGCTGTTTCGACCTGATGTGATTTCTGGACTCGCCGAATGTGGATTTTTCGGGTTAGCGATTCCGACAGAGTATGGTGGAAGCGGTGCGAAGCTTGGCGACCTGGGGCCTTTGCTGCGGGCGCTGACGTTTGTCCATCCGGATTTGGCGGTCATGTTTGAAGTTCACAACTTCCTTGGCCCGGTCACCCCCATTATTGATTTTGGCACACCCGAACAAAAAGAATACTTCCTTCCCAAAATGGCCAAAGGCGAACTGCTAGGCTCATTTGCCTTGACCGAACCGGGGGTGGGTGCCGATCCCAGTCGACTGTCCATGACGGCTCGACTCGAAGGAGACCGGTACATCGTCAACGGAGTCAAATGGCCGATCACCAACGTGATCTATGGCGGAGTTTGTGTGCTAATCGTCAAGCTCGAAGGCCACGACACCAAGCCAGGCCGTGATTCCGGGATGATCGTATTTGAAGTACCAACCGCGGACAGTGAAAATTTTCGGATGAAGCGAAATGACCTCACGGCATTCGACTACCTGTGGAACGCGCGTTTTCGTTTAACCGATTGCTCGGTTCCAGCCAATTGTCTGCTTGGACCGCCCGGGAAAGGCTTGGCTCAGGCATTCAGTTCACTCGCGAAAGGTCGCGGCGGAATCGGCGTCAATAGCGCTGCCAAGACATTCAAATTGTTGGCTCACATTATCAACGATCCTGAGGCACAAAAAGCCGATTCAAAGGCTCCTCCGTTAGATGCGAAACCTGGCGAACCCAACGCAGGCGGATGGACGTCGTTCCGAAGCACGTTTGGGAAACCAATCGGAAGTGCGCCCCGGATTCAAACTTGGATCGGCCGCGCCGCCGTGCATGGGCTGGCAGCTCGGGTTTTGGGCGACCTCTGTTTCAGGCTTGCCGCCAACGGTGTCCGCGATGAGACGCAAGGCATGATAGCCAAAGTCTATGCCACGAAAACGTTGTTGCAGACGGCGATCAATTGTTATCAGATTCAAGGCGGACGGGCGGTGCATACCGACGAGTTACGCAAGTACACGCGTTCGGACGCGTCCCAGATGCCTGGGAATCCGATCGAGAATTACATCGGCGAGAACATGCACGAGTTCACGATCGCCACCGTTTACGAAGGCCCCAATCCGGTGCTTTCTGATGTCGGAGCCCCTAATGCGATGACGCGAAGCATTCGCGGGAAGTATCTTGAGCCGATCGGAATCGCGGAGGTCGCCGGGAAGTCCGGCTTGGGTGCGAAAGCCAAATTCGGTTGGTTCGTCGCCATGACGACACTGGGTTCGTTCATGCCCTCACGCGGTGATCTGAGCGGTGTCGACAATCTTTTCATGCTTAAACGAAAATACGTCGAGCGAGCACTCAAACGAAATCGTGTCCTTGGACGGCGGATTTTGATGATCATCGCCAAGTACCAAAAGTCGTTCATGGACCAGTCGTTTCTGCTGGGCGATGAAGGCGGTGTGTTCGATCAACTATGCCATAGCTTGGCGTCACTCTGTTTTGCGTTGTCGCTGGACGAGCCAAAACCGGAGTACCTCAAGGTCGCGGCGGCATTGGATCAGGAGGCGGCCCTGCGGATGATTGGCAAGGAATCGTCTCCCGAGTTGCAGCAGGCTTGGGCTGAAATTGGCCAGCTCATGATGGATAAGAATTCTCAGCTTCATCAGGACTTGATCGGCGACATCAAGGTTGCGGATATCCCGCTAGATCCACGATTTATCGATCGCTTCATTTAGTCGCGTAGGTTGGGTGCATTTGCTCGCCCCAGCGTCGAATAGTTCTTGCAAAATGAGATGATCCCGAGCTGCGATCTTCGAGCACTGCCTCATAAGCTATGCACGCATCATTCGGCTTCGTCTTGATTGCGTTGAGGCGTGGACCGTCAGGCCCCCAGTCAGCCTAAGGGCAGGCGGGCGCGGCGGATCACCGTATTGGGAAGCCTCCCTCTCAATCGCGCCGGCGAAACTCTTGGCGGCTTCCGCGACAGGGCTCACTGGTTGGTTGTTGAGATCGGGCCAGCATCCACGACAGCAG
>JBLINZ010000351.1:0-6717 GCA_047639375.1 Mariniblastus sp. | reverse complement strand
AGCGGAATCCTGGCGGGTTTTGTCGGGCAAAACTTGAGTGTCGGCAAGGTTCCGCTCGGCTGAGTCCGTGGACCATTCGGTCTGATTGCTTTTGAGCCCAAGCAAATCGTCTTTATAGCTGGATTGGGATAGTTTTGAGCAGCCCATTTGCGCTGTTGCTGCGACGAGAATCACGCCCCAAGCTAAGACCCAACGTGTACCCATTTTCGTAACCGAATTCCATTCCGGCATGGCTCTACCTATTCCTTAAAAGCACTCTCGAGCGACATCGCGTCCTGCGATAGTCCTTGCCCTCGATATTCGAGGCGGATGGTAGAGAAATTAAACAGACGCTTCAAGGCAGCAATGTTTATTTGCCAACATGAGCTTGCTGGCAATTGCTAGGCGGAGCGAGGGTTCTTCAGAAATCAGGTGAACTGGGTAGAAATTGTTCATCAGAAATGTGATTGGGGCATTACCCGCATGTGATGTGGTAGCTTGGGCGCTTTGCCTGGTCTTTTTGGCGTTCGATGACGGCAAAGCTGTAATAGAATCCAGCTTAAACGGATGCACGGCCGATTCGTCCGGCGGCTAGAACGGGGACGGGGCAGTCAAGCGACTCGGCAACGGCGCGGAAAAACTCGGCCTCAGCGATTGTAATCTCGTGATCGAACGTGATCAGGACCGCGGCTGCTTTGAGGAATTGCTTCTTGACCGCCGGTGAGCTTCGTTGCAGTGACAGCATGCACTTTTCAAGCTGTTCGACTTCCCAGCTTTTGAGTTTGGCTTGGCTTTGAGCCGCATCACCAAAACCAGCGACTTGCATCGCCAAGCGGTAAGACTGTTCCACGGCCGCGGGCTCGAGCTCTTTTACGTCGTCGAGGACGCTGTCGGTGGTGCTGGCACTCGCGAATGCCGAGAGCATCAATTCAATCTCGCGTTCCAGCGATTTGGTTGTTTTGAATTTGACCGAGGGCGGCGGTTTGATGGAAAACCGTCGATCAAGATGCATCAGGAGATGATGCCTGACGACAAACTCAAAGAGGCTTGTCTTGTTATCCAGTCCGACGAGCCCTTCGACGGTTTTTCGAAACTGAACATATTGTTGTGGCGACAGATCACTTAACGAGCCATGAATCATCTCGAGCACGGGTAACCGGTCGCTCAATTCGAGTTGGGCAACGAGCGGCAGTAGTTGCTTGGTGGTTTCCCAAGTCGGTTGACCTTCGCTGTTTCCGATCAGCCGTAATTGTTCCGCCCGCATCGAATCATCATCGCTGAGCAATGTCGCGAAGGCGATGCAGCGGGCCGAGTACGGGTGATGGGCGGCTTCTGTGATTTGCGGAGGAAGCTTGTTGATCAGTTCATTCGAGCGATTTACATCTTGGGGGCTGGGGGCTCCGATGGCGGCGATCAAAATTTCTGGATCGAGCGAGAACTTCTCTGCGATTTCGGCAGGGAACATCGAACCGATCGGCGTCATGGGCTGTCGTTTCTTTTGCTTCGCTTCTTCTTGGGCTCGACGTTTCGCGCGGGCGTCAGCCATTTTCTGCCGGACTTTAAAATAGCCTTTGAAGTCCCCGTCAAAATCGTGGTCCAATTTTTGAATGCGGGGAATCATAGGCGGATGCGTCGACAGCAGGCCGCTAAGCTTCGACGAGAACCCATTGGCGAAAAACATGTGACTCATCGATTCGGCTTCTTTAGATTCGATC
This sequence comes from Mariniblastus sp., assembly GCA_047639375.1. Classification (GTDB taxonomy): domain Bacteria; phylum Planctomycetota; class Planctomycetia; order Pirellulales; family Pirellulaceae; genus Mariniblastus. The sequence goes on along the minus strand of JBLINZ010000351.1, from coordinate 5,023 downwards.
GCCGACCCACGGGCCGTGCTGCCGATGACTTTGAGGGCCCCACAGAGGCCCGCCGGGTAGCGTGTGAATTGTACGGCCGATGCATCAGCAAGATACTCGCGTTGTCGCGAGATGGACGCTTTAATCATTCGAGCGAAGATTTGACCGATCGAGCCAAAAATCAAAAACGCCAACGCAATGCCCAGAATCGCGGCTTGGCCTCCCCCATCTTTGCTGCTGCTTCGTCTGCCCCCGGTGCCAAACGCTCTTAGCAGGAAATACCCGATCATCGCCAAGATTTGGATTCCAAACAGAATGCCGATCAAGCGAATATTCATTCGCATGTCGCCATTGAGGATATGGCTGAACTCGTGCGCGATCACGCCTTGAAGTTCGTCGCGGTTGAGCTGTTCGATGGTTCCGCGATTGACGCCAATCACGGCATCGGCCGGAGAGTAGCCGGCTGCGAAGGCGTTGATCCCTGGCTCATCTTTCATGATGTAAACGGGCGGGACAGAGACTCCCGAGGCCAACGCCATTTCTTCCACAACGTTGAGGAGGCGGCGTTCAGCGAGGTCGGTGGTCGAAGCCGGAATTCGCGTTCCGCCCATCAGCGAGGCAATATGCTGACCACCGGATCGGAGTTCCATTGTTTTATAGAGGCTTCCGAGGCCGACCACCAAAATCGTCGCTGCGGCTACGAGCGCGAACAGACCCGGATTGAAGAAACTTGCCATGCCCTCCGCCGATGGCTTGGCGAACCCAAGCGAAATCGCGATCACGGCATAAATGCCGAGGATGATAAACAAGACGGCAAGTCCATACAGCAGGACGAGCCATTTTGTTTTCTTTCGCCTCAGTTCTTGCGCTGCAAAAAAGTCCACGTTTATCCTTCGAAGATTTCTATCGGTTCGCAGTCAGTTGCCGCTGATTAAAATTCAACTTTGGGAGCATTGCGCTCAGCCGGCTCGTCGACTTCAAATAACCGAGCCGAATCAAAGCCGAATGTTCCTGCCACAACATTGGCGGGAAACTGTTCGCGAGTTGTGTTGTAGACGGTGACGGCATCGTTGTAAGCCTGACGAGCGAAGGAGACTTTGTTCTCGGTCGAAGTCAGTTCTTCTTGCAACGCCAGCATGTTCTCGTTGGCTTTAAGATCCGGGTACGATTCGGCAATCATCAACAACCGCCCTAACGCTCCATTGAGGTTGGACTCAGCGTTGGCCATTTGATCCATGCTGTCGCCGTCGCGAGGATTAGCACCGCTGCCTGCACTGACAGCTTGATTGCGAGCCTGAATTACCGCCTCAAGTGTTTCTTTCTCGTGCGACATGTAGCCCTTGGCAACATTGACGAGATTCGGAATCAGGTCATGACGTCGCTTGAGCTGGACATCGATTTGCGAAAACGCGTTTTCAAATCGATTGCGAAGTTTGACCAAATTGTTGAATACGCCCATCGCCCACATGGCAAAGATCAGGAAAAAGACAACCAAAACAATCAAGACAATCCAAATGGGATTCATGTTATTCACCTATCTGCCGCTGTAATTTCTAGGCGGCGTTTAATTAAGTTTGCAAATTTAATCATGCCAAATCAGGCATGAAGGTTTTCGTTCTAATTCGTCGAGCCGTTGTGAGTAAACAACAGGCTTACGCAGCCTGAGGCCCCAGTTCCTTGGCCATTTTGATGAATAGTTTCTCTAACACCAGGCGGCCTCGGTTTTCCTTGGAGTGGGAACGTTTGAGCTGCATGTCGGCTTCTAGGAGCCAATCTAGCATGAGTTTCGCGCGGTCTCGTCCAAGCTGTCTAAGTCGCGATTGTGAGGTTTCGATTTCGCCGCCCCAAGCCTTAAAGCCTGCTTCTTTGACGGCGTGTTCCAGGTTCGGCTTTTTCCCATTTCGCATTTGGCGGAGCACCAGTTCTGTGGCTGTCGCGTATCGTCGCAGCGACCATGACAGTTGACCGAACAGCGCGAGTGGGTGTTCGCCGCTGCGGAGGAGTTGGTCTAGCAACTCGATCGCCTTGCCGGCTTTTCCGTCAGCTGCGGCATCGATGGCTTCCCACATGGTCCGACTACGCCAGCCGCCTACAACTTTCTTGATCGTCGCTTCGTTGACTTTGCCTTGGTCGTCGGCGTAGAGCGAAATCTTTTGTAGCTCTTGGTCCATGCGTCCGAACTCGCAATCAGTCAGCTCGATCAGAGCTTGGGCTCCGCCTGCGGGCAATTGAAATTCGTAAACTGATTGAGCTCGAGCGATTAGCCAGGCCGCGGTTTTTTTGTCGTCAGCCTGTTTGCTTCTGGCGGATTTGGTGGGCGCATCAGCTCGTATTTGAAGACCGACTTTGTCGATTTTTTTGTATAGTTTGGTGTTGCTGGCCCAGCTGTCGACGACCAGAACCAGGAGGCCAGAGCCGGACGCGTCGGCGTAGTCTTCCAGTCGATCACGATTGTCTTTAACGAATTTGTCGGCGTGGTCGACGATGACAATTTTTGGGCCGTCGCCACCGAACAGACTGCGCGTCGACAACTCGTCATTCACATCGGCCCAGGTTGCGGTGTCGGAATCATATTGGGATGGCGAAAAATCCTCTTCGTCGCCTCCGATTTCGCGAATGAGGAATTCAATGGCTAGCCGTTTCAGAAACCGCTCCCCGCCAAACACGGCGCAGATCCCACTTGGCGCATTCTTTAACGGCGCGGCCATCCAGTCAAATATATGAACGGTTCCGGGCATGAAGTTTTACCAAGGGGTTAAAGTTGTAGTTCGCCAGCAACTCGATTATCTTGCGGACAAAATGCGGGGTTTTCATTGTCGGTTTCGGCTCAATATTTCTAAAAAGTCACAGCCACGTCGGGTTGCCACTTTTTGCTTCGCGAAATCAACAATAGCGAAATGTCACTTTCGAACTACGAGCCGCCTCTAAAGCATAAGCGTTTCGCTGGTTGGTTTCGAGCGGTAGGATCAACAACTTAACGTCAATTGGTAGCCTGACGTCTGTTTTTAAACGGAACATTCAATCCTGGCAGGATTCGCAAGGTGTTTTTGTAATAGATCTTTTTTAAGACGTCGTCGGGCAATCCGATTCCGTAGATTCGCCACATCCCCTGTGGCTGAGGAGATTTTTCGCTGTACTCGAAATACTCGTCGTAGGTCTCTAGGAACCGCCAGTAGTAACTTAGTCGCAGCTCGGGCCATGGTCCGTCGGTGCCAAAGAGGATGCGATCCTGGTATTTCAAAAAGAACTTTCTCGCCGTGTAGGGCTGCCGCCCGAGTTCGTTGATCCGAGACGCGAATTCGATGACCAAGTTTGGGTAAGCATCCAGCCACTTGCCGACGGTGGCGAGGTCTTCGCTGTTGTTGGCAAAGTGGGCGCCGATGAACGTGGTTTGGGGGTGCCGGGCGATGACGCGATTTCTCGCGGCCAACAATTCGTTGCGTCCGGGAAACGCATCGCCGTGAAAGCTCCAATCCGGATGGCGACTGAGCTCTTCCCAGCGTTCGTTGTTTTTATCAATCGACTGGAAAAAAGCCACCGGATCGGCGACGTGCATGATCACGGGGAACCCCAGTTCTCCACAGGTTTGCCAGATCGGATCCAATCGAGCGTCATCAATCTTGAGTAAGGTGCCGTCGGCGTTTTTGAATTCTAATCCAAACGACTTGAAGAATTTCAAGCCAATAATCCCTTTGGGCTTGGCGGCTCGCAGTTGCTCGACGCACGTGTGAACGAAGCCCGGCTGGTTGCAAGACCATGTTTTTGGATCGTCTGTTTGGCCGGATCCTTGGAAGTCGATATGGGCAAACGCGGCGAGTCGTGTTTGGTGCTCGTCTCCGATGAACGATAGGTGGTCCTCTTCGTCTCCCAGTTTGGCGTCCATGCTGACAGAGATTACGATTCGGTTTCGATCCATCACGGCCACGTAGTCGGCCAATGCGGTGGTTTCACCTCTCAGCCGATATCCGAAATGCGAGTGAATGTCGATGACCGGGAACTTGGCCGATTTCAAGTCCGTGGCGGCGACTTTTAGGGCTGGAGTCGGATCGAATGTTCTCAACGTCGGATCGTTGGATTCGGTTTTTTGCGTGGTGGACTCTTGAGTGGTGGACTCTTGAGCGTCGGAACTCTGAGCGCAGAGGATCGCGAACGACAAGAACGCCGCGAGGAACTTGGGCTGGCGATTGAGATGCGTCATTGTGTTGCTTGTTAATTAATTTTGGTCGTAGCGCAAGTCGTCAAGACTTTCGGCCATCTGAATCCGGTTGTAGCTCAGTCGTTGAAATTTTGGGATTCTGCGTGCCGAAATTCTTGACGACATTCGCTACATTATCCTTGCGGTGTTAGTTGATGATCGTCAGTTAAGGATCACTTGGTACACCGACCACGGCCAGGTGTTTACCGTTGGGGCTGACGGCCACGCGGGTGATTGACTGCAAGCCTGATTCACCCAGATCAGCCACGAGCTCCCAAGATTTTGGATTCTTGGGCGACCAGCGATGAAGTTTCGTGCCGTCACACATGATGATTTGGCCGCTGGGCGTCCAGCCGTAATTTCGATTGCTCCCGACCACTGCGGTCAGCGGGCGAATGGCCAACGTGTTTGGGTCAAGCTCCTTGATCCAGACTTCGCCGTTGCCCTGTTGATGCATGAAACTAAATTTGTCCGTGCCGGGGATAATGTACGGCGTAGTTGGGATGGCATCGCCGGTCACATAGTGCGAGATTTTCTTCGTCTTGTGCACGAGCCGCATGCTGAAACCGTAGCGTGACCAAAACAAAATGTAGTTAGTTGAATGATTCCAGCTGTAGTAGCCGACGGGTTCGCGCTCGCCTTGGTTCTCGAGTAGCCACTGAAATTCTTGACTGTCTCGTTCTCCAAACCAAACACTTTGGTTCGCCGTTTCGCCATCGGTTACGAACGACAACGTTTTGTTGTCTGGCGAAATTTGCGGTGAGTATTCTTGGGTCGGCGAATCGGTGACCTGCTGCGATTTGCCCTCCAAAATTCGGTATTCGTAAACGTCCGTCCGGTCGGGGGAGA
>JBLINZ010000350.1:0-6747 GCA_047639375.1 Mariniblastus sp. | reverse complement strand
GCTCTTCAGCAGGAAGACGGCGGCTGGTCGTTGCTAAGTCTTGGCGACGAATCTTGGAAGCGAGCAGGCAACGGCAATCGGCAAGACACCATTTCCGACGCCTATGGAACCGGGTTTGCGATTTTTGTGCTACGACAAGCAGGCATCAAGGCGGACTCCCCGGCTCTGAAAGGCGGCGTCGATTGGCTCAAGTCTAACCAGCGTGCGTCCGGGCGATGGTTCACTCGCTCATTAAAATTTCGTACGACGCCATCCAAGCACTACATCTCTCACGCGGGCACGACGTTTGCGATCATGGCGTTGATCGAATGTGGGCAAAAGTGAGTTTCGAAGTCGATTGAAGATCCGCGGTAACTTTTTGTTGCCAGCCAATAACCAAAACCAGAGACGCGTGCAGTGATTCTAGGGCCATGTTTACACCCACGAAAAATACTGGGATACACGGTGGTTCGTAAAAGCACACAGCGGACTTTATTATTTCCGAGGCTTCGCAGTAGCGATCAGAGCCTCAATTTCCGCGACTTGGGCGAAAGGCACACGGTTCCGTTGATATTTCTTCGAGATGATGTCGTGGAGGGTTTCGAGATCGTCGAGTGGAATGGACGGAAACTCTGTCCAATCCGGTTCGGACTTGAGTCGGGACCGAAGCTTCCATTTGCCGGCATGCCGTATGGCGGTGACCAAACGTGTCGCGCCCTCTTCGGTTTTCTCACGCCATTCGTGTTTCTTCATGATTCATGGAACCGGGAGGCCTGCGATCGTGAACTGTTGACGCAGTAGTGGAATGGACAGAGTTGATTTGATTCTGAGCAGCCGTAAATCGTACCGATCCGGGCTCCAACAAGCTACCCGCCCACTCTCCGATCCGTCGGCTCGGACCTTGCCGCCCACAAAATCGATCGGCACCAATAGAAAAAAGGCCGTACGCTACCGGTTGTTGGGGACTCGGCGAAGGTTTTGTCAATAAAATGGTATAAAGATCGAATAGAGCCAAAACCACAGCGCGTTCCAAATTGATTCGAAGGCGATTCCATGGCAGGCCAATTATTGCTACATCAGGAAATCATGTTACTCGCGATCCGCGATGACAACGGTACTTTCCCTGGCGGCATGTTTCTGTATTCCGTTGCCGGTGCGATGGTCAGCGAATTGCTAATGCGGCAGAGAATTGTTGCCAGTGATGACAAAACACAGATCGTCACGGTGATTGATGATTCTCCAATCGGCGATTTCGTCTTGGACGAACTGCTACATCTAATCGGTGAGTCAAAAAAAGCCAAAAGCCTCCAGCACTGGGTGTTCATGGCCGCCAGTATCCCCAAACTGAAGCACCTCATTGCGCTGCAACTTTGTGACTTGGGCATCCTGAAGCACGACGAGAAGAAAATGCTTTGGCTTTTTACACAGCAAATTTATCCCGAACTCGACGGTTCATACGAAGACGCGATTCGCCAAAACATGAGTAAAGTCATGTTTGACGAAAAAGCTAAACCCGATGGCCCCACCGCAGTGCTGATCGCGTTGGCCAGTCATGCGGGATTGCTGCAAGCGAACTTTGTAAAGGAAGAGCTTCGTCAACACAAAGACCGAATCAAGCAGCTGGCCAATGGCGACATCCTTGCGTCCGGAGTTACGCAGGCCACAATTCAGGCAGTTCAAACCGCGATCGTGATCGCAGCAACCATTCCTGCCATGACTGCAGCGATAACAGCGTCGCACTGACTCCTCCTCAACACCGCCGAGTCATTTTCTGTGAAAAAATTCCAAACCGTTTGCAACGTTGCCGATGTTCCTCAAGGGGCGTCTCGGATGTACGTCGTCAACGAAACCCGAGTCGGCATTTTTCACGTCGGCGACGAGTTCTTTGCGTTGGACGACCGCTGCCCACATGCGGGCGCGTCTTTGGCCTGTGGGACCATGGAAGGTGAGACGGTCGTTTGCCGAATTCACCATTGGCATTTTTCGATCCGCGATGGAACGTATCTCGATGAAGCTCGCCCAGAATTAAACGCTCAGCGCATTCCGATCCGAATCGTAGCAGAGGAAATCCAAATCTCGATTTGACCCTTAAGGTGGCGTTGACTCAACGAGTCACGCTCGAATCGGTGACCTCACGCTATTTTGTGTTGCTTTGTTGAGCCAGGGCAGACTCTCCTGAGACGCAGTAGTCGGCTTATTGGCTGTTTTGTGCAAGGCAATCCTTTTGTACGCTCGAATAATCAAGGCGAAGAGAACTTCCCCGTCTTCTTGCCGAATCTTCAATTCACGAGCCGCTCACGCGGTTGGTAGACCAGAGCATCAATCCAGATACCCAGGTCTAACTTGAGCGTCCTCTTGTTTACCCTGACGTAACTTCTTGCATGCCAGCCGGCAGCGCCACTCCGTCCTGATGCCTTTTTCTGTTTTCCAACCCTGGGAATCGTCGCGGCGAGGCCACGACGAAAGTTTCAGATTGGGTTAGACTACGAAACGTAAACAGACGCCTCACTAGGTTCAGCATACATTTGAGGCTCATATTGCGGCATCATCCCGAACCGATTGGGCTGATGCTCGAATCCGAGCGATGGGCGCGTGTAGACGAGCTTTTCAAGACCACAAATTGCTCGAGCTAACGGAAGTCCAAGAAGTAGTGTCGTTGCACGAGCAGAAGATTTTTGTTTTCAGCGGCGATGGTCTTCGCATTCGTGCAACCTGAAAGCCCCGTGTTAACAACATTGGGCAGCCGTCCACTTTCCCGAATTATTTATTTCCAACCATGACAATGCAGTCGATCAACATCCCTGATGAAATTAAACGGCTTCCGCACTCACCGGCCGCCGCCCGTTTGATTGATTTGGCAAACGAAAGAATCGAAGCATTCATGTTGGGCAACGATTCTGTTATCGAGAATTTTGTGCCCTGCGACTTTCACCTGTTGGATCAATCTCTGACCTGGATTGATCAAAATCATTTGCTGACGGGTAGTCGTTTTTGCGAACTGGGCAGTGGTTTTGGAGTGGCCGCCCTGCTGACATCATTACGTGGAATGGAGTCCGTCGGAATCGAAATTGAATCTGCCTTAGTCGAGGAGTCCAGCAACTTGGCTGATGCCCTTGATTTGCCAGCCAAGTTCTATTGCGGCAGTTTCGTGCCCCGTGATATCGCTGGAATACTCGAGCTAGGCCGTGACATAGAGCACGTCGAAACCCATGAGGGCGAGGTGTACGAAGAGATGGGCTTGGGCCTGGACGATTTTGATTTATTCTTCGCTTTCCCGTGGCCAGGTGAGCATCAATTTTTCGAAGCCGTGTTTGAAGCGGGGGCGGCAGTGAATTCCTTGCTCCTCAGCTACCGCGGCCGCGACGGAATGCATCTCATTCGAAAGATGTAGTTGTGACACACCGCCCAAAAGGCACTCTCGTTCTCTTTCGTTCCCTGAATTTGTAACGATTTCTAACGAGCTGCCGCAGCAATCTTCTTATTGTGAGCTTCAATGCGTGCACGCACGTGCGCCCCAAACTCGGCGCTATAAAAACGGTCCACCATCTCAAAGATGCGATTGTAAAACGATTCTTTAATCATTCCCGAAACCGTCCACTCTTGGGCCAACGACGCCAATAGCTGAGCCTCATAATCGCGGTGGCTGCCCGCTACCTGAAAAGCCCCGATGTTCTGATTCTCGAACTGCGACTTTTTCTTCGGTGCTGGAAACGCCTCGTAAACGTTAAACGGTCCAGTTTCCAAGGCAAACCTAGGAATGTCTTTCAGGGCGATGTCATGATGAGCGATCCACGAACCAGATTTAAGAAACGGAAGCACCAGCATTGTATCGAGCGTTGCCCATGGGTGACTGTGATGCGCATCAATGAAGACAAAATCAAATTTTTCGTCCGCGCTGAACTTTTCGGCGTCGGCGGACCAATGGTGAAAGTGAAGTCCATATTTGCAACCTAGCTGAGGGATCGCCGCGTCAACCACGTAACCAACCTCCTTCGTCCGGTCCGCGTAGTACTGTTGGCTAATGTCCACCGATACCAACTCGCTTTGCGGCCCAATCTTCGCCAATGCCATCAGTATAAATGTCGTTGACATTCCCGAAGCAACGCCGACTTCGAAGCACTTGCCCGGTCGGTTTTCTTCGATTAGATCACACAGGAATTTCGCATCATAGCGGCTAACGGCCCCCATGCCATCGAAGTAGTACTGGTGAAAAATTTGGTCAATTTCGTCGAGACTGAGCATTCTGGCATTTCCTTTTCAACATTCGAGAACCCGGGGAATAACCGTTTTAACGAATCTCGGCAAGCTCCGTTGGGGCTCAAGATTCGAGCACTCGAACCGAGCTAGGTTTGTTGGTTTGCCTAGGCTGGGATGAAATGATGGTCGACGGTTTCGAATGCTTCGAGAAACAGTCGTTATCACGCTGTGTCCTGTTGATATCTTTATTGCGTTCCACAAAAAGATCGCACAAATGGCTCGAACAAAAAGAAGGCACTGGGACATAGAAAACTCATTCTATATAGCAAAACTCAAGGTTATTGATTAGTTTAGATTCCAGAATAAAACTACTGTCTGCTTTTTTGTGTTGGCTTTTCTGTCGTCGTTTAGGTTCGATGCAACTGGCCTGATACAACCCTGGCTTCCTGGCGGCCAGTTGCGAATCCAATGTTAGCCCACAATCATTATTGATCGATCCATGAAGCCCATACATAATTTCACGGTTTCCGAAAAGAAGCAAATGGTGTTGGCCGCGATGCGCCAACATCTGCCCGATGATCCATCCTGGTCGGTGGTGAAGAAAATGCTACGCGCGCGACGGGTTACTATTGGCGGAGTGCTCTGTGTAGACGAAGGCCGGCAGTTGGCCGAGGGCGAAGTGATTACGATTTTTGACCACCCATTACCCCCACCTCCAACGGACAAAGATGTCAACATATGTTTCGTTGACACTGAATTGGTGGTCGTTGAAAAGCCCACCGGAATGGTGACATTGCGGCGAAAATCAGATTTAGATTGGTCTTGGGCGCGAAAGAATTTGCAACCGACGCTGGATGAATGTGTCCCCCGGCTGATCGGCAAACACGCTGCTAAGAAAAACGATACAGAACGCAAGCTCCAAAAACTTCCGGAGTTATTGTCGGTTCACCGGATTGACCGTGACACAAGCGGACTTCTTGCGTTTGCACGCAACAAGGAATCCCAAACCAAAATCATTCAACAGTTTGCCCAACACGCCGCCGTGAGAAAGTACTTTGCGCTGATTCCTGGTTCGATCGAAAATCAAACGATGACCTCGTATTTCATTCGCGACCGAGGTGACGGTTTACGAGGGAGTACGACCGACACGACGCATGGCGAGCAAGCGGTCACGCATTTTCGAACCTTGCGAAAAATTGGTTCCTATAGCGAATTGGAATGCCGATTAGAAACAGGGCGAACCAACCAAATTCGTATCCATTTAGCAGAGCTTGGCCATCCGATCTGTGGCGATATTAAATACCGCGGTCCATTTGGAAAGCCGCAAATAGTCGACCGCAGCAAGATCCGACGAATGGCTTTGCACGCTGCCGATCTGCGTTTCGAGCATCCAATATCTGGAAAGCTAATGGAGTTTCAAACAAATTGGCCCGCCGATATTCAACGGTACTTGGATCGTTTGAAGGGTTGAAAAAGGGGACGAAGGGTTGAAAAAGGGGACGCAGCTCATTCTTTACGAACCAGAGGGTTGAAAAAGGGGACGCAGCTCATTCTTTGCGAACCAGTGGCGTAGTAGACCTCATCGGCCGTTTGGACTGTCGAGAAGCGACGAGAAATGGAAATGGCCATCTGCTTTTGGGTCGCTTCGCGAAAGTGGTTGAAAATTTTGCTTCTGCTTTGGCATCCATGGCGGAGGTGGCCCCATCGAGTACCAAGCCGTCGGTTTGTTTTCTCATAAACGCCTGCGGCAAGGCAATCTTTTGCCACGGTCCGGCTGACAATTCTCGGCCATCCCCTTTTCAGTGGTATCTTGCTGTTGGTCCCGGGCGTTAAAATGGGCCACATCACTCTCGCCGATATTTTCGTCGACCTTGAGTCGGTATCGAAGGAAGTCTCGAAAATTCAGGCCGATACGGCTGAGCATTGCATTCAACTCCCACTCGATCAAGCCTTTTTCCGCATAGGATTTGGTTTGACTTATTTGCTTCCAGGGATTGATTCGACTCCATTGCAAGAGTTAGTCTGGGTTGACCAGTAAGGTGACGATGCCAACCCTGTTTCTATCGAAGTATGAACATTGAGAACCCTGAAAACGATGATCCGCACAAAAAAGACAATTCGCGTTACGTTGCTCGCCCTATCGTCGATCGCGCTGTTGCTCAATTCCGGATGTAAGCCGATAGCCAAAGAGTCTATTAGCTCAACGAACTCCGGGGTTGCAACCTCGGAGCCAAAAACAAAAGTTGCTTATGCATCTACAGGCGGCCAGAAGCAAGATGCTGATGGCGAACCGGTGCTAATCAGCGGCGATCTAGGCTTAGTCGACTGGCGTTCGATGCTTGGTCAAGAGATAACCGTCACGGGGGACTTGATGGTTGTGGATACCTACGATTTGGTTCGCCGCGGTCAAGTCAAAGTGGCCCGCAATCGACCTTATATCCCAACAAACCGAATCGATCCCAACGATGCCGACCCCAACGCAACAACGTTCGAGGGTGGAAGCAACGTAGCGAATGTGACAAAGGCACAAAAATACATCGACAAAGCCACCATTATTATTGACGATGGATC